>DHNC01000025.1 GCA_002406115.1 Christensenella sp. UBA4626
TAATAAATATTTTTTATTATTTTTGGATTATTTATTTAAAGTTTTATTGTATTTTTTACATTCTTTATATTTGCTTGCAAGTTTTTGCAAAGCATACAAACGGGACTCATATTCATATCTTGTGAGCACAGTTTCGTTGTTGTCTGTCCTTCCAATATGGTGGAGCAAATATTTGTTGCCTGATGCAATGAGTGCTCTAAAATATAATGGATTTTCAAAAACGCTTAAATAAAGTTCATCCAAAAAGTCCTGATATTCCTCTTCTTTTCGATTGATAACTTTTCCTTGCCAATACAACTTTCCGTCGTTGCCCCAAAAGTCGAAAGAATTGCACGCACGGGTGTGATAAGCGTCCACGCCTGCGTATTTAAACACCTTGTTTTGTGTCTTTTTATCTTTGTATTTTATGCCCTGCAAAACAGATTCTATCGAGGCAACTTTTTTGTGTCTAAATGTAAAACTCATAGGGTAAAGGTTTGACAAAACTCTTGAAATGCTATTCCTTGAAGTGTATTTCACTGTTATAAAATTGTCACCTTCCCAAACGATAGAATTGCCGTCATCAATCAAAATATCGTCAAAGTAATACGAATTTTCAACTTGTTTAACGGCATGCATATTAAAACTATTTCTTAAGTTTTTAAATTCTTCTTTTATCTTTTTATCTATCATCTTTTCACCTCTCTTTGACCTTTTTTCTTATTTTTATATTATCAAATTAAACCTTTCAGGGCAATCAAAACAAGAGCAAAGTTTTTTTAAAACCTATCAAAAAATTTGATTATTGCCATAAGTTTGTTGTATAATAATTATGTTTTAATTATGAAACAAACACACTTAAAGGAGAAAATATGAAAGAATTGAAGGGCAGCCAAACTGAAAAAAATTTGATGACAGCATTTGCTGGTGAAAGTCAAGCCAGAAATAAGTATACTTTTTATGCAAGCAAGGCAAAGAAAGAAGGATATGAGCAGATTGCTGCAATATTTACTGAAACAGCGGACAATGAAAAGGAACACGCAAAATTGTGGTTCAAATTATTGCATGGCGGCGAAGTTCCAGACACTTTGACAAACCTCAAAGATGCTGCGGCTGGTGAAAATTACGAGTGGACAGATATGTACAAACAATTTGCCGCAACTGCCAAAAAGGAAGGCTTTGCAGAAATTGCAAAGATGTTTGAAGGTGTTGCAAAAATTGAGGCAGAACACGAAGCAAGATACAATGCCTTGGCAGAAAATGTTAAAACAAAAAAATGTTTTGTAAAAAAGGAAGTGGTTGTGTGGGTATGTCGCAATTGTGGTCATAGACATATTGGCAAAACTGCACCAAAAGTTTGCCCAGTTTGTGCTCATCCACAATCATATTTTGAAATTGCAAGCAGCAATTATTAAAATTTATCTAACAAAAATCCACGCAAGGCATTGCTAAATTGCAAAATCTAATTTAAAGATAACCAATTTGTTTAGCTAATGTTCATAAATATGGTTTGTTGTTTACAACAAAAAAAACGGCTTAAAATTTAATTTTTAAGTCGTTTTTTTGTGTATAATTTAATTTTTTTATAATTTTTTTTAGCAAATTAGTCTAAGAATGACAATTGTTCGATATTTGAATCATCTTCGGTTTTTGTTTCATCATCTGCTTCTGATGGGGTAGACATTGCACTGCTAAGGCAAGAACGTACAGTTGCGCTTACAGCCAATTCGTCAATGTCGGTGTCATTAGTTTTCTTAACAACAACTTTGTCCTTTGTGCCATCAGCACGTGTAACAATAACATTGTATTGAGATTTAAGTTCTTTAACACGAAGTTCAGGATTTCTAGAAGCTGCTTTTTTAACCAAGTTTTTAACAGATTCTTCGCTTGTTGAAGTTGTGTCTTTTTCAACTGCTTCTGCACTTTCTGTGTATGTTTCGGTTGTAACAACTTCTTGTTCAATGGTTTCATCTTGTTCAGCGTTTGCTTCGTCAACAACGTCAACTGTTGCTTCAACTTCTTCTTCAACAGGTTCTTCAACCGGTGCTGGAATCAGTGAGCATCTAGAAGACAAATTGAATAATGGTGATTGTGCTTCACTGTTGTAATGTTCCAAAGAAAGTGTGCGAACCAATGAATGGCAAGAGTCTTTAACTGCTTCAACACTATCTTTTTTATCTCTTCCTGCGAAAATTGTTGCATAAATATCAACATTTTCCAACTTTTTGTTTGCGCTTGAATAGTTCACGAAATTTGTTCTAACTTCTTTTGACAAGCAATCGTCAATGTAACTTAACAAAAGTTTGCAGTTGTTGTATTGCTTTTCATCAGATGTTTCACCTTTGCAACGAAGGTCTTGAATATATGCTGCGGCTGCCCACAACAAATTACGATGTTTTTTCTTGTAATGGAAATTTACAATATGACGTTGGAACCAGTTGCCAGAATTGTTTTCGATGATTTTGTCATTTGTAGATTTCAATTCTGCCATAAGGTTTTTGATTGGAAGGATAGTGCTTTCACTTTGCAAAGTTTTCATATCTTGAATGTCCAAAGCGTCCATTGCTTCCAAATTGCCAGCTTTTGAACCGTATTTTTTTGCATATTTTTGAACTGTCAATTTGTGGATACCTGTGAATACGCCAAGACCAACTGGAATGCTTACAAGCGCACCAGCAGTGAACCATGAAAAGAAGTTTGCTACTGGGTTAGGTGATACAAAACTTGAATTAGCAACTACTGGCAAACCAGAAAGAATGCCACCAATAATGCCACCAACACCAACTGTTGCCAATGCTGGCAAACCAATTTTCTTTGCTAAGAAACTACGAATAGGATGAGTTTTTGGAACTTCCATATTTTTGTCGTACATTTTAAATTCATTTTGAAGTTTTTCGTATGATTCTTCTTTCAAATCCAAAGCAATTGAATTTGCTGCAAGTTGTTGAGTTAAGTCAGTAAAGAAACTTTCTTTTGAGCAGGTTGCAGTGTCAACAATTGTTGAAGCGTTTTGAATCAAAAATTCAACAATGCTTGTATATTTGTTTATATCTCTTTGTTTGCGGTCTGCCAACAATGAGTAGTCCAAAGTTGAACTTGAATAGTGACTGTCGGCACGGAAAGAAGAGTCGCTGTAACTAACGGTTTCATCCGAAATCACTGATTTGTTCAACTTCAATGATGAGGCAATATTAAAGAGATCGTTATTCACACCGTATGCTGAAAAACTAGAAGTTACTGTATCGTCTGCCAAATAATGGTTACAAATAAAAATAAATTCATTGATTGAAATAGATGTTCTCATGGTTTAAATTCCCCCTTTGAATACGTCGTAAAGTATAAGGCACATTTGGTGGTTTGTCAATACCCAATTTTGAAAAATTTTTAATTTGAGATATGTAAACCGAGTGTAAAATTGTCTAAAAATGTCAAATTGATAATTTTATTGTGTAATTTTTCCAATTTAATCATCTTTAAGCCATTATATCTTTGGACGGTGGATACAATATCACCAAATCTTCGATTTGTCAATGGGGTAAAATAGAAAAATAGCCAAAATTTATGTGTTTTTTTAAGGAAATGCGTAAAAATATCTGTTTTTAACTTAAAATTAACAAAAAATATCATATTTTTTTATAAATTTTAAACGTTTTACGAATTGAACGTGTAAAAATTATAAAGTCGATTGTCAAACGCCGAGTTACAAAAAAAAATGAGCACATGCTCATTTTTAAATTTGAAATTTTAATCTATTTAAGTTTTATGAATGACAAAATTTCATCAACAACTTGTTCAATAGTTTTGTTTGAAGAGTCAACGATGATTGCGTTTTTTGGAACAACCAAAGGTGAGATTGGTTTGTGTTTGTCAAATTCATCTCGCTCAATAAGTTGCTTTTTAATTTCTTCAAAACTGATGCCTGAATTTTTTTTCTGCTCTTCCAAAAATCTGCGTTGGGCACGAATGTTTACATCGCAATCAAGGTAAAATTTGTAGTCAGCATTGGGGAAGACAAAACTGCCAATATCTCTGCCGTCAATCACAACATTGTGTGAGGTGGCAAAAGACCTTTGGCAATCGTCAATCAAATTCCTTATGGGTTTGTGCTGGCTTACAATCGGACTTAGTTCGCTGACAATATTATCTCTAAGGTGTGGTGTATAATCTTTGCCATTGACGTAAACGTGTTGCTCGCCATCGATAAAATTAGTTGTTAAAGTTATGTCGTTTGTATCACCGATACCATTTTGTATATCTACGCCGCTTGAAATCAGATAACAAGTTACGCCACGATAAAGTGCACCGGAATTAAAATGGAAAAAATTTAATTTTTTTGCAACCAATTTTGCAACTGTTGATTTGCCACTGCTTGCTGGGCCGTCAATTGAAATAATCATTTGCTATAAACTCCCTTTTTGCCCAACTCACGTTCAATGCGGATGAGTTGGTTGTATTTTGCCACACGGTCGGTTCGGCATATCGAGCCGGATTTGATTTGCCCAGCATCCACAGCCACGGCAAGGTCGGCAATAAAAGTGTCCTCAGTTTCGCCGCTGCGGTGTGAGATTATGGTGCTGTAGCCATTGTCTTTTGCAAGTTGAATTGTTTCAAGCGTTTCGGTGAGTGTGCCAATTTGGTTCAACTTGATAAGGATTGCATTTGCAACGCCTTTTTCAATGCCGTCTTTTAAAATTTTTGGATTTGTAACAAACACATCGTCGCCAACGATTTGGATTTTGCTGCCAAGTTTTTTGGTGATTTTTGCCCAGCCAGCCCAGTCATTTTCGCTTAATGGGTCTTCAATTGAAATAATCGGATATTTTTTGATTAGGTCAGAGTACCATGCAATCATTTGTGCGGTTGTTTTGCTGCCGGCACCGCTTTTTGCCAAAACATATTTTTTTGTTTTTTTATCATAAAATTCGCTTGCGGCAATATCCATTGCAATTGCAATATCCTTTTTGGGGGTGTAACCAGCATTTGTTATTGCCTTGACAATTGCGTCCAAAGGTTGTTCGTTATTTTTAAAGTTTGGGGCAAAGCCGCCTTCGTCACCGACAGCGGTTGGATATCCCATGCCTTTTAAAACTTTTTTAAGTTCAACAAAAGTTTCGCTTGCCATTTGCATTGCCTCGGCAAAAGTTTTTGCGCCAATAGGAACAATCATATATTCTTGGAAATCTACATTGCTATCTGCGTGAGCCCCGCCATTGATAACGTTCATCATCGGAATAGGTAACTTCATGCCTTTTCCAAGCGTTTTGTATAAAGGTTTGCCTTTATTTATTGCATTGGCTCTTGCTGCGGCAAGGCTTACGGACAATATTGCGTTGGCGCCCAAATTTGTTTTAAATTCGGTGCCGTCAAGGTCAAGCATCTTTTGGTCAATAAGTTTTTGCTTTTCCACATCCATACCTATCAAATGCTTTGCAATGATGTTGTTTACATTGTTTACGGCTTTTGTGACCCCTTTGCCATGAAAGCGAACGCCTCCGTCACGAAGTTCCAAAGCCTCTCGCTCGCCAGTTGAGGCTCCGCTTGGGACAATTGCGGTTGCTTTTACACCATTTTCCAAAACAACCTCACATTCCACTGTTGGGTTGCCTCGGCTGTCAATAACTTCGTACGCTGTGATATTTTTGATTTTCATATTACCTCACTTATATTAGTTATGTTAGCATTTTTTTGTTTTAAAACAAAACATTTTGTTATCTTGATTAAATTTTGAAAAGCAAGAAAAAGATTTATCACTTCCAACGCCGATTTGCCAATTTTTGTAAATTGTTAGACATTTTAAACATCTGTGTTGACAAAAACCGACAAATGTGATATAACCATCATATACATATTTAGGAGCCGCATATGAAAGTTGACCAAATGGGCGTATATAAAATGTTGCTTAATGACGAAAATGAAATTGTTTTTCCACCAATTGCTGATGAAATCAAACCGGTTGGGGAAGCGTTGTGGGCAGTGTATACGGGGCAGCGAATCGGTATCATAAATGGACAGGGCAAAAAAGTTGTGCCGTTTGATGATTACACTGAATGTTCAACTTTTAGTCATGGCTTGATAAAACTTATAAGGGCAAATGGCACATATAAATATTTCAACAAATTGGGCAAGTTGATTTATGTGGCGCAGTACGTTGATTATGCTATGGATTTTGACGGCGAAAAAATTAGCCTCATAAATTACGACGAAGATTTCTACACTCACGAAAGGCAAGTGGCACAAGCGGACGTGTATATTGATTCAGTGGAAAAACCTCACCCAGACGTGGCAAAATTTTTAAAGTCAAGTTATGAAGAAGTTAAATCTGTTGAGGATGACCAAAATCAGCAAAATCAACAATCAATCTTTAACATTTAATCAAAAACGGATTTGTTCCGTTTTTTTTATGCCAAAATAAAGTGAAATTTTTGGGAATGCAACAATCAAATTTATGAATGTGAAAAAAATTTGGTGCGTTTTGAATGATATAAAATTATGAGTTGTTGCAAAATTGTTTGATTAGTTGGCTTTAAATACAAAATTTTTGTGGCGATGAGCGGAATGCTTAACAAAAAATGGGCAATATGCTAAAATATAAATATGGAAATATATAAAATCAATTTAAAATCAGGCAAAAATTCCAATTTGTTTGTTGTGCAAACGGACAAGGGCGAATATGTTGTGCATAGCGATATTATTGTGAAAGATAGGCTGGCGGTTGGGCAACTTGACGACGAAAAGTTTTTTAAATCAGTGGAGGAAAGCGACCAAATTGTGGCGTTTAATGTTGCAACAAAATACATTTCTTCCAGCATGAAAACTGAAAAACAAATCAAGGATTATTTGTATAAAAAAGAGTTTAAAACAAAAACAATCAATGCCGTTTTGCAAAAAATGAAGGATTATAATTTGATAAACGACTCGCTTTTTGCAACAAGTTATATTAGAAGCAATCCAAGTTATAGCGTGAACAAATTGAAGCAAAAATTGTTGGGCTTTGGAGTAAAAAAGGAACAACTGTCTGAATTGATTTGCGATTTGAGCGATGAGGGAAGTTGTAAGGCAAGTGCTGAAAAATTTTTGAAAAACAAACCTCACTCTCAAAAGGTGAAAGAAAAACTTATCCGACATTTGCTTAACAAAGGTTTTAATTGGGGCGATGTAAGCAAAGTGCTTCAACAGTACGAATTTGACGCTGATGAGCAGGATGAATTTTTTGATTAAAGTATAAAAAATAAAAGCTAAAAATTTAATTGGATAAATTAAAAAATTGTAAATAATTTTAAAAAATATTAAAAAAATCTAAAAAATAAGCAAAAAATGCGATAAAAATATAAAAAAATAAGAAATTTTAAATATTTTTTAAAAAATCAATAAAAAAGGAAACAAAAATGATTGGTGTAGATTTAGAAAATAATTCTCGTTTTGAGCATTATTCAGAGCAAGGGTTGACGAGGATTTTTACGGAAGCCGAATTGAAATACGCAAGGGAATTTGAAAATTGGCAGGAGCATTTGACAGGATTTTTTTGTGTTAAAGAGGCGTTTGTCAAAGTGGTTGATGAGGATATAGATTATTTGCAGATTGAAGTTTTGCACAAAGAAACGGGCAAGCCATACATAAATCTTACGCCGTATTTAAAAAGGATTTTTAGGCAAAAAGCGGTTCAAGATGTGGATGTAAGCATATCTCATTGCAAGCAGTTTTCAACCGCCGTTGTTGAGTTGGTTTGTTTTGCGGATTAAACATTTGCTATTGACAAAACTTGGTTTGTGGGGTATGATAAAAACATGATAGAAAATAGATTTTTGGAAAATGAAGTTATTGTGCCGTTGGCTCATAGTGAACATGAAGCTTTGAAAGTTTTTATGTATTACTATTCTGGGCTAGGATATTTCCAAGTTGTTACCTCACAAAATGACCATTATTTTTTCAATTCAAAACTTTATGATGTGTATTTTGACAAAATCAAAACGGTTAAGACAGCAAACGGAAAAACAAAGAAAAAGGAACGTCACCATTTTTATTCAATCGAAAATATGGTTAGGCTTAAAAAATATGGCAGTATGTATCTCGACTTCCAAATCAAACAAAACAAAAAAGATTTGAAAAAGCCAGACGAGGCAAAACAAGAATTTGAAAATTTCATGAAGAGATGCAAAAGAAGGCTTATCAAAGCGTTTGACGACAAAATTGAATATTTGAAAGATTTTGAATTGCTGTGCAGGTTGGAAGGTGTGAAGAGGAGAAAACAAATTTCCGAAGAGGAAGTTGAAGCCCGTCTTGCAAGATATAAATATGAAAAGTCTGACGAGTACGCAAAACAAAAAGCATTGATTGATGTCGAATTTACAGAACAAATTGCTGAGGAACAATTTAAAGTTAAAAAAACATTGCTTGAAAAATCGAACAAGGAAATTGATTTGAATTATCAACCAAAAAAATCTAAATTTAATTTAAATTACAAATATTTAGCAAACAAAAAATCCACCAAAACGGTGGATTTTTTTTGTGAATACAACAATTGTATTTATGAACATAACGAAATAAATCGGTTTATTAAATTTATGTTTTGTCCATAACATATTCGCAATATATTTGTGCGGGTTGATTTATCTAGCGTGACATTTTTATTGTGATTTGTTCGTCGCCAATTTCGACTGTTGAAACTTTTTCTGGTGAGGCAATTTCGCCGATATTTAAAATCAAAAGTTCGGATTTAATTTTGTCTTGATAAGTTTTTAAAATTTCGTTTAAATCTGCGCCAGTGGTTGAAAATTCCACATTTATGCGGTCGTCAACATTAAAGTTGGCGTCCTTACGCATAACTTGGCAAGCACGGATAAGTTCACGAGCCAAACCTTCAAGCATTAAGTTGCGGTCGAGGGTCACGTCAAGCACAACGGTGATGTCATTTTCGTTTGCAATAACAAATTCATCCTTTGCTTTTGTGGATAGGGTGAACAGTTCAGGGCTTAAATTTGCAAATTCGTGAATGGTTACGCTGCCTGATTTAAAGCCTGCAACATATTCTGCCATTTCGGCGTCGGTTGCGTTGACCAAATAGTTTTTAACTTTTTGAACGTCACCTTTAAGCACTGCGCCAGCCTTGCGGAAGTCGAGGTTCAAAAGTTCGATGTTAAACTTGCTGTTGTCGTGCTCCATAACCACATTTTTGATGTTAAGTTCAGTTTCAATGATGTCTTTATATAGTTTTACAGCCTCAGCAACTTCGCTGTTGCCATTTATATACATGGTTTTGAGCGGTTGTTTAACTTTGATTTGATTTTCGTTTCTGAGTTTGCTTGCCATGGTGAAGATTTCACGCACAATGTCAGTTTTAACTGTGTAGCCGTTATCTTCAACTTTAAATTCGTCCACAACATACCCGTGCAAAGCCACACTTTCAGCGGCATTTTTATCCAATTCACGCACCGCATTTTGCCAAATATATTCGCTGATAAATGGCACGATAGGGAACATAACCATTGAGATATTTTTAAGGGCATAATTAAGGCAGAAATATGCATTCATTGTGTCAAAATTATTTTCGCTTTTATAGAACCTTCTGCGATTGTTGCGGATATACCAATTGGTAAGTTCGTCAACAAGCAATTCAAAATCTTTGCTGACTCCGCCAAAATCTTGGGCTGAATAGCATTTGTCGGCGTGCTTTACAAATTCGTTGACACGGTTGATAAGCCATTTGTCCATAAAAGTCAATTTTTCTTCGTCAGGGCGATAGTTTGTTAAATCAGGTTTGTCCAAATATGCATAAGTGTTCAAGAACACATAAGCATTCCACAGCCCTAACAATTTGCGTTTAACTTCGTCGCAAGTGTCACGTCCGAACTTGACATCGTTGATGAGTGGGGTTGAAACAAAGTTGTAACGAATGATGTCCGCACCAATTTCTTTAAACGCTGTGTCAAGCGGAATGTTGTTTGGACTGGATTTTGAAAGTTTTTTGCCTTCTTGGTCAAGCAGCATTGGGGTAGTTGCAATCTTTTTATATGGTGCTTTGCCAGTGAGCACAACGCTCATAACAAGCAAACTGTAAAACCACAAACGGATTTGCTCTTTGCCTTCGATAACGCATTCAATTGGGAAATTCTTTTCAAAGAACGCTTTATCGTCAAAATAATGTTTTGTGCTGAATGGGGTGATGCCAGCGTCCAACCAGCAGTCACCAACATCTTTGATACGACTGACTTTGTTGCCACAATGAGGGCAGGTGATTTTAATATCATCAATATAAGGGCGGTGCAAGTGAGGCAATGCGTCAACCTGCTCGGAAGATGACAACTTTTTAAATTCTTCCAAACTTCCAACAACGGTCAATTTGCCGCAATGTTCACAAGGGTAGAAAGGCAAAGGCAAGCCATAATAACGGGAACGAGAAATTGCCCAGTCTCCCATATTGTTGAGCCAGTCCATCATACGCTTTTTCATAAAGTCTGGCTGAAATTCAACGCCATCAACTGCGGAAATGAGTTGAGGACGAAGTTCATCCATTTTGATAACCCATTGATCCACCAAACGGAACAACAATGGTTGTTTACATCTCCAGCAGTGTGGATAGCTGTGGGTGTATTTATGTGTGTAATATAATTTGCCGCTTTGCTTCATCAAACCAAACACGAAATCACGGGTTTCATCGCAATTTGCATTTTTGCCAGCAAACACGCCAAAATTGTCATAATAAATGCCAGATTCATTGATAGGGCAAATTTGTTTTAAACCCAAACTTTTGCCAAGTTCAAAGTCCGCATCACCGCATCCTGGGGCAATGTGAACCGCACCAGTGCCTTCGGTTTTTTCAACCAAATCCCAAGCAACAATTTTGTGTTCAAATTGTTGTTCGCTAAGGTCAGGGAAGCAGGTTTCATAAGTTGAACCAACCAAATCCGCACCTTTAACTGTCGAAACAACTTCAACAACGTCATCTTTAAGCACTTTCATGAGGTCAGCGCAAACAATGATGTTGCGGCTTTGAGATTTTACTTTTACGATGTTATAATCAAATTCAGGATTAACTGCGATTGCAACGTTTGATGTCAATGTCCATGGGGTGGTTGTCCAAACCAACATATCGTTGTTGGTGCCTTTGATTGGACATTTAAAGAAGATTGCAAGGCAGGTGTCGTTTTGATAAGCGTCTGCATCGCTCATCTCGTGATCACTAAGGCTTGTGCCGCAACGGGTGCACCAACGCATTATGCGGTGGCTGTTTGCGATATATCCCTTTTCTTGGCACTTTTTTAAGAAATACCAAATTGTGGTGATATTGTTATCGCTGTTTGTGTAATAACTGTCATCCCAATTCATCCATTGACCAAGGCGGATTGAACTTTCTGTTTGCATGGCGGAATATTTGTCCACAATGTTCATGCACTGTGTGACAAACTTGCCAATGCCATAACTTTCAATATCTTTTTTGCTGTTAAGCCCAAGTTCACGTTCTGCACGCAATTCAACCGGCAAACCGTGAGCGTCAAAGCCGTTTTGATAATGTTCATCATAACCTTTAAGGGCGGCAAATTTTATCATAGCGTCTTTAAAAGTGCGGTTGTAAGCATGGTGTAAACCCATAATGTAGTTTGCAGTGATTGGGCCATCAAGGGTGGCAAAATACTTGCCAGTCTGTTTGTTTTTGGACTTTAATTTTTCAAAAATATTGTTTGATTGCCAAAAATTTAAAACGCCTTCTTCCATTGCAACATAATTTAAATTGCCTTGTTCTTTTTTCATAAAATCTCCTTTGGTTTATATATCGTTTTTATTGTCTTTCTGAGTGAAGCGATAGCGGAATTGAAGAATCTCTATGCTTTGCAACAACTTTGCATTTAAGCAAGAGATGTTTCGACTACGCTCAACATGACGCCACGGAGTAGTCCATTCTACGCTCAGGGTGACAACGTAACTATTCTCGCTTTATATGTTTAATTGTGCATAAATAGCGGTTTTTTAAAAAAATGCCAGCGTTAGTGCTGACATTTTCAAAACAGCAAAACGCTTTCTACAACTTGATTGGTAGAATAATTTTGCTGATAATAATAACTGCAAATATAAATGAAAGTATTCCCATAATGTCCTTATTATATAAAATAGGATAAAAGTTGTCAATTGTTTTTTTAGCAAATTTAAATTTGCCAATTTATTGGGGTGACGCCGTGGGAAGATAAAAAGGCGTTACATTTGCTAAAATGCTTGCAGCCAAAAAATCCGTTGTAAGCCGAAAATGGGCTTGGATGTGCCGCTTGCAAAATAAGGTGATTTGGGTTGTTAAGCATCGGCAAAAAGGATTTTGCGTGATTGCCCCAAAGCATGAACACGATTGGTTGGTTTTGTTGGTTCAAAATTTCGATAACATGCTTTGTGAAAGTGTGCCATAATTCGTTTGCATGGCTGGCAGGTCGGTGTGCGATAACTGTCAGACTGGTGTTCAAAAGCACAACACCTTGGCGTGCCCATGGGGTCAAATCCGTGCTGGTGCTCATTGTTAAGCCCAAATCGTCGTGGATTTCTTTAAAAATATTTTTAAGGCTTGGCTGTGGGGTACCGTTGTGGCAACTGAAAGCCAATCCGTGAGCCTGACCTTCGGTGTGATATGGGTCTTGCCCGATGATGACCACTTTCACATCTTTGACTGGCACAAGGTTGAGTGCGTTAAAAATCTCCGCCTTTGGTGGGTAAACGGTTTTTGTTGCATATTCTTGGTTTAACCAATTAAAAAGTTTGTGTTTGTATTCGCTATCAAATTTTGGGGCAAGAGATTTGCTCCAACTTTCTTCCAAAATGTATTCCATACAAAAAAGATAACACAATTTTAAAACTTTGGCAAATTTTTAATGGTATAAACCAAAGCGGAAAGCATTTTGTTTGCGGTTGCTTTGTCTTTGTGTTCGACAAGCAGACGCAAAACTGGCTCGGTCCCGCTTGGGCGAACAACAATTCGGGCACCTTGCTCGGTGTACGAGTCAATAAGCAGATTTAAATTTTGCGTGGTCTTAAATTCTTTTTCCAAAGGGAGGCTAAACTCAGCCACAAAATATTCATGGTATCCGTCCAACAATTCTTTAAAAGAAAGGTTTGTGAGGTGCAAAATATTCATAAGGCAAATTGCGGTCAAAATTCCGTCGCCCGTGTTGGTGAGACGTTTGATGATTATGTGTCCAGAGCCTTCGCCACCCAACATGGACTTGGTTTGCATCATTTTTTGATAGACACATCTGTCGCCAATTGAACTGCGGACAAGTTTTATGCGTCGGCAAGCCAGTGCCTCGGCCAAACCTGAATTTGTGTTGATGTTTCCAATTAGACAATCGCCAGATTTTAAATAGAACTTTGACAAAATGTATAGAATTTTATCTCCGTTTATTACGTCACCAGTTTTGTCCACAGCAACTACACGGTCGGCGTCGCCGTCAAAAGCAAAACCTATCAAATTTTTTTCTCTGCACAAATTTGCAAGCATTTCGATATGCGTGCAGCCAGAATTTTGATTTATATTTTTCCCGTTTGGCAGGCAGTTGATTATTTTTGTGGACGGAAAAACTTGTTTTGCAATTTCAGAGCCGCCACCATTTGCGCAGTCAAGGATGCAGGGGTAGTTCACTTTTTTTGCGGCTTTAAGCATTGAAATGTATTCATTTTTCAGATTTTGGGCTTTTGTGTTAAAAGTGTATGCGGCTTTGCTGATATGCGGATTTTTTTCAATTAAAATTTCCAACTCTTGCTCAAATTTATCGTCCACTTTTTTGCCGGACGCATCAAAAAACTTTATGCCGTTATATTCGCTTGGATTGTGGGAGGCAGAAATCATCATCCCCAAAGGGAACTTGTTCTTCTTTGTCACAAACGCCAAACAAGGGCTGGAACATTGACCTATATCAAAGGTTTGAACGCCGGATTTATGAAAAATAGATTGCATAACGGCAAAAATATAATCACTTGAAATGCGAGAATCATTGCCCACAACAATCTTGTTTGGCAGATTGTGTGCTTTTAAATATGCAACAACTGCTTTTGCCAGCCGTTTAAGGAGTTTTTCATCAATTTTTTTGCCAACAATCCCTCGGATGCCGTCTGTGCCAAAATATTTCATATAGATTTTTATGTTTTAATTTTAAAAAATGTTAGATTTATTGATATTCAATTTTTTATTGAGCCATATTTATTTAATAGTAATTTTTATATATGTAAATATACATATTTAATAGTGGGTGAGCGTTTAAAGGAATAAATCTGTCAGCAATTGTAAAATTTTGGACTATTGTGAGTTGGGGCATTATTTGCTTGATTTTTTGTTTGGCTTTGTTATAATTAAGGTATGAATTGGTTTTTGAACCCTCCGCAAGGCTTTTATATTGGCAGTTTGCATATAACTTACTACGGCATTTTGGTGGCGGCTGGTATGTTGTTTGGGCTTTTGATATCTGCAAAACTGGCAAAAAAGCGTGGATTTAAAGAAGATGATATTTGGATGTTGGCACTGTTTGTCTTTCCTTTGGCAATATTGGGTGCTAGGATTTATTATTGCTTGTTTAGCGGCTATCAGTATAGTTTTGCTGAGTTTTGGCGTATTTGGGACGGTGGCATTGCGGTATATGGTGCGATTATCGGCGGGGCAGTTGGCGTGATTTTATATTGCGTGATTTTCAAAAAGAATTTTTGGGCTTTGGCTGATGTTGTTGTGATAGGTGTCGCTTTGGGGCAGGCAATTGGCAGGATTGGCTGCTATTTCGGCCATTGCTGCTACGGTAAAGAAGTTTTGTATGACGGTTTGAAAATTTTCCCTATAAGCATTTTGCACGACGGTGAGTGGCACTATGCAACTTTCTTTTACGAAAGTTTGTGGAATTTGATTGGTATGTTTATTTTGCTTAGGATGATAAATCACGAAAAGCAAAATGGAACAAACCTTGCAATCTACCTTATTTGGTACGGCTTGGGACGTGGATTGATTGAGGGGATAAGAGGTGATTCTCTGTTCATCGGCAACTCAAATATCCGTGTTTCTCAATTGATAAGCATTGTGATTGGCTTGATTGGATTGGGACTTTTGGTATATAATTTGGTTAAGAAAAGGAAAAATAATGGGAAAGAAATCTAAAATCTTGTATTTTACATTGTTGATTGTAAACGTGATATGCTTTATCCTTGATTTTTTGCCAATGCCGGTGGATATAAACTTTTTCACTTACAGTTTTCCGGCATCCTTGATTTTGATTGGCATTTTGCTGATTATCCGTGCTTTTACGCTCAAACTTGACAGCGGTATGTTTATCGGCATTGTTGCTTTGCTTGGCGGCGTGCTTAACATCCTTTCAAAATTGGGCAACAAATTTTGGAACTGGGATATAAATCAATTTTGGGCATATTATTTGTTTGCTTTCGCATTGGCAAGTTTGATTACTGGTTTGTATTTTAAAGACAAATTGCAGTTAAAATTATTTGCCTTATTTTCAGGTTTTGGTTTGATTGTGCTATTATTTGTTTATCATATAATTGTGTTGTGGCTGATGATTGTGCTTTTGGTCGTTTGGTTTGTTGGCTACTTTACAATCAATTTGATTTTGGCAAAAAAGAGAGGTAAAAATAATGGATAAAACAGCGGAATTGAATGCTCGTATAGCCGAGTTGGAGGCAAAAGTTAAAGAACTTCAACAGGCAAACGCAAGGCAGAGAGTGATTATCGACGAATTTAGGTCAAAGGAACAGTCTATTTCTAGTGCAATCATCGCAAGCATGGAACACGCTAATCAGTTGGAACAATCTAGGAAAAAATTGTATTCTTTGGACATCCAACGCAGCCGATTGATGTATCTCAGAATGGAACAGATAATCAATGAACTTTATGCAAGATATCCGGAACTTAAACAAGACATGAAGTTGAAAGATATGAGCGAAAAATTCAAAAACCTTGTTTACGAGGGGCTTAAAGAAAAGGATACCGACGGGCTGAATGTTGATATCAAAAAACAAACAGTTGTTGATGACCCTATCAAAAAATTGCTGCATAATATCATAAAAGCAATGGACACAAAAAAGGATGAGGGCGGTGACATCAAACGTGGAGGCCCAACCGACACACTGATAAACAACACCTCTTCTTCCGGCTTTGATTTCAATGAAGCGTTGCATCCAACCATGGGCTTGGATGAAATCTTAAAAGCATTTAATTTGGGCAAAAAAGAGGGCACAAATTAGAAGCGGGATTTATAATGAACCAAAATCTCGTCCGCCCCTAGTGAGCGGGCGGGGGACCACGTCGCAACTGTCGCTTTTGCTAGTTTGCTGTTCGCAAACATAAGCCCTTTGCTCCGTTGCTCCTTATCCCACAAAATCTCACGCTTTTGCGGGAGCCCTAATAAAGCGATGTTGTGCGTGGTGGTGGGGTTGTTATAAAAACTACCCTTTGGTGTTCATTGCATTCACACCAGCCTTTCCCTCACAAGGAGACACAAGGTGAGAGGATTTGCTGGGGTGTTGTCATCCTGAGCGGAGCGTTAGCGTAGTCGAAGGATCTCGGGACGAAAAGATAAGCTTTTGCGAAGCATAGGAGGGATGTTTCGACTACGTTACACTTCGCTCAACATGACAGCGTCGCAGCACATCATTAGGTTAGTTTGCATTGAAATGTGATTTACAAACAAAAAAGACCGCCAGTTGCGGTCTTTTTTGCTAAGCTTAAATTATATTGTTTGACTTTCAACAAATTCGATAAATGCGTCGCATTCTTCCATAGCGATTGCTTGTTCTTCAATCATTTTTGCTTTGCGGCGGATTGCTTTTGCACGAGAAATTTCACGGCTACGGTCGGATTGTTTGCTTGAAAATTTGCCTATTGCGTTGACCATCACCAAGCGGTCATAAGGCATTTTTTTGTTGTCTCTACGAATCATAACGTCGGTTGAGGCAAGTTCACTTTGCAATTTTTCAAAGTCACGATAAATTAAGTTTTTCATAAGTCACTCCAATATTTAAAATGTTCAAGCATTATAACATAAGAAAGTGGGTTGTCAAGATGAAAATGCAAATTTGCAAAACTTTTTTAAAACAAGGTTATAATCAAAAGTTTAAAAACATATTGTAAGGTATCGGAGGATAGAAATGGAAAAAAATTCTAGCATCTATTTGGATATTGCAAAACGCACTGACGGCAATGTCTATATAGGTGTTGTTGGGCCAGTTAGATGTGGCAAGTCGACATTCATTCAAAAGTTTATGCAAAATTTTGTTATCGGCAACATAACAAACAAGCATGATAAAGAGCGTGCGGTGGATGAAATGCCTCAGGCAAGTGAGGGGTGTATGGTTATGACCACCAAACCGCAATTTGTGCCGGCAGAGGCTGTTAAAGTGAAAATCGGAAATGCAAATTTTAAAGTGCGATTGATAGATTCGGTCGGTTTTATGGTGGACGGAGCAGTCGGAGCAAGTGAGGGGGATAAACCACGTTTTGTAAAGACCCCATGGACAGAACAGGCAATCCCGTTTGCCCAAGCGGCAAGCATTGGCACAGAAAAGGTGATAAACGACCACTCAACCATTGCCATTTGCATGACTACGGACGGCAGTTTTGGCGAAATCCCACGTGAAAATTTTGTTGAGGCGGAAAGACGCACAATAAACCAAGTTAAGGCAACAGGAAAACCTTTTGTCGTTTTGCTAAACACTGCAATGCCAGAGAGTGAAAAAACCAACAAATTGGCAAAAAATTTGGCGGATAGTTATTCCGCAAAAGTGCTGGCTGTGAATGTAAATAATTTAGAAAAGGAAGATGTTGACAATATTATGGCAGAAATATTAAAAGAATTTCCACTTGAAGTGGTGAATATCAAAATCCCTAGATGGTTGAAACCGTTGCCGATTGACAATCCAACCATAAAAGAAATTTTGGACAATGTAAATTCCGCATTGGAAAATGTTGAAAAGGTGGGCGAATATAATTCAAGCAAAGTTTTGTTTGAAACAAGCGACGCCTTTGAACCTATTTTGAACAACAATATCCAATTGGGTGACGGGGCAATAACTTTTGAAATTGTTCCAAAAGACGGACTTTTTTACAGGGTTTTGAGCGAGCAGTGCGGCACGGAGATAAAGGACGATTACGAGTTGATTTCGTCGCTGAAAGATTTGACATACGCAAAGCAAAAGTTTGACAAAATCAGTCAGGCATTAAAGCAGGTTGACGAAACTGGCTATGGTGTTGTTATCCCAACACTTAGCGAAATGGAGTTGAAAGAGCCGGAGATTGTGCATCAAGGCGGGAAATGCGGCGTCAGATTGAAAGCACAAGCACCAAGTTTGCATATTATGCGTGTAGATGTTGAAACGGAAGTTAGCCCTATCATGGGTGGCTATGAGCAAAGTGAGGATATGCTAAAATACTTAACCGAGCAGTTTGAAAACAATCCACAAGGCATCTGGCAGACAAATATGTTTGGCAAATCTTTGGAAAGTTTGGTGGCGGACGGTTTAAACAACAAATTGACCTCAATGCCGGAAAAATTGCAAGCGAAATTGCGCAAAACTTTGACTAGGATTGTAAACGAAGGCAAGGGCGGCATACTTTGTATCCTTATTTAAATATATAATCCGATTTTAATATTTAACTTTAAAGTCCAATATTTAAATTTAATATTCAATTTTCGTGTTTAAAAAATTGGCAGTTAATCCATTTTAAATTTGTGGATTTCTGCCTTTTTTTAATACAACATTCCTTTTTATAGCAAAGCAAAATATTTTTTTAAATTTAAAATAAATAGGAAAAAAACTTATAAAAAAATATATTTTCAAAATTATCAAATTAAAATTTAAAAATATTTTTAAAATTTTGCAAAAAGTATGTCGAAATTATTTGTTTTTTGATTTTTTGCGTGATACAATTAAATCAACAAAAGAAAAAAGGGGAAAATTATGGAATTTATTCAACAAAATTGGTGGTGGATAGTTTTGATTCTTGTAGTCATTATTGTCGCATTAGTTATCGTTTTGGTGTTGCTCGACGTTAGAGATAAAAAGATTTTGAAAGATTTCCAAGAAAAAGTTTTGTCTGTGGAAAATGAAAAATCTGAAACTGAACAACCAAAACAACCGGTAGAGGAAGTTAAAGTTGCAGAAGAACCTGCAAAAGCCGAAGCCAAAAAACCAGCAGCAAAAAAGGTTGAAAAAGCAGAAGTAAAAGAAACAAAAACTGCAAAAAAACCTGCTGCAAAAACAACTTTAAAAAAGGAAGTTAAGAAGGCAGAAACAAAAGTTGAGGAACAACCTAAAGAAGTTAAAGCAGAGGAAGTTAAAACTGAACCTAAGGTAGAAGCAAAAGTTGAACCAACAACTGAAAAGGAAGTTGCAGTGGAGCCTAAAAAAGAAGTTAAGGCAAAAGCTGAACCTAAAAAAGCAGTTAAGAAAGTGACAACAAAAAAACCTGCTGAAAAGAAAGTGGCAGAAGTTAAAGTTGTTGCAAAAGCCGAAGTTGCTGAAAAAAAAGAAGTTAAAAAACCTGCAAAAAAGGCTGAACCAAAGGTAGAGGCAAAAGTTGAAAAGAAAACAACTGCAAAAAAGCCAGTCGCTAAGACAGCAGCCGCAAAAAGGGTTGAAAAAACAACAGCAAAAGCTGAAATCAAACCTTTGAAAGCAGAAGCAAAACCAGCAACAAAAGCAGAAGAAAAAACTGTTGTGTCTGAAAAGAAAACTGCAACAAAGTCAGCAAAAACTGAAACTAAAAAAGAAGTTAAAGCTGAACCTAAAAAGGCAGTAGAAAAAAAGCCGGCAGCAAAGAAAGCGGAACCAAAAGCTGAAAAGGTTGAAGCAAAAAAACCAGTTGCTAAAAAAGCAGAGCCAAAGGCAGAAGCAAAAGTTGAAAAGAAAGTTGCTTTAAAGCCTGCGACAAAAACTGAAACAAAAGCAAAGCCAGCAGCAAAAAGGGCAGCAAGCAAGCCAGCAACTAAAAAGACAACAAAAAAGTAATTTAAAGGGGAGTGAAGTTTAATTCACTTCCTTTTTTTGTGAATACAACAATCAAATTTATGGTCGTCAGTGAAATATAGTGGCTTATATCGGCAAAACGGGTGGGGAAAGCGTTTTATAAACTTTGCCTATTGCAAAAAAATTTAAAAATTTTGTTTATTTATTTTGATTTATTGATATTTTTTGTTATAATGTAGGAAATAAGGAGCGTATTATGTTTTTTGTATGGTCTTGGTGGTATCTTGTAGCATTTGTTTTGGTGGCAGCAATTGTTGCATCTGTTGTTGTCCTTTTCAAAATGGATAAAAAAGATATTGTTTTGATAAAAGAATTTCAAGAAGCAAACACTGTAAGTGAAGAAAAGGAAGAAACTGCTTCAACCAGCCCAAAAGCGGACACAGAACTGACAAAATAACCTATTTATCATCACATTGTTTTTAAAGCTCAACATTTTTGTTGAGTTTTTTTGTTTTTTGTTTTAATATTGAGTGTATGAGAGTTATTTCTGGCAAATATCGTGGCAAAAAACTTAAAGAATTTGATTTGGACACAACAAAACCAACATTGGATAGGGTTAAAGAAAGTATGTTTAACCTAATCCAATTTGACATTGCGGATTCGGTTGTGTGTGATTTGTTTGCTGGTACTGGTGCTTTGGGAATTGAGTGCATTTCACGTGGGGCAAAAAAAGTTGTGTTTGTGGATAACAATCCAAAAGCAATAAAAATCATTAAGGAAAATCTTAACAATATTTCGGGCGATTATTGTGTGGAGAACAATGACAATTTTGATTTTTTAAAACATTGCAACACCAAGTTTGACATATTTTTGATTGACCCACCTTACAAAACCGATTTGGGCATAAATTCAATCAAGCAGATTATTCAAAACAACTTGCTTAAAGCCAACGGAATCATTATTTTTGAAACCTCAAAGGACTTGCAATTCGACTTTGATTTTTTAACAAATTTTGATGTTGACAGGCGAACATACGGCACTGTTGCAGTTTACAAGTTTGTAAAAAAGGACTGATATGAAAGTTACAAAATTTAAGGATAAAATTGTTGTGCAAGACCCAACCGATTTTGATGTTATTCAAACCCTGGCGTGCGGTCAAATTTTTAGATATCAGTTTGACGGGGACACTGCAACCGTAATTTCAACAAACAAAATGGCAAAACTCAAAACATCAAAAGACAAAATAGAAATATTTACGGATGATGTTGAATATTTTTACAATTTTTTTGATTTTTCTACAGATTATTCTGCAATCAAAAACACCTTAAAGCAAGACGAATTGCTTGCGCCGGCTATAAAATTTGCACCAGGCATAAGGATTATAAACAATGACGCCTTTGAGATGTTTGTAAGTTTTATGATAAGTGCAAACAACAATATCGGCAGGATAAAAAAGTCAATCGAAAGTCTGTGTAAAAAGTTTGGCAAAAATATGGGCGAGTATTTTGCTTTTCCAACCTTGCAGGAAATAAAGGCTGCGACTGTTGAAGATTTTGTGGCAGCGGGGCTTGGCTATCGTGCAACACAAATGTTTGAAACAATCCAAGCTCTGACCGAGCAAGATATCGAATATCTAAAACACGCATCCAATGCACAAAAATTTGACAAACTTGTTTCTTTTAAAGGCATTGGGGAAAAGGTTGCAAATTGTATTATGCTTTTTGGATTGGGGGTTAGAGATGTTTTTCCAGTCGATGTTTGGATAAACAAAGTTTACAATCATCTATATCACAAAAACGAAACCAACCGTGCAAAAATCACAAAGGAAATGACGGAAAAATATGGTGATCTGTCTGGCTATGCGCAACAATATTTTTATTACTATTACCGAGAAAATAAGATTGGTTAATTCTTTGACTTTTTGCTGGGTTTAATGTTAAAATAATTTTAGGAGAAGATTATGTTTTGTGACCAATGTGGAGAAGAAAATCGCAATGATAGAAAATTTTGCACCAATTGTGGCAGCCCTTTGAGGGATTACACAAAGCCGATTGACAAAAAGGATTTGTTGATGCCGGAAGATGTTGTGGATATGCAAAAGCAAGCAAAGGCAAAAAAACGTAAATTTGTTGTTTGCTCAATTTTAAGTTTGATTTGCATCCTCGCATCAGCGGTTTGCATTGTGCTTTCATCGTTCGTTTTTCAAGATAGGACTGTAAAATTGGTTCTTTCCGCCGTTGCAGTTGGCTTGGCTGTGATTTGCCTAATTTTGACGGCAGTGAACCGAGTAAATTCCAAAAAACAATAAAGAGATTTAAATCCGTGCTTTTGTGCGGATTTTTTTGTGCGTTTTTATGTTTTTAGCTTTTAAAATTGGTTGTTTTTGACTTTAATTGTCCGCTTTTGGGTTGATTGATTTGTCAGGGATAAGAACTGTTTGATTTGGTTTTCTGTCAGTTTGATTGATGTGAAATTTAAAAAAGGGTATTGACGAGGCGGGTTTTTGGTTGTATAATCCACACAGAAAGTTGAACAAACGGAAGGTGAAGTTATGGAATTTGTTGAAATATTTTCTCAAATGAGTTGGATTGCCGCAGCGTTGATGTTTGGTGGTCTGGTGTTCATTGTGGTTGAAGTTTTGTTGCCAGGATTTGGATTTTTTGGCATAGCGGGCAGCGCAAGCATTATTGCTGGCGTGGTTGTAAGGATTGTGCAAGGCTTGACATTGGTGCAATCGGTTGTGCTTATCCTTATGATTTTGGTTTTCTTTATTGTTTGCCTTATATTTATGGTTTTCAGTGCGCAACACGGCATACTTGGGCGAACAGGATTGTTTGAAAATGCAACCACATTTGAATCTCGCAACGGCAGAGAGTTGAAAGAACTTAAAAGGCTTATCGGCAAATCTGGCAGAGCGCAAGGCGTGATGAACCTTGGTGGAAAGGTCAAAATCAACGGCATAACATACGACGCCGTGTCAGTTAAATCATATATTGAAAACAACCAACATATCAAAGTGATTGGCGTTAAGGACAACACATTGTTGGTTCGCAAGTGGTTTGAATAGGAGGTTAAAATGAATAATTCAATGTTACTCGCAATGCCTGCATGGGCAATTTGGTTAATCGTTCTCATTGTTTTGGCGGCAATTATAGTTGGTATTTTTGTTTTGGTTCCTGTTCGTATCTGGTTTAGGGCTTTGGCAAGTGGCGCTCATGTCAGCATGACAAGGCTTATCGGTATGAAACTTAGGAAAGTTGATTACAAAAAAGTTGTAGATATTTACATCATCTCTCAAAAAGCGGGCTTGGATATCAGCATTGTGGATTTGGAAACTCACCTCATGGCTGGCGGTCATATTGAAAATGTTGTGGACGCCCTCATTGCGGCAAAAAGTGCAAAAATTGACCTCACTCTCGACCAAGCAAAAGCAATCGACTTGGCTGGTCGTGACGTTGTGGAAGCAGTAAAAACAAGCATCACTCCAAAAGTTATTCGCACTCCATGGATTGAAGCAATGGCAAAAAATGGTATTCAAGTTAAAGCCTTGGCACAAGTTACCGTGCGTGCAAGGTTGGATCGCCAAATCGGTACAGCAGATGTTGAAACAATTTTGGCACGTGTTGGCGAGGGTATCGTAAGCACAATCGGCAAGGCGGAAACTCATCGTGAAATTTTGGCTGACCCATCAATCATTTCAAAGGCAATTTTGGCAGACAATCTTGACAGACAAACTGCCTATGAAATCCTTTCAATAGATATTGCTGACGTGGATATCGGCTCAAATATGGGCGCAAAATTGAAGATTGAAGAAGCAGAAGCAAAAAAGAAAATCAGTCAAGCAGCAGCCGAAGAACGTAAAGCGCAAGCAATCGCTCACGAGCAAGAAATGAAAGCCAAGACACAAGAAATGAAGGCGGTCGTTTTGGCGGCAGAAAGCGAAGTTCATAAAGCAATGGCACAAGCACTTAAAACTGGCAAAGTTGGCGTTTTGGATTATTATAAACTTCAAAATTTGGAAGCTGACACCGATATGCGTAAGTCAATCAGTGGCAATGCAGATAAGGATAAGGAAAAACCATCAATGGGCGGCCCTATTGGCAGGCCAGGCAATCCTTTTGAAAACTAATTAGATATAAAAGTCGTTAAAAAAGGGAAATTTAAATGAATACAATGGAAAAAATCCTTATCGCCTGTGCGTGCTTGGTGGTTTTGATTGTGACAATTGTTGGTATTTCAAAATGCAAAAAATCCAAACCTAAAACTGAGGCAAAAAAGCCAGAAACAAAATCTGAACCTGCAAAACAGGAAAAACCGGAGCAAAAGCAGCCAGAAAAACAACCTTTGGTTTTTGAGGGTGGCGGATATTCTCCGGACGATTTTAAGGACTATTTAAAAGAAAAGAATAATACAATCAAAAAACCTGTTCAAAAAGCACCTTCGAAAGGATTTAATTTCCCAGAGGGGCTGATGAATAGACCTCCAATCGTTAAAGACAAAAATTTATCAGACGACATTTGTTGCCTTAGCCCCGAGGTTCAAGCGATGATTTTCGCTGGGCTTTTAGATAGGAAATTCTAATTCTGTCTAGAAGGAAGCGAAAATATGGCAGCGAGTTTACGAACGGCATATATACGCTGGATTATTAGATAGAAAGTTTTAAGCAATAAAAAACTGTACCAATTTTGGTGCAGTTTTTTTGTATCCACAACAAATCACGTTATTAGGGTTGCAGAATAATCTAGTTTTTTAAATTGGGACAAAAAACAAAATTTTTATTTTATCCTTAAACTGATTAGCGTTTGTTTGTCTTCTGCTGAAACTTGATAACTGTCACGGCATTTACAAATTGCTTTGTTTTGTGTAAATTTGTCCAAACATTTTTCTTCTAACAGGGCATAGGTCTTATCTCTAAATTTCATAAAAGCAAAACTGATGAGCCAAGCAACAGCCATTTTAACATAATATCCTTGATGCTTGATTTGCTTGCAGACGGATAAAATATCGTCAATGTACGACTCTTCTAAAAAGTTCACCATTAGACAAACAATGCCAAATCGAGCCACAAATTCACGCTTATCAAAGCACATTTGCTTGTAATGCTCAAAATATTTTGATTTATCCTTGCTGTTCTTTAATGTTTTCATCGTTGAAACAACCGTGTCACAACTCGACCAGTTGTCAATTTTTGTTGCCCAGTCTGCCAACAATTTGGTTTGCAAGTCCAAATCTTTAATCAAAGCAATAACTATGCCAGTAATGGTCGTTTCTTCATACGAATTGTATTTAACAACTTTTAAAAAGTCAAAGCCGTTGCTTTTGCTGATATTTTTTGCAATCAATCGGATGTCCGCCATGGATAGGGCGTAAACTTTTTGTTTTGTGTTTAAAATTTTGATATGGCGTTCTTGGTCAAGGGCGGATTCGTATTTAGCCAAACTTTGCAAGAGATTTAAAAATTTATCATAAGATGTTGGGTCTCTCCAATCTGCTTGTGTTAAAAATTCATAATTGTTCATATTTGCATTATATCAAATATTGGTGAATTTTCAAACAAAACGAAACGAAGAGGGGGTTGCATTTTTAAGATTATATTAAAACCCGATGTAAAAACAAACTTTTTTCATATATATTATACGTGTGCGTGCGTGTATGACGTGTGTGCGTGTACACGTGCGTGTTGATGACTAAAATGAGGCTATTTTGAGAAATTAAAAAAAATTTCAAAAATTTTTAAAAAGATTGTTAAAAATGCTTGATTTTTGTTTTTTGTTATGGTATTATGCCTATCGACTCATCCAATGAAAGACGAATAAAAAGTGTTTTATGGTGAGCGTGCTGACAACTTAATCGACAAATATGTCGAGTTTTGTAAAACTTTAAAAAAAATTGCAAAATTATTTAAAAAGTTTTGAAAAAACTGTTGACAAAAGGATTTAAGTGTGTTAGTATACAAACGCATCAAATGTAAGGAGCCACAAAGCAACTTGCAATTGAAGCCTATAATATAGTGCTTTTGCACTCAATGTTATAGTATGAGAACAATGACAACTGCATATTTTTGAAAAATACAAATACGAGAAGTAATTGCATCACAATGTAATTCAATTGTATGAGTAAAAAATTATTTATAAGTTTTTTACGAAGTACAATTGTGATAGTTTTTTTAAAAAACATCACATTTCAATTTCAAATTTGTAATTTTGCCAAAGAACATTAATCAAAGGAACAAAAAGACGATCAAGCTACAAAGAGCATATAGAGGATGCCTTGGCACTGAACGCCGATGAAGGACGTGACTAACTGCGATAAGCTACGGGGAGCTGTAAATGAGCCGTGATCCGTAGATGTCCGAATGCGGAAACGCACTATGGTGAAGCCATAGTATTGCAACATGAATACATAATGTTGCAAGGGGAACTCAGGGAACTGAAACATCTAAGTACCTGAAGGAAAAGAAAGTAAATTAACGATTACCTTAGTAGTGGCGAGCGAACGGGTAACAGCCCAAACCACGGGTAGCAATATCTGTGGGGTTTAGGACTCAGTGAGTAGTGGAAGTGTTGATAGTTGAAGATACCTGGAAAGGTAAGCGAAACAGGGTAATAGCCCCGTAGGCGAAATCAGCATCAAGCGAATGAGTATCCAGAGTAACGTGGGACACGTGGAATCCTGCGTGAAGATAGGAGGACCATCTCCAAAGGCTAAATACGATTTAGTGACCGATAGCGAATAGTACCGTGAGGGAACGGTGAAAAGAACCCCGGGAGGGGAGTGAAA
>DHNC01000043.1 GCA_002406115.1 Christensenella sp. UBA4626
TTAATATAATTTCAAAATAATTTAGTACTACAAAAAATATATAACTCTATTTTAAATTTAAATAATTTTATTTACAAAAAAACCACCTCTTAATTGAAGTGAACCAGATTGGGGCACTTAAATAATTTGGTGGATTTTTTTATTCATAAAACATCAATCAATTTGAAAACGATGCTTAAAATTTTGGAGTATACTTGCCGTCAGCACTTGAAAGGTCTTGTGTGTAGCAATTCATCATCCCCAATTTTATCGCATGACTAACCACTCGTTTGTATTCCAGAGGTGTAATTTTTCGGTTGATTTCAGGATATTCGGATGCCAAAAATTGAGGGTCATATTGACTCATCAAACTCACCACAACATCTTTGCCAAAGTTTGCGGCGATATAATCCAAGCAAGCGACGCTATCATCGGTGTGTGTTGGCAAAATTAGATGCCTTACAATAACACCTTTTTTTAGCAACCCATTTTCGTAAACATTTTGTGGTTGTTGCTTTAACATTTCTTGCACCACTTCACGATTGTTTTGCACATAATCATTTGCCTTGCTATACTTAAACGCCAATTCATTTGAGGCATATTTCATATCAACCAAATACACATCCACAAGCCCAGCAAGTCTTTTTATTGTTTGCAGATTTTCATATCCGCCACTATTCCAAACAATCGGGATTTTTGGCTTATAAATTTTAAGAGCCTCAATTATTTGTTCAGTAAAATGAGTTGGCGTAACAAGGTTTATATTTAACGCCCCTTGTTTTTCAAGCCTTTTAAAAATCTCCGCCAGCCGTTTTGTGCTTATAACCCTGCCTTTGTTTTGATGACTGATTTTGTAATTTTGGCAAAACACGCATTTCAAGTTGCAGCCAGAAAAAAATATTGCACCGCTGCCTTTGTCATTTGCCTCGCCGCTTATGCAAGGCTCTTCAAAATGGTGCAGCATAACTTTGCTTATCTTTACCTTGTCCGATTGCATACAAAAACCTTTGTGAACTTTACGATTCACATTGCATTTCCTAGGGCAAATATTGCAAACATCTTTGGACAAGTTTTCCATATTTATTGATAATACCTCACAAGGATAATTTTGTCAATTTGTTCTAAACAATCGGACAAGCAAATATATTGTTATGAGGTAAAATATGAAAAAGAAATTCTTTATTTTGTTATTAGCAATCTGTTCTCTCGGTTTGACAGCGTGCGGCACAAAAGATTTAAATATCAGCGACTATTTGATTGAAGAGCGTGAAAATTTGTACGTTGCACAAGACGATTTGTATTGCGTAAATTTCTCATCCGGAATGCATGAAAGCAATTACGCTTTTGACGGCGTTAAAAACGACATGGTTGAATTTGGCATCGTAACCATTTCAAGGCTTGACTGCTCCACCATGACAACTGACACCTACACTTACACTGTAAAAATCAACGACCAAACATACACCGGCAATTTGCAGGCTAGCGAAGTGGAAAATTCATATTCCGCCGACATCCAAGCTATTGCCCCACAAGACGCAACAGTCAGCGTTCAAATAACATTCACCGGTTACAGTTTTAACAAAGAAATGATAAACGCATCCAGCCAGTTTAATATTGACAAATCCTCCGCTCTTGCCATTGCCAACAAATCTTTAAAGCAAGACGTAAAACAACTTTTGGTGGACAAAAACAACAAAATCGAAGCAGTAATGAAAATTGTTAAAGATTCATCATCCGCAGAAAATTGCTATTATTGGTATATCGGAGTTGTTTCAACAAACGGCAACATTGCAGGTGTGCTTGTTGACGCTGCCACTGGTGCAATCATCGCAAAAAAAGTTTAGCTTTTGCTAAACTTTTTTCTTTGTCTTGATTTATTTGTAAACACTAAATTTATGCGTCATTGAAATTGAAAGTTAAAAATCAATTTGCTCAACAATCTTGTGATTATCGTCCGCCAAATTGAAAGTGTCAATCACTGCCTCGGTCAACTCTTCCTCCTCCAACAACTGGACAACTCGATTTACAAAGTTGATGCCATTATATCTAACAAAGCGGATGCTTGCAGGTGCAATATTTAAATTCAAATTCAATTTATCACTGATTGCCTGAATCAAAATTGTTGAAGTAAAATTAAAAAATCTATTGTTTCGATTGTAAAAATTTCTAATTCCAATAGAATTAAAAATTTTGATTGCGCACAATTCCTTCAATCTGTTTGTAAAATCTTTTTCTGTCAATTTTGGCATATCCATTTGCAAAAATGAACAAACCTTAATCAACACTGCCTCATCCTCATCACGAGGCAAATTCGTAAGCAATAAGTCTTTATTTTCTGTTTCCATACTAACAATATAAACCATTTTTGTACAAAAGTCAACATTTTGTACAAAAAAAATTAAATATTCGATACATTGGCAAATTCTTGGTGTTCACGCTCGTATCTGGACTTCATTTCCTTATACTTTTCGCTCAAATCAAATATGTATCTCTGTTTCCCTTCCAACGACAAGGTGTTGTAATATTTGTTGTCCACAAGTTCTTTTATCGGATTGATAACAATATCCTCGCTTGATAAAATCCTGCAAACACGTTCGTAAAGCCCCTGCTCTTTTTCGCTCAATCCAATTTTTGCATATGGCAGTTGCTCAAACACTGTTTTTTCCTTGTTATAATTCCTCATCCTGCTTTTAGCGTCCCTCGCCATAAAATACAATTTGCCTTTAGTTTTCTTTCTCATAATTCCCCCCTTAAATTTAGTTTGTTTGATAAGGATACAAAAGAAATGGAGATAAACAAATCGTTTTCGGCAAAAAAATTTGTCATATTTACGCCTTTTAAAGATTTATGCTATAATTTTGTCGATTTTCTATTTTTTCCGATATTTTTCATTCTAAATTCAAAATCTTTTTGCCTGATTTGTCCCTACCTTTTTTGGTGGTTTTTGCATACAAAAAAAACAAGGCAAACCAAAAAACGATTTTTGATTATCCTTGTTTTTAAAAGTATTATAGGTTAATTAAATTTGTGACCGCATTGAGCGCAATATTCAGCCTCTGGGTCGTTTTTGCTTTTGCACAATGGGCATACAACCTTGCCAGTTGGAGTTTGTTTTGCCCCGCAGTGAGTGCAAAATTCATCTTCCTTGTTCAAAAGTTTGCCACACTTATCACACAAACGGTCATGGTCAACGCCTTTTGCGTAGCCGATATCTCTAACACTTTGACGATAGCCAGACATTCCGCTTGCAACCACCAGCATAGAACCGCCAAGGAACAACAAGCACAATGCAGCAACCGCAGCCACTGAAACGATAACATATTTTGACCAATGTGACATTTTGATAACCGCAAACACACCGCCGACACCAGCAGCAACTGCCAAAGCCACCAAAACTAATGCAACCACAACCAATGTGGATTTGCCATATCTTTTTTCTTTATACCTAAAACACATAACCGTCACCTATACCTTTTCGCCACAATCTGGGCAGAATTTTGCTTTTGCGGACAAAGTTTTTCCACATTTTGCGCACACTTTTTCTGCTTGCAATTTTGCACCGCAACTTACGCAGAACTTGCTGCCTTTTGTTACAGGTTCGCCACATTTAGGGCAAGATAATGCTTGTGTTGCACCGCATTCAGGACAGAATTTTGATTTGCCAGGTATTGTTGCACCGCATTTGATGCATTGAATTGCTGCTTGACGTTTTGTGTCCTTTGCTGAGCCAATTGCATCGGCAAACACGCCACCAATTTGCACGCCAGCACCAAGACCAACGCCCATGCCAGCCAAACCAGCGCCTGCTGGATTTTTTGCAGATTCCTCAATAGCGTTTGCTGCTTTGAATTGAGTGTATGTGCCCATTTTGTCACTGATAACGCCCATTTTGGTGCGTTCATCAAGCATCTTTTCCACATCTTCTGGCAAAGAAAGGTTTTCGATAACAAAGTTTGAAACTTTCAAGCCCAAAGGCGCAAATTCTTCTTTTGCATGGTCTTCAACTGCTTTGCCAAGTTCTTTGTATTTTGCAGCCAAATCCAATGCAGAAACTTTGCTTTCAGCAATAACGTCAGTAAGCAATTGAATCAAACTTGATTTATATTGTGCAGAAATGTCGCCAACTCTGTAAATAGGACTTGTGCCAAAACACTCTCTCATAAACTTTGTTGGGTCGCAAACTTGAACTGAGAATGTACCAAAACCACGCAAACGGATGTTGCCAAAATCCACATCTCTCATCATGATAGGATTTTGAGTGCCCCATTTCAAGCCCATAAAACGCTTTGTGTTGATAAAATAAACCTCTGCCTTGATACGGCTGTTGCCCAAAGTTGGCAAACTAAGCATTTTTGTAAGGAATGGAATATTTTCAGTGGAAAGTTTGTAAGTGCCTGCGCCAAACACATCTGCAATTTGACCTTTGTGGATAAACAATGCCACTTGGCTTTCCCTTACAACCAAGGTGGAGCTGTTCATGATTTCTGCACCGCTTTCCATAGGATAGCGATAAACAATCACGTCCGCACTTGAATCTTTCCATTCAATGACTGATAAAAATTGTTTTTTGAATAAACCCATAATTTCTCCTTTGCCCTTTTAACCACGATAATGGTTTATAAAGAGACAATTGTTCTTCATAATTTAATAATATATTAAAATCCAACATATTGTCAAATATTTTTAAAAATTTTTTGTTGTAAAGGATTTAAAAAACTGACAGTTTAAAATAATGCCAGTTTTTTGTTTTTGTCATCAATCCGACAAACCAAGCAAACGCTTTGCCCTTTCAATCTGCGCATCATTTGGCGAAGAAAAATCTTTAAGCGGGTAATTTAAACCCAAATTTTCCCATTTATGCACTCCCAAGGTTTGATAAGGCAATATTTCCACTTTTTTAACGTTGCCGAGCGTGGCGATAAAATTTTTGGTGTCCAACAAATCCTGCTCGTCATCTGTCAAATCTGGAACCAAAACCCGCCTTATCCAAACGTCGACGTGGGATTTATCCAAATATTTAAGCATTTCCAAAATGTTTTTGTTGTCGCAGCCGGTTAATTCTTTATGCTTGACGCTATCAAATGCCTTGATATCCACAATAAACAAATCTGTAACAGCCATCAATCGGTCAAATTTTTCCAAATATTTTGGCTCCATCGTAAATGGCTGACCGCTTGTATCAATCGCAGTATGCACACCGTGCTGTTTTGCCAAGCTGAAAAATTCAATCAAAAAGTCAATTTGAAGCAAAGGCTCCCCGCCACTAACGGTTATCCCGCCGTTTGCCATATCTTTGCCCCAATAATGGCGATATTTGAAAGCAATATCAAAGAGGCACGAAGCCGAATATTGATTGCTTGTTTTGGCTTTTAAACACCAAGTTTCCGGATTGTGGCAATATTTGCAGCGCATATTGCATCCTTGCATAAACACAACAAATCTAACCCCCGGACCGTCCACCGAACCAAAGGTTTCGATTTTTGAAACATTAGCCTTACAATCTTTCATGGCAAGTCCTTGCAATCACATCAAGTTGCTGTTCACGTGTCAAATCAATAAATTTAACTGCATAGCCAGAAACTCGGATTGTGAAATTGGCATATTCCTCTTTTTCCGGATGCTCCATACAATCTTTAAGTTTGTCATGTCCAAACACATTCACATTCAAGTGGTGTCCGCCCTGAATGAAATACCCATCCAAAATTTGCACCAAATTTGTTTTTCTTTCCTGCTCGGAATGCCCCAAAGCGGAAGGATTGATTGTCTGAGTGTTTGATATCCCGTCAAGTGCCAGATGATAAGGCAATTTTGCAACCGAATTGAGCGAGGCAATCAGCCCAAATTGCTCCGCCCCATAACTTGGATTTGCACCCGGTGAAAATGGTTTTCCCGCCTTTCTACCGTCCGGCAAGGCACCTGTCGCTTTGCCATAAACCACATTTGATGTAATTGTGAGGATTGATGTGGTTGGCTCGCTGTTTCTGTATGTTTTGTAGTGCTTGATTTTTTCAATAAAAGTTTTCAAAAGCCATTTTGCAATGTCGTCCGCACGGTCATCGTCGTTGCCATACTTTGGATAATCCCCGTCAATTTTAAAATCCACTGCCAAGCCGGTTTCATCTCTCAACACTTCAACTTTTGCATATTTTATTGCGCTCAAACTGTCAACAACGTGTGAAAAACCTGCAATCCCCGTGGCAAAAGTGCGTCTTACATCCGTGTCAATCAACGCCATTTCTGCCGCCTCGTAATTGTATTTGTCGTGCATATAATGTATGACATTTAATGTGTTGACGTAAAGCCCTGCAAGCCATTCCATCATGTTATCAAATTTCCCAAGCACGGTTTCATAGTCAAGATTCTTGTTTTGGATTGGTGCAAATGTTGGTGCAACTTGCTGATGAGATATTTCATCGACACCGCCGTTGATTGCATAAAGCAGGCATTTTGCAAGGTTTGCACGTGCTCCAAAAAATTGAATTTCCTTGCCAGTTTGCGTTGCGGAAACACAACAACAAATAGAATAATCATCGCCCCAAATTGGCTTCATCACATCATCATTTTCGTATTGGATTGAACTGGTGTTTATGGAAATTTTGCTTGCATAATTTTTAAAATTATTTGGCAAGGTTGAAGAGTACAAAACTGTCAAATTTGGCTCAGGTGACGGCCCCATATTTTCAAGCGTGTGCAAAAATCTAAAATCGTTTTTTGTAACCATGCTTCTGCCATCCAATCCCGTGCCCGCAACGACCAAAGTTGCCCAAACTGGGTCGCCACTGAAAAGTTGATTATATGCCGGCACTCTGGCAAATTTAACCATCCTAAATTTCATAACAAGTTGGTCAATAAGTTCTTGTGCCTGCTGCTCGGTGATTTTTTTAAGTTTCAAATCCCGCTCGATATAAATATCCAAAAATGTGGAAATCCTGCCCACACTCATTGCCGCACCATTTTGAGTTTTTATCGCCGCAAGATAACCAAAATACAGCCACTGAACCGCTTCTTTTGCGTTTGTGGCAGGCTTGGAGATGTCAAACCCGTAAGCACTTGCCATGGTTTTGATGTCACACAAAGCACGGATTTGCATTGTTATTTCTTCCCTCAATCGGATAATATCTTCCGACATGGTTCCATTGCCACAGTTTGAAAAATCCTTTTGTTTTTCTTCAACTAAACGGTCGATGCCGTATAGGGCAATCCTGCGATAGTCACCAATAATTCTGCCTCTTCCGTAAGTGTCGGGCAACCCAGTGATTATGTGGCTGTGTCTAGCACGTTTCATCTCGTCAGTGTAAGCATCAAAAATCCCCTGATTTTGCGTTTTTGCGTATTCATTAAAGATTTTGTGAAATTTTGGATTTGGCGTAAAGCCGTTGGTCGTGCAGGCCTCTTCCGCCATTTTTATGCCGCCAAAAGGCATAAATGCACGCTTCAAAGGCTTGTCAGTTTGAAGCCCAACAATCTTTTCACAATCTTTCAAATTTTCATCAATGTACGCCGCACCATAAGCGGTGATTGAGGATACGATTTCAGTTTCGCATTCAAGCACACCACCGTTTTTTCGTTCCTCTTTTTGAAGTGATTGCACCTTATTCCACAATCTGCTTGTTGCCTTGGTTGGTTCAGTCAAAAAACTTTCATCGCCAAGATATTCGGTGTAGTTCATCAATATAAAATTTCTAACATCAATTTCCTCTTTCCATATCGAGCCCAAAAAACCATTCCATGCTTCACATTTTGTCATTTGTTCCTCCTTATATTTCCCACAACAAATCGTTGTAATTTTTTCAAATATATTGTATCCAAATTTTGTTTAGCCAGTCAATCATAATTCAATGGACAAACAAAAAGGAGTATATCAAAAATTGATAGAAAGCATAAATCAAGTTTATATAGCCGCAAAAAAATTTAAATGATATACATAAAAAAAATTATAAAAAATTAAAAAGATAT
>DHNC01000018.1:0-289 GCA_002406115.1 Christensenella sp. UBA4626
TAATCTGGTTTTTCTTCTTCAAAACAATCTTTTGCTGGAAAAAATTCTAATAGTTCTTCGTTTTCTGAATTTCCATTCTTTATTTCTTTTCTAAGATATGCAAACAATGTTTTGAAACAAGCCTGTCTAATAGATATTGTTTGTGGTGCTTTTGCGGTAGGTTTAATAAATGTGCAAGCATCTCCAAGTTTTTGTCCTACAAATTTTAGTAAAAATAAACTCGCTTCTTGAACTAAATCGTAAGCGTCTGAATAGCAATCTAATTCACTGTGATGACAAATATCTTTTT
>DHNC01000018.1:352-25138 GCA_002406115.1 Christensenella sp. UBA4626
TAATTGCTTGTGTAAAAACTCTATTCTTTTTGAGCTTGAATAAGCATACTTTTCAAAATTGCTTAGACTAGCCAGTGCAATAACTTTTGAGATTTTTTCAATGTTGTCTAAACTAATTACAACATTATCTTCTAGTATTTCATTTTTTCTTTTGTTCATATATTTTCTCCTTTATCCGCCTTTTTGCAAGTGGCGTTGGAGCAGAGTTTGGATACAAAACATAACCCTTAAAGTTCTAATACAAGAAGTCAAGGAAGAAGAAAGAAATATTGTGTTGGAATATTATTGCAATAAAAAAATACTAGACTGAAATATTCAATCTAGTAGAATACATAAACAATATTTGTTTCCCTTGACTTAGGGGAAAACTATGCTACAAAAGACACCAAAAACGAGTAAAGGAGATTAAGTAAAGAAAATATACTTTAATGATTTTGGAATAACTAGAACATTAACATTGCTCATAGTTATGTATTTGAAAAATGGCTTTTTGTAAACATATATAAATTTTATAAAGCAACAATATTGAAATTTAAGAATAAATTACAATACAATTTGCCGAGTGTATAAAAAAAGAGGTTTTGCGGATAGCCTGCGCGCAAACCTCTTTTTCACTCGGCAATGTTTATTCAAGAGAAATATGTTTTTGTTTAGTTGTTTTTCTATTTTTGTAGTTCATTTTGTTTGTATTGTTTAATTGTTTTTGTGTTCGTGTGCTTGTCTTCGGTGGAGCGAAGCGACACCGACTTGTATCAAGACAAGCACACGTTTAAATGCCATTTGTTTAAAAATTAGGAGTTAAATATTTGCTCTATAGTATTAAATAATGGTTCAAAATCGTTAAAAACTTTTTTATCTGCAAATAGTAAATCTTCCCAGAAATCACATTTATGCTTATCTTTTAATATATAAAATGTAAGAACTTTATTTCTTTGTTTTGTTTTATTATTACTCCTTAAAAAATCTTCATCAATTAGAGTTTCTATTTCTATAAAACAATCCGAACTGCTTTCTATTGAAACGTAATTTTGAAGTCTGCTTGGAATTGGAATCATCATAGCATAGCGTTTACAATCCTTATGTTTCAAGCAGATTCCCTTATCAAGATTAAAATCTCCATATTTACAATATTGTTTTTGCTTATCAATTTTAAAATCTTTTATTTTTTCGTATGTTTTATACCCTTCAGTATCAAAGTCAAAAAGACATATTCTTTTAGTATTAGCATCCAAAGAAATGTTTTTACAGGATAATATATTATATAGCCCACCTGTAGAATAATTTCCATTGATAGAATATTTACAGTTTTTCATAAACATTTCATCTAAATTATCTTTAGTTAAATTTGTAACGCCTTTCAATTTTAAATATGCTATTTTATAAATTTGAACATATTTATCTTCAACTAATACTGCATTTCCATCATGCTTTAATAATAATTCTAATTCTTGAATGCGATTTTCTTGATTTTTTATTTTATCGTAATAAGTTTTATTTGCTTCCTTTAATTCTGAATAGTCAAATTGATTTACATTAATTATTTTTGGAGAATCATTGATTTGACTAAAAATTTCATAAAATTGTGCATAATCTGGCGCTAAAGAAATTGTTGCTGGTGAATGAGTTGTTATAATAACCTGAATCCCTTTATCTATATAAAAATCTTTGATTACAGTAAAAAACGATTCGGTTAATGAAGGATTTAATGGGGCATCATATTCATCAAATAACATTAAATCTATCCCTTTAGACATATTGATATCCATAGAGAACAATGCTAATTTTAAAATAGACTTTTCTCCATCACTTAAATCTATTAGTTCTCTTGATTCTTCATCTTGAAGTAATTGTGGATTTTCAGATAAACTTGTAATATCAAAATCATAATCGTCTTTAAATCTATACTTAAAATTTAACTTTTGGAATAAATTATTTAATATTGTCCATGGTGCATTTTTTAAACAATCATCGTTGTTAAATTTTTTGCCTATAATACCACATTCTGCTTGTTCTTTCATTCTAACGCAACAAAATTTATAAAATAGATTTCCAACTTGCCCAACTATATTATCCTCATTTCTCCATATAAAATCTGTTGGTAACGATTCTCTAAATTCTTTTTGATTTAATTTGTAGATTTTCTCGTTATCGTACTTATTTTTAAGAGAGTGTATCATGCTTAATATTGAACGCCATGCAGAATTTTTGATATTCGAATCACCTTGTTCATTGCAGTAAATTAATTTATTTGTATCTAAATTTGGATGATTTAAAATATATTTTGAATAAAAATTCCAAGCCGATTGGATATCGTTCTCTATATTATATGCATTTGCTTGTCCAAAATTTTGACTTATGTTTATGTTTTCCCTAAACGATAATAATTTGATGTTTTCAATTTTCTCATATTTCTCTTCAGACTGTGTTTGTTCTACATCTCTTGTAATAGATTCGTGAGATATGTTTCCATACTTGTCTCTAGTTTGATTTGATTGTTTTGCGATTATTCTTAATAATTGACTTTTACCGCTACCATTAACGCCCGATAAAATAATTAAGTCTCCACACAATTCGCATTCGAAGTCTTTTTTAAAAGATTTATAATCATTATTTAACTTTAATTTTATTTTTTTCATTACCAATCTCACTTTTTAAAAATAAATATATATTCATGTGCTAATAGCAAAAAGTTGTATTTTTCACTATTTGTTTTCCAAAAACCTGTCGCTTTGCAATTGTGTTGTTCTTTTATAATTATTTCTTTTTGTTTGAATCCTGCATTTATAAATCTTTGCATAACTTCAAAACCAAGTGGTTGAACCATTCCGTTTTTGCGAGTATCACCCATAACAATAGCACAAAATTTATCTTTCTTTAAAACTCTATAACACTCGCTAGCAACTTTTTCAATTGCAACAAGAAAATCTTTATATTTTAAGTGTGATAAATCTTCATCAATATCTTCGCTATATTTTATAATATCTGCATAAGGTGGGTGGGTGCAAATTAAATCAACACTTTCATTTTGAATATTCTTTAAATCACAAGCATTACCTAGTTCAACTTTGATGTCATTATTAAATTCACAATTAAAATCAAGTTTGCTCTTTGTAATCTCAACAGCGCTTGGGTTTATGTCAATACCAATTGCATTACGATTGTTTAATTTACATTCAATAAGTGTTGTTCCACCACCAATAAATTGGTCAAGCACTATATCGTTTGATTTTGAATATCTCAAAATAATATTTTTGGCAACATAAGGAGAAAAGTTTCCTCGATATTTTGCATCATGGGTTGCCCATTTTCCGCGATTTGGAAACGACCAAACAGTGTTAGTTTCTAATTCAAATTTTTCTTCCATCTATTTTAAAATTTCCTTCAACTTGCCATTAGATAAATCTTTAATGTTATATAGGTTGTCCATTACATCAAAAGTTTCTTCAAGGTTGTTTCTAGCATCAACCCAACCTAGACCATCAGTAACCCAAACAAAAGCAAAGCCTTTAATATTTTTGCATTCCTCTGCAATCATTTTGTAACTTCTTGCTGTTTCGTTAAGTTTTGAGCCTGAGCTAGAGTAAAAGTTTGTTTCAAAAGCATAAATACAATTATCAGTTTTTACAACATAATCAAATCTTTTTGCAACTTTGCCAAGATTGGACAAAGAAGATAAATCAATATTCCATTTGTGTTCAATATCTTTCAAGTACATTTCTTTAAAATAAGTTTGATTTAAAACAAAACTTTCTTTCTCAATAAAACCTTGTAAAACATCTTCCATTAAGTGTCCACCACGATTTTTTCTTCCATTAGAGCCTAGACCAACTTCAACACCAGTAGCATAATCTACAAGATTGTTTACTAAATGATTTGAGATTAAGTCAAACAAACCAGTTTTTCTCATAAATCTTTTCAAAAGTTCAATATCGTCAATATTTGTAAAGTTGTATTTTAACTTTTCACCATCATCAACAACTTTAATTTCTTTTTCTCTCACAGCAATTAAAAGTGGTAAACATTTTCTAATTTCTGGATACCTGTTGAAGAGGTTGTCAAAATCTTTTTCAATATTTTTAGAACCAACAAGTGAATTCATTATATTTAATTCTACTTTAATTTTGTTAATGTTTTTATAGACTGTATTGAAATCTGTATAATATTCGTAAGTCGCAATGCTATCAGTGAAAGTATTAAACCATTCTTTAAAATTTCTTTTCATTATTTCTTTTCTCCTTTATTTTTGCCAAAAGTTAAATTTGTGGTCATAATATCGTGGTCAGTTATTTTTATATTTTTAATTTTATTATCACTACGAGTATTAGTTGTTATAGTAACATTATTTGGAGAAAAAATTTCGTTGCTAATTTTTGAAATTGTCTTTTTGTTACTATTATTTGCGTTGTTTTTGTTCATTCAAATATTCTTCCTTTTATATGATTTTTATTATTATCAATACAAACATTAATAATATGTTTATAGTTGTAGATATCATTGCGATTTTATTGAAGAAATGCTTTTGTTCAGCTTTTTTACTCATATCATTGTTATAAAGAGTAAATTGTCCTATCATTTTCCCAAAAAATTCAACATTGGTACATTGATAAAACTCATCATTAATATAATTATTATTGTCAATAAAAGTAGTTTTTCTAGGATATAGTCCGCAAATTATTGATATTAATGTAATCAACATACTTAAACCAAATAAAATTAAAAATGTATACATTAAAGTTTTTAGACAACATGACAATTGATTGAATGGTATAATTGTTATTAATAATGCCAGAATTGCAGCATTAAACACGAGTAGCATGTTTAATTTTTCATCTGAAGCTTTAAATCTTTCTCTTTGAATATTATATATTTCTTTACAATGAGCATATCCTTGCTTTAAGTTTTCTAATTCTTGTTTATCTCGTTCTTCTTGTGATAATTTATTTATTTCACTTTCCATTATTTTCTCCTTTTGTAATTCATTACAACAATTTCTGTTATATCGCCACGCTTACTTGCTTGGCAATTTATCATTCTTTTTGCATAAACTCTTTCGATTTCAAAGCCATTATATAGGTCATCAAAAAAGTTATCATTTTCATTTGAGTTTTTAGGATCAGAATTTGAAAGCATAAGCAAACAATCCTTTTTATCTAAATCTTTAAAATTTTCAGCGAGTTTGATTTGGTCACTATCATCAAAACCAGATTTATCATAACTGACAAATGAATTATTCTCAATAAGTGGGCGATAAGGTGGGTCAAAATAAATAAACGTATTTTTATCTGCATTGCTTAATCCTTGTTCATAACTACCAAAACTAATCTCAACTTTTTGCAACAATTTTGAGCAAAGCAATAAATTTTCTTTATCACAAATTAAAGGATTTTTATATTTGCCATGTGGCACATTAAATTTACCACTTTTGTTAACTCTATAAAGTCCATTAAAACATGTGTGGTTTAGGAATATGAAATCGGCACACTTTTCAAAATCGTAATGCCCATTTAAATGGATTGAGTTATATCTATCCCTAACATTATAAAAATATTTTGTTCTGTCATCACAAGATAAATATTCTTTTTCAAGAACTTCAAGTTGCTTTATAACTTCATTTACATTTGCTTTTATACAACGATAACAATTTATAAGTTCTTTATTAATGTCGTTTATATATGCTTTTTCAATGTCGTAATTTTGTAAAACATGAAAAAGGACTGCACCACCACCAACGAAAGGTTCTATATATGTTTTTATTTTACCTTCTTTAAGTTCATTTGGGAACATTTCATCAAATGTATTTATAAGTTGTCCTTTACCGCCAGCCCATTTCAAAAATGGTTTAGCAATTCCTTTACACATTTTTTGACTCCTTTGTTAATTCCATAATATCCGCAATATCACAATCAAGAGTTTTGCAAATTCGCAAAAGAACATCCATACTTACTTGTTCGTTTTTTCCAAGTTTAGCAAGAGTTGATGTCCCTATATCAGCCTTTAATCTTAATTCTGTTTTTGTCATACCATTATCAATAAGTTTTTTCCATAATTTGTTATATGAAATGCTCATACTATACCTCTGAATTTATTTTATAAATGTATTATACAATAAATGTTAGAAAATTACAACAAAATATTTGACTTATGAAATATTTTATCCCGTAAAATACTACTTATTTGTTTTTTACTACCTTAATGGAATTTACTAGTTTAATAAATAAGTCTTGAATAAAATTGTTTATATTTTTAACATTTATAAATTTGGGTTTATCATTATATAAGTTTCCTTTGTTATCTTTTGAATATCTTGAATGGGAGCCATCACAATCGAGCTCTTCCAAAGCACAAATAAAAATTTTTATATCATCAAAGTTGTCATTTTTTATACAATTGTATTCATTAAATATTTCAATGATTTTATCCCATAATGTAATTAACCCATGTCTGGGTTTGTATTCAATATTCAATAATCTGCAGATATATTTCAAAGTAAGTTCCACTGTATGTCTTGCAAGAAATATAAATGGAATTGTTAATGAATTAGTTCGTAGTGTCATGATTACTACAGATGAATGATTTTGTTTTAATAAAGAATCCGCTATGCAATTTATAGCATTTGCATATCCTAATATGACTTCTTTTTCAGCTTCATCAGGTTTAAATTCATCCTTAAAAATAGAGGCTGATGTAACAATATCCCATTCGTTTGTAATATCCTTATCAAACTTATCTCTAACAAACATTTCTCTAGTATATTTTGTCATTATAATCTCCTTAGAATTATGACTACATTATAAAACAAAATTGATTGTATGGTGTCACAAATAAGCAAAATAACAAAAAAGACTAAACCGATTAGTCCGATTTAGTCCATTAAATTATTCTGCTAGTTTCAAAATTGTTAGCCCATCCTGCTCTTTTTTTATATTGAAATGTTAATTTATTTTAATTATAATGTTAATTTATTTTGATTTAAACATTAAAACTTATTTGATAAATAGTTGTAAAGTTCATCAAAATCTGCATTGAGTTCATAATACTTTGTGTATTTATTTTCAGTTGCAACTTCACCAGAAGTTGTGTAGTAAGGTTTTACATAAACTTTAACAGTAGCTTCGCCCTCAGTTTTGTTTACACTGAAAACCAATTCACGATAATAGTATTTGTTGCCTTCGCTATCTTTATAATCCTTTTTGCCGTCTTTTAAAACTTGTGGATTGTCGTAAACATATGTTACAAAATATGCTTCGGCTGTTGGCATTGTTGTGCCAGTTGAACTTTCGCTAACGATGTTTGCTTTTTGATTCAATCTGCCGTTGAACAATGCTGAGATATATGCCTCATAACTTGCGTTTTGGATATAACCTTTTATCGTATTGCCTGTTTCTTCATCAACAACCACACGAGAACTTGATGTTGTTTGAACATAAATTCTATCTGGTGTGCCACATTTGATACTATAATCATATTTTACGTTTGCCAAAATAACTGTAAGGACAATCAAAACACCGATGATTGATAAACTTACTATTGCTCCCACTTTTTTTGCCACTTTTATCTCCTTTTTTTCAGCACCAAAATTGTGCCGATTATTTGTTTTGGTTTTACATATATTACAATTTATTCTAATTTTTATCAAACGATTTTAAGGCTATTTTGCATTTTTGCCGTCGTCAGCATTGTCGTCGTCTTTTTCTTCAACTTTTGCTTCGCTTGCTTGGTTCATTTCTTTTTCTGCTTCTGCCTTGATTTTTTCAAAATCTTGCTTTGTAATTACGCCCGCTTTTGCCAATGCCTCAGCCGTTTCAATGCGTGAAGTTATGTCACGTTTTTTGTGCTCTTCAATTGCTTGTTTTTTTGCCTTTTCTTGATATTCACGCTTTTCTTGCTCTTTTTTATCAATGGCTTGTTCAACCTCTTCAACTGTTGCACCGTTATAAAGCATTTCAAACTCTTCTTTATAGATTGTTTCCTTGTCAATCAAGATTTTCACAACCTTTTCAATCACATCTTTTTTGCTTGTCAAAATGTCTTTTGCAGTTTTGTGTGCTTGGTCGATGATTGCTTTAACTTCTTCATCGATTGTATAAGCAAGTTCTTGACTGTAAGGAATTTGTTTTTGATAATTTCTGCCAACGAACACCTCTTCGCCTTCACCAAATGACACCAAACCGATTTTATCTGTCATACCCCATTCAGTAACCATGCGGCGGGCAAGTTTTGTGGCACGTTCAATGTCGTTTGATGCACCAGTTGTTACATCTTTCAACATAACTTCTTCACTGCTTCTTCCGCCCAACATCATTGCAAGGCTATCCAACAATTTTGCTTTTGGCATATGTGAACTATCCTTTTCGTCAAAAGTCAAAGTATAACCACCAGCCATGCCACGTGGAATAATGGAAATTTCTTGAACATTGTCGCAGTTTGGAAGGGCTTGGCTTACGATTGCGTGCCCAGCCTCGTGCACTGCTGTGATATATTTGTCGTTATCTGTTATAACACGGGACACCTTTTTAGGACCCATAAGTGCTTTGTTTAAGCCCTCTTGAATGTCAATCATTGTGATTTTATATCTACCATCACGAGCGGCAAGCAAAGCAGCCTCGTTAAGCACATTTTCGATATCCGCACCAGCAAGTCCGCTTGTGAGCCTTGCGATACGTTTGATATCCACATCTTCGCTTAAAGGTTTGTTGCGAGAATGGACTTTGATAATTTCCTCTCTGCCTTTAACGTCTGGAAGATGAACATAAACTTGCCTATCAAAACGACCCGGACGAGTGAGTGCTGGGTCAAGCACGTCAGCACGGTTTGTTGCAGCAAGCACAATTATGCCGCTGTTTGTTTCAAAACCATCCATTTCAACCAAAAGTTGGTTCAAAGTTTGCTCACGTTCATCGTTGCCGCCACCCATGCCTGCGCCACGTTGACGACCTACCGCATCAATTTCATCAATAAATACAATACAAGGTGCATTTTGTTTTGCACTTTCAAACAAGTCCCTAACACGGCTTGCACCAACACCTACATACAACTCAACAAAGTCACTGCCCGAAATGCTGAAAAATGGTACTTTGCTTTCGCCAGCCACAGCCTTTGCAAGCAATGTTTTACCTGTTCCCGGTGGGCCAACCAGCAGCACGCCTTTTGGAATACGTGCGCCAAGTTCAGTAAATCTTGCTGGATTTTTAAGGAATTCCACAATCTCTTTAAGTTCTTGCTTTTCCTCTTCTGCCCCAGCCACATCTGTAAATTTTACGCTTGAACTAACAACCAACTTTGCTTTTGATTTGCCAAAACCAAAGCCTTTGCTGCTGCCGGACATACTCCTGAACAAGAACACGCCCATAACAACAATGATAATCAAACTAGCGTATGGAAGCAGTTTGCTTAACCAACTTTCTGTTTTGTAGCCGTAAGAAGCTTTAATAAATGTTTTGCCCTCAACAACTTTACGATTGCCATTTTCGTCGTAAACGAAATTGTCATCTGCATCTCTTTGGGAGATAGAATCATTATAGTCGTTTATCAATTGGTTTACGTCACAATTTTCAGTAATTGTGCAATATACGTCAATTGACCTTGGAAACTTCTTTTCATCCACGCCACCAACTTTTCTAACCCTAATTGTGTAGCCATAAACGTCAATTTCTGCCACCTGACCAGTTTCCACCATATTTTGAAATTCGGTGTAACTAATCTGCTTGCTTGAATTGCTTTTTGCCACAACAACATAGATCATAACAACAACCAAAATCAAAGCTATTATATAAAATATAGCGGATTTCCATGCTGAATTTTTCTTTTTTTCCATATTCACCTCAGTATGTTTCATTATATCATAACAAAAAAATATAGACAAACAAATTTTGTATGTTTTATTTATTTCCACGCAGCAAAATATAATTCAAAGCAACAAATTTTTGTTTTGTGGATGAACTATTTTGTTTTTGTCAAACATAAATAATATTTGAGCATTTGTGCTGTTTTGATGCTCAACAATATTAGTTTATCAAAAAAAATTGAACCACATACTTGTGAAACAGTTTGAATTTACACACAATTGTGCTAAAATTGTAAAATAACTTGAAAACGAAGATCAATTCTTTTGGAGGTTAAGATGAAAATTGTCGGCATTGTGATAGATATTGCAATTGTCCTTGTTGTGCTTATAACTGCACTGGTTGGCATCAAAAAAGGATTTTTGAAGTCCGTTTTGTCACTCTTTAACTGGGTTGTTTGCCTGGTTTTGTCAATATGGCTGGCAAAATATGTTGCAAACTGGGTCGGCAGTTGGTTTGGTATGGAAAATGCAATTGCAAGCAAAATTTCTGGCTCAATTGTGGGTGTGAACAGCGAACTTGGCAACTCTGTGGCAAGTTTTGGCAGCAAAGAAGCCATTTTGGAGGCCTGCTCTGGGATGAACAGCCTATTGAAACAATTGATAAGCATTATTTTCTCTTCCTCAAAAGTTGATTTCAGTTCAGAGGCCGCAGTTGCTGACGTTGTTGGCGGCGGTGCAGCACATATTTGCGTAATTGCAATTTCTGCAATTTTGTTGTTTATCGTTATCAAAATCGTGCTTGCTATCCTTGGCAAATTGTTCGACAACATTGCCCGCACAAAAGTTTTGGGCAGTTTGAATCGTGTATTTGGATTTTTGTTCGGATTGGTTAAGGGCGCTTGCATTGTGATAATTATCAACTTTATCGCTGTTGCACTTTCACTTGTGCCTGTTATAAACAACACTGTTATTAAGCCTGTCATCCAAGACAACACAAAGGTTGAAAAATTTGTTTATGAAAAGACCGACGACCTTGTTGGCAAATATGTCATCGAAGGCAAACTTGTGCAAAATTGGATTGATAGTTTATGGGAGAATAGATAAAAATGACACTTTTTGAAATACTTAAAGATAGAAACTTATTATACCAAACCACTGATGAAAAGGCTTTGAAGGAAATGTTGGACGGCAAGCCTATCACCATTTATCACGGCGTAGATCCTACTGCTGACAGTATTCACGTAGGGCATTGCGTACCTTATGGCGTGCTTAGACGTATGCAACAAGCCGGTCACCACATTGTATTTTTGATTGGTGGCGCAACTGCATCAATTGGCGACCCTAGCGGCAAAAGCGAAATGCGCAAACTTTTAACACCAGAACAAATTGCACATAATGTGGAAAACATCAAAAAAAGTTTGAGTATTTTCTTGGACTTTGATGGCGACAACCCTGTCACCCTTGTGAACAACGCAGATTGGTTCAGCAAATTGAATTATATCGACTTTATGCGTGAAATTGGCGTGCATTTTAATGTAAACAAAATGATTAGCAACGAAATTTACGCAAAACGTATTGCTGAAGGCGGCTTGACTTTGTTTGAACTCGGATATATGCCAATGCAGGCGTACGATTTTATCCATTTAAACAGAGAATATGGCTGCACTCTTCAATGGGGCGGCGCTGACCAATGGGGGAACATTGTTGCCGGCGTGGAACTTCAACGCAAACTCAACTTCTTGAATGGCACTAATATCAACCTCGTTGGTGCAACCAACCCACTTTTGGTTACCCCAGAAGGCAAAAAAATGGGCAAGACGGAAAAAGGTGCAATTTGGATTGATAAAGATAAAATTTCCGCTTACGATTTCTACCAAGGCATTTACCAAACACCTGACGCTTGCGTGGAAATGATGTTTGCTATGTTTACAGACATTCCAATGGCAGAAGTGCGTGAAATGATTAAAACTGATATTGTTGCCAGCAAAAAACGTTTGGCTTTTGAATTTACAAAATTTGTACGTGGCGAGGCCGACGCAATTGAGGCACAAACAATGAGCCAAAACTTGTTTGCATCCGCCGCTGTAAATAAAGACAATGCCCCAACTTGCGAACTTGCTTTGGACGCAGACACAATCGGCGTACTTGACCTGCTTTTGAATGCCAAATTTGTTGCCAGCAAAGGCGAAGCCCGCAGACTTATTGAACAAAAAGGTCTGAGCATGGACGGCGAAACAATCACCGACCCATTTATGCAACTCAACAAAGCAGACCTAACCCAAGGCAAACTTTTCAAAAAAGGCAAAAAGAACTACCTTTTGATTAAAGCAAAGTAAATCATTTAAAGCAAAATAATATTTTAAAGTAAAATATATTTTAAAGTAAAAAATATTTTAAAGTAAAAAATATTTTAAAGTAAAATAAAAACATTTTGTAGTAAAACAAAAAACTCTCAATCATCTGAGAGTTTTTTTTAATCCATTTCCACTTCAATATTTTTAAAACTTTCATCATTGAAGAAATCATACAATGTGATGCAATTCTCCATCTGCAATGTGGTTAAATATTATTTGGTTAGCACCTCTTTAAAGTATTCTTCAACCTCAGTATCTTTAGGAAATAAACATTGAATTGTATCTTTTAGCTCTTGTTTTGTATCTTCTATAAGTTTACTTGGATTATTAGTTATTCCTAGATATAAAGCTTTGAAAAATTTATTGTTAGGTTCATTCATATATGCTTGTTTTAACATATCTTTGCCTTTTTTTTCATATTGCAAAAATATTTTTCCATTGTTATCGCAATCCGTATAAAAATAATTTGGAAATAAAGACACCATATATCCAAATATTGCCAATCCTTTACTGCTGGTTGTACAGTTTTTTGAAAAATAATTGTATGTTTCTATTAAAATATTTTGAACATTGTCAAAGTCTAAGTCAGAATTATCTAAATCTAGAAAATCCCAATTGGACATAATATACCAACATTCGCTTGCCAATCTAAGCATAATATCTATATTATTTTTATCTTGATACCATTTGTTTTGTAATAAAGATATAACTTCTTTCCATTTATGTTCTTTTTCAAGTTTTTGTAAATTTTGTATTTCAATAAACACCATATCAACTCCTATAAAAATTTAATCCAAGCATCAACAATACGTAAAACCTTATCAACTTCACGCACAACCACTTGCACAGTTTGTCCCTTATATGTTTCAGTTACAATTTGATTGCCTGCTTGATAACTTGCAACAGAACCATTTTTTAACGTATGTTTAATGGCTTCTGATGCAGTATCCCAAGTGTTATCACCAAGTGTTGACCACCCATGTTTATCTTGTAAAATATGTGTACGTCTATTGGATTCAACACTTTTTAATGCGTTTACATTTTATAAGAATCGTTTTTCGAACTTATGTGTAAATCTAAAATTTTCTTAGCAATGGTCTCACATTCTTTTAATTGTTTTGTGAATATGTCCGCACCAAAAGATTGAACAAAAACGTCCATTATTTTTTCTGCCAAAAGTGCTGTATTTACATTGTTATGAACCGCCAAAAATTTTTCAATTTCTTTTACTTCTGATGCATATTCATTTTCAGGAGTGAAAGATTTAATATCTATCGGATCCCAATCATTTATGATTTTCATCAATTTTTCACTTAGCATAAAAACCTCTATCTATTGTACTATCATTTCAATATACATTTTACCTTAAACCAAAATTGTTTGCAACCTTTTAATTCCGCCAACAAAAAATTGAGGCCAATCACCCCCTCAATTTTTCTATATCGTTTGATTTAATCTTCAAAATCTGAATTTTTTTCTATTAAATTATCTACTCCAATTAGCCTTTTAAAGTTAGCCCAATCTTTTTTTGTCAAAGTTTTTAAAGATTCGTTGAATTTCACATTTCTTTGGCCTTGAATTTTTTGAACAGTGTCCATGAAATTGTTAAATTCTTTGAAAGCTAATATTTCTGGTTCGTCATCCTTGACACTGATTATCTTGTTGTTTGAGGTTTTAACCTCTTTTGTTTTTTCAACATAAAATCCATTTTCTTTTGTAACCGTTAGTCCGTATTTTATTTGCAGATAATTTTCCATCTTGACTTTAATATTTTTGCCTTTACATATCGAAAAACCATTATTTGTGGCGATATCACTCAACGAATTAAAATTATAAAACTGACCAAAATTTTTGCCAATAAAATAATCTATCAGAAATTGGATAACAGGACTTGCACACAGACCACCATTTGATTTTTTTATGCAAAGTGTTTTATCATCAATTACAAATTGAACAAGGATAATACTTCCCATGGCTGGTGTAACTTTAAAATCACTTGTGTTTTTATACATTTTGTAAAATTCTGACCCCGCTGCAGCAGTCAAACGATTACACACTTCTTTATTTCCTAAGTCTATTTCATTTGGAAAATATATTGACAATGTATTTACACTTTTGCAACTATCTTCAAAATTTTTCCACCCGTCACCAATGTCATTGTAAAAACATATAGCACCAAAGGTTTCTTCCATAAATTCTTTTAAATACTTCAAGTTTTCTTCCATAAATTCCTCTTAATAATTTATCCATATTGACTCGTCTGCGTCAGCAAAAAATGCTAAAAAGTGTGAAATCATATGCGGTATCAGCCTCAAAAGAAATTTCATCAATTTATGTAGTTATATTAAATCTATAATTTGAAGCTTTAATTTACATTAAAATAATTTTGCATTAAATTTTTTATTATTTACAAATTGATAAATGTGATTATCAAAAGCAAAATTGTATTCCGGTAAACAAATATCATTTATATCAACTTGTTTTGTTAAGATTTTAGAATAATTTATAGGTTGACCAAGTTTAATTTTTAAAAATAAAACATCATCATTTACATGGATATGTTCTTTAAGAAAATTTAAAAACCACGCCAACTGCTCTTTTTCACATGTGTAATAATTATCACTTATATTTGATTTGTCTGAGCTATCGTAGCTTAATGGAACACTGCTTCGAATAGAATATACCTTGCGTTGTGGAAATAAGTTCAATGCGATTTCCTGTTCTTGAGGATACAATTTGTCACTAAAAACAATCCCATCATTTTCAAAAAACACAGTTTGTTTACTTTTCAAAATAAATCTATATAAATAGTCTGTTTTTGTTAAACTTTTGTCAAAAGCAATAAGATAAGAAACACTCATTATATTCTCCTTTAATTAAATTGTGGCAATCCATAAAACGCATGAGAGAGACAGTCTTGATGTCTTTCATCTCTTGTTGATAAATTACCAAGATGATAATGGTCAAAATATCCATAAGCATGATGTCTTTCCCAAATTGGCGACATATTGTTTCCTGCTTGTTGTGCTATGCTTCTAGCATTGTATTCATAATATGTATACACACTAACAGTCGTATTTGCAGCCATTATTGATATTGCAAAATTCTTATCAATAGCATTTGCACAATAATACATAGCACCATCAGTAGGGTTGGCTAGCACCATAAAATATGCATCTTTTGCAAGTGTAGAAACGACTGAAGCAGTAAGTAATGTAGAAGCATAATGGACTCCTTTATAAACAATTTCAAGTATTTTGCCATTGTTTTTATCTATAATTTGTTCGATTCCCTCTGCTATAGTTTCAACAATTATTGCACCAGCAGCAACACCTGATACAGTAGCAGCTGCTGCAATTGTGGAGCTAACTAAAACCGAACCTGCGACGGCTTTGCCTGCAGCAACCAATCCGGCTGTTATTCCGCCAGTAAGTGCAGCTGTACCACCGCCTGTTGATACTGCCGCAGTTGCAGCAGCTACGAAGGCTGGAGCAGCAACACAAACGGTTACAACAGCAACTACAGCCACAGAAGCAATTATTGCTGCTACAGCATGTTTTTTAATAAAAGACAATGCTCTTCTGAACCATCCGCAATTATTTATATTCTCATTCAATTCGGACAAGAAAATAACTTCACCGTCAGTTTCAAACGCAATGTCAACATCATTTATTTTGTCGTTCCAACAAGCAATTCCTTCAATCTGCTCAAAAATTGAATTTTCATCGTCATCCAAATATACCGTTGAATTTAGATAAACTTTACCATTTTCACGATCATATTCAATGTCGTAGCAAACTTCTCCTTTAGAATGGCTTGTCGACGACACATTGTTGATTTCACTCAAAAGCTCATCATCAATTGTTTGAACAAAATTTAAAGTTGATAATTTTTCATCCGGCATAAATTCAACGCTATCAAATTGTTCAAAAAATGACTCATAGTCTATCTCGTTTGATGAGACCTCAATGTTTCGAGTGATTGATTCAACACTTGCTTTGGTTTGATAGTAATTATTTGTGCAATAAACAAAAGCACATGTAACTGCTAAAATCAAAGACATAATTGTTAGGCTCAAACTCTTAAAATGTTTTGTCATAAATCCTCCTTCTGTTTTTTTGTTGATTTAAAATGCTGACAGGGCAAATTAAATATACTCCATTACCACGCCAATTGGTACGCAGTAAGAAATACCGTAAATAATAGAATTTGAGTGATCTTTGAGGCGGAAAGTTGTTATGCCGACAAGTTCACCCTTGCTGTTGATGAGTGCTCCACCGCTGTTGCCGTCCGAAATTGTCAAATCGCATTGAATAACGTTGCGTGTTATGCCGTTATAACTGACATTTACGTGAGGAATTGCAACAATACCAGCGGTCAGAGATAAGCCATAATTGCTCATATTGCCAAAAGCATACACGGTGTCGCCAACACTGAGTTTGCTATCGTCGCCAATTTTGATTGGTTTGAGTGTGCGGTGGATGTTTTTCATTTTAAGCACTGCGATATCCAAATCCAAATCGTATTTAATGATTTCAACATCTCGATAATCTTCCTCGTCAATAAATCTTATTGAAATTGACTCAAAAACATAGTTTTCGCCAGCTTTTTTGTAAGAAATTACGTGAGCGTTGGTGACAATCGTGCCGTTTTTGTCAATAATTTCACCAGTCCCATAACTTGTCCCATATGAAGCGGTTTCTGCTTTAAGTTCAACAACGCTTTCTTTGCAGATATTAAAAATGCCACTAGCTGTTTTGGGCTTAGTGGCTAAAAAATATATGTTTAAACTTAAACTAACAACACTTATAATTGAGACAAGTACAAAGAGCGTAACAAAAGTGATTTTCTTTTTCATACAACCTCGTTTTCCATTTATACTTTGTAAGGATAAAATACCCCAATTGGCACTAATTTACCATATTTTGGAAAACAAGTCAATAATTTTTAACTCTCTGGCCAGGTGCGGTTGGCTATGAACCAGTCGGTGTCTTTGAGTTTTGTCGAATTATTGCTGAATGCAAGGCTCACTTCGGCCTTTGTTATGACAGAAATAACCATGATGTTGCCGTTCATTGAAGTAAACTCGTTGTTGTCATAATCAATGCACAAAGTTGTCACATACACGTTTGTTGTGTAACGTGAAATGCGGTTTACAAAGTCCTGTGTTGGGAATTGATTTGCGTTGGTTTTTGTATACTCCTTGCTGCCTGCACAACAGCAGATGCAAACAAGTTTTGGTTGAATGGCTTTTAAAAGATTTTCGTTTGAACTGGTCTTGCTGCCATGGTGTCCAGCCTTGTACAAATCCACATAAAGATTGCCGTTGTCAAAGCCGTCTTTTAACACTTTATTGTTTTCAACAAGCATATCCTCGCCCTCTTTTTCAAGGTCGCCAGTGAACAAAAACTTTTTGTTGTTGTGGCTGAAAAGTGTGCAGACAGAATAGTCATTTTCGGTTGTTGCTTTGTGGTCGTAATAGTAGTTGTAAAGCATTTCAAATTTAAATTCGCTGCCGGTGGTGGAGCCGTCGTCAATCACAAATTCATAATTGTTGCCCTTTGTTGAAAGTTGCGCTGGATAATAATGCGCACCGTCATTGTCAATTTCGTTTGTGCGTTTGGTTACATAGTTTTGATAGGTGTTGCCTGTTTGGTTTGTGCCTGTGCCAAAGTCGATAATATTTTTGCATTGATACAAATCAAAAATACCTTTTGTTTTGCCGCTGGTTGCAAAGCCGGCATAGTGGTCGAGATGAGCGTGAGTGACAATGACGTACTCAATTATCCCGTCCGTGATGTATTTGTTAAGATAGTTGGTGACGGTTGGAACGCTGCTTGCTTTTGAGCCGCAGTCAATCAAAATGTCCACATCGCCATATTTTATGTAAGTACAATCGCCCGTGTATTTGTTGCCAAGTTCCAAAAAGTGAATGGACAACTCGCCAACCTCGCCCGTCAATTGACCGTTTGTAAGCGCCGCATCGTTGTGAGAATAATACACCTCTTCGCTTGCGTTTAAAGTTTCAGTGTCCGGGATTGTTACATATGTAAATCCAAAAGCACCGCCAATCAGACCGATTAAAAGTGCAAAAATGCTTAAAAATACGCTTAAAGTTTTCTTTTTCATATTCTACACCTCCGTGTCTGGGATTGTTTCGCTTGGTTCGCTTGGCTCAACAAATGATATCAGACGGATTTTTTCCACCTTAAATAGTTTGCCGTATTTGAAACAATCGGATTTATATTTTATATAAAAAGTGCCTTCTTCTGGCGATGTCAAACTGCCGTCAACATTTTTTGTAAGGTTTGTTTCGATGCTTACGCTATCTTTTTCATCCTTGCCAAATGCAATGATTTTAACACCTTGATCCACATAATTTGTGCCAATTTCGATTGAAATTTCGTCCATGCCGACGATTTCAAAACAGTCGTTTTTGCAAATCATTTTGGTTGCAAACCAACCAGCACCTGCACCAATAATTAAAAATAAAAGTGCAAAAACAAGTGCGGAAAAACCAACCTTTTTTATAGATTTTTCCACTTTCTTTTGCGTGCGCTTAGTTGGTTTGCGTTTTGAATTTGTTGTGACTTGTTCATCAAAGTTTATGTTAAGTTTTGCCTTTGATGAGGTTTTGCTTGCCGTCTTTTTTGTTGCCATTTTGTCCCCTTTTTTATGATTATATTGTAGCAACAAATGCATAAAAAAAGAAATGAATTTAAGCAAGTTTTTCAAAACAAATTTGGTTTTTTTAGGTTTTAAAATTAAACAACTTTTAAAAAATTCATTCCTTTTTTGCGATATAAATAACAAAATTATATAACACGTGGATAAAAACAATTACTAAAAAGTTTTTGCCACTGCTTCAATCAAATTTTGCAAACGATTTTTGCATTCTTTTACGCCCAAAATCTTCATAATTGAATAAAGTTCAGGGCTATTTTCCTGCCCAGTGATTGCAATGCGGACAAATTTTGCACAATCGCTAACACTGCCAGCATAAGCCTCTGGATTTTGTTTGTAAACCTTGTTGTCAGCAAAAAGATGTTTGAGTGCAATTTGTTTTAAATCATCAAACCAAGCCTGATTGCTTTCCAGTTCAGTATAATTTGCACAATATTCCTTCAAGAATTCCACCAAATTGCCACGTTTAACCTCGCCAAAGTTCAAATTTGCAAAATCTGGCTTAAAAGACGGCAAAACATAATTATACTTTTCCACAATTTCACTGTAATATGTTATATCCTTTCGAGGGCGATCTCCACCACGTCCGATTGACAAAACCGCCATTAAAGCAGGCTTGTTATCCTTAATTGTTTTGTAATCGTTTTCATTCCACTCTTTTGCCCAATTGAGTGCATTTTCGTAAACCTGTTCAGCCGTCATGCGAGAGATGATTGTTTTGGAAATATCATCAATTTTTGCAAAGTCAAACATAGGATTTGTTACGCCAATTTTGCTTAGACTGAATGGAAAATCTGTGTATGGCAAAGTTGGGTTTTGCTTGCGCCACAACTCAAAATCGCTGTTGAGCAAGTTTATCAAATACTCAATCACTGCGTCGGTTGGGTAGCCTTTTTTTAGGAAGAAACGGACATCTGCAAATGAGTCTTTACGCTTGCTTATTTTGCGCTTATTGCCGTTTTCGTCCAGCACGCAAATGTTTGGAGTGTGTGCATATTTAAATGGTTTAAGACCAAACTTTTTGGTTATTTCCAAATGAACCGGCAAAGACTGATACCATTCCTGCCCACGAATGACGGTTGTTGTGCCCATCAAAGTGTCGTCCACAACGTGCGCAAAAGCATAAACCGGAATGCCGTTTGATTTGATAAGCACATCATCTTTGGCATTTTCTCTAACCTCTTTTTTGCCTTTGATGCGGTCGTTAAATTCATGTGTTTTGTTTGCGTCGCCAGTGGAAAGCAATCTCAAAGCGAAAGGTTTGCCCTCTTTCAAATTTTGTTTGATTTCAGCCAAACTTAAATTTCTGCATGGGTCTTTAACTTCCAAATCCGAGTTTTCTTCCAACTCTTCTTCACGCTTTTTTAAAATCTCCGCTTTGTCTGCCGCTGCCCCGCAAAAACAAGGGAAAGCCCCGCCACGTTTTACAAGCTCGTGAGCAAAGGCACGATAAATTTCCAGCCTTTTTGATTGAACATAAGGTCCATACTCGCCTATTTCTTCCAAATTGTCTCCACGATAGCCTTCGTCCGCAACAAGCCCAAATTTGTTGAGCATATCATAAGCGATTTGCCCTGCGTTTTGAACTTCACGTTTGTTGTCTGTATCCTCCAAACGCAAATAGAAAACACCATTTGTTGCCCTTGCCAAAGATGAATGAACCACCGCTTGATAAAGTTGACCGATGTGCAAATATCCTGTTGGACTTGGTGCCAAACGGGTCACTTCGCCAGCGACGTTGCGTGGCTTGTATTTATTAAAGTAAAAAGTTGTATCCAAAGCATCCGGATACAACAAATCTGCCAACTCGGCATATTCTTGTTGTGTCATTTTAAACTCCCGCATTATTGATTAAATCAATGATATTTTTTAAAATTTTGTTGTATTCTGCAACAATGTAGTTATGGTTTTCAATCATTTGCACGCAGATTTTTTCATAATCTGTTGCGTTAGGGTCTGACTTCTTGTCCATATATACAACATCGTTAAGTGCAATTTGATAAATCCTCAAATCATTGTCCATAATTTGTTGTGCATTTGACATGGCAATGCTTTTTTCGTAAAATTCGGATTTCAAATCTGCGTCCTGATTTATAACCTGCATTTTGGTGGTTAAATTGTTTTCAAATTCACTATTCAAACTGATTTGAGAAACTGAATTTAAATAATCATTAAAATTGCTGTCTGGTTTAACAAAACCTGATGAGGTTTTTGTTGCAAAAACAGTTGTCAATGCATCGCCCCTAACATAAGTGTTAAAATAAGCCCTTGTCAAATTCAAAATTTGATAGTCCACTTTGCTTTTGAGGTTTAAAACTGCCAAATTTGCATCGAATGCTTTCAAACTGATTTGGGAATAATCCACAGATGCCGAACTCAACACCTTTTCAAAATAGATTTTTGCAAGGTCGTAACTGAAATTTAATGCAGCCGAGATTGTCACATCATATTGGTCAAACAATGATATATATTTTTCAGAGCAGATGATTGAGTTGTAATTTTTATCAGTGGAATATGCAACCCTAACACGCTCGGACAAAGTTTTGATGTGGTCATCCAAATTTTTGATTTCGGATTTTAACGCTGACAAATCTTGGTCAAGTTGCTCTTTTGTTTGTTTATCCACTTTTATCGTTTGCTTTGAACATATATCCATATATTTATAAGCAAAACTCATGGAATTTTGGAACAAAGGATTGTAAAAATCAATCAAACGGGTGTAAGGTTCGGTGGAATTTACCACTTGTTCAAAGAAACTTATATCGTTGTATTTGTATGCTGCATAACTGATTTCAATTTCACCGCCCGAGATAGCAACTGCCGTGCAATTGGTGGCAACATTTTCATAAGAAGATTTAAGGTTGGATAAATTGTATTCGTCTTTTTTGCCGCACGCAGAAAAACTTAGGACACCGCAAAGTGTCACCACACACACCAACAATCCAATCCAAATTTTTTTCATTTTTTTTACGCTCCAAGCAAACTGATTAAATAATAGCAAGCGACCAGTTCAGCGCTGTCAGAATTTGCCGAGGCAACTGCCATATTTGCTTTTAAATTTTTTGCAAACGAAATTTTGTCGCATTCATTATATGATTTTATAAACTTGTTGCTTTGACTTGAAAAGTTTTCCGCCGTGCCATTAAATTGAAGATATCCGTTGACAAGGCTAAAATGGCTTTGCATATAACTTAAATTTTGAAAATTGCCAGCGGCAAGTTTGTCCGGAGTTAAACTGTCGGCAATGACATTTGTGTAAACATCAATCACGGAAAATTTTGCGTCGACATCCTTTGTTGAGATGTTTGCAAGCACATTGTCCTTAACAGTTAAAACAAAAGCAGAATAATCAATCAAATATTGTGCAAATTGATTGTAAAGGCTGTCCGCCCCTTTGATTTTGTTAAATTCTGCGTTTGCGCATTTGATGTTGTATTCCTTAATCATGGTTTGCAAAGTGTTGGTTTCAGCATTGAGGGTGGAAATTTTGTTTGCCAAAAGATTTTCCGTGCTGGCGTTGCGATGATCTAACAAATACACATTCAAACTTAAAACACAATCCTGCATATCATCAAAACTATCCAAAAGCAAGTTAAACCTATCCCCGCCAGTAGATGAAATTTTTTGCATATTGATTGTCAGTTCCTTTTGACCAATCCCCATAGAAAAGCTGTTGATTGTATCAAATACTGCCTCGGTTTTTGTCATATTTTGAAAAAACAAATACCCAGTACCACCAGCCACTGCGATGCAAAGTATGATAATGAATATTGTTTTTAAAACTTTTTTCATGCTTTCATTATATAATTTATCGCTAGCCATGTCAATGAAATAGTTTGCTTTTATCAAAATGATAAAATTGAATATGTTTTAGTTTTGGCGTGAAAAATGAGCATAAAAACATGTTACTTTGATTTTAGATTGCCAGCAAAAACTTTTATCATCAAAAATCCAATTTATTTAAATGCACTTTGATGCTAATCACAAAAAAAGCGAACCCAAATTTGGATTCACTTTTTTTATTTGCTATTTAACCAATGGGATAATCACACCGGCAATAACTACTAACAAGCAAACGATGTATAAAACTTTCCAAACTGCTTGCTTTTTTGAAACATAGCGCCATGCCAAAACTGCAACAATGCAAATCATGATAGCAGTTGCCACACCTTGCAATGCTGCGATAATTTTGAAGTTTACGCCGCACAATGAAAGAATCATTGAAACAAGGTACAAAACTGCAACAGCAATGATTGTGTACAAAGAAAATTTGTTAAGTGTCAATCCACTGCTTTTTGTTGTGCTTGTTGATTTTGTTGTTTTTGTGCTTTTCTTTTCTGCCATATTTAACTCCTTTTACGATTGAGATTTTACAACAAATTTTATTTTTATGTCAAATAATTTTTGTTTTTTTGTTAAAATTTTGTTAATTTTTTTTGAAAAAACGTTAAAAAATTGAATTATTTTTAAAAAAAATTTGAAATTTAAAAATTTTATGTTAAAATATGAATATGAAAAACATTTTAATCACAGGTGCCAGTGGCGGCATAGGGATAGAGATTGCAAAGCATTTTGCAAAAGAAAATAACCATTTATTTTTGGTGTATCATCAAAACAAATCACAGTTGAAACTTCTTCAAAAGACATGTTCAACCGATTGTTTTATTGACATTTTTAAATGCGATTTGACAAACGAAAATGAGGTTGAAAGTTTGGTGGAAAAAGTCATTTCCATATGTGGAAAAATTGATTGCTTGATAAATTGTGCTGGCGTCAGTCAAAACAAGCAAATCCAAGATGTGTCGGACAATGACGTTGACTATATTTTTGATAACAATTTGAAAAGTTTAATCAACACAACAAAATTTGTAAGCAAACATATGATAAGCGAACAATATGGCAAAATTATCAATATCTCCTCTGTTTGGGGCGTGGTTGGTGCCAGCACTGAAAGTTTGTATTCTGCCAGCAAAGGTGCAATCAACTCACTCACTTTGGCATTAGCAAAAGAACTTGGCCCTAGCAATATAACTGTCAATGCAGTTTGCCCTGGCTTTATCAACACAAAAATGAATAGCATTTACACGCAAGAAGATATCGCCGCAATCGTTGACGAAACACCTTTGCAACGCATAGGTCAACCAAAAGATGTTGCTGGTTTGGTTGGCTTTTTGGCTTCAAATGAGGCAGATTTTATAACCGGGCAAATCATCCGTGTTGACGGAGGTTGGACACTTTAATTTTGGAAAAATAAAATCACCTCACTTTTGTTTGTAAGGATGATTTTGTGTTAAGATTATAACCTAATCTAATTTATTTCACTTACAAATCAGTTTCCAATCAATCACAAAAAAAACAAGCGTTTGCTTGTTTTTTGTTTGTCAAAATCTAGAAAAGGATTTTCTATTTTTCAGACATTTCTTGTGCTGCTGTTGTGTGTTCAACAATAGACTCTCCAACGCAGTAAGTTGCAATCAAATAACCAGTTGTCATAAGAGAAATGATTGATGTTGCAAGATAGGTGTTAAAGAAATCTGGTGCAATGCCAGCAGTTGTTGCGTTGATGCAATACAAAATCATTGTCATAGCAACAGCCATAATGCTAAGCACGTAAACAATGAAGCCTGAAACAACTTTTGCTTGATGACTTGATGTACAGATGATGTCAAATATAACCGCACCGACAACCAAGCCCACCCAAATGTAATAAATGATTTTTGCCCAAAGTGGCAAGCCATTTATCAACAAGGCAAACACAAAAAATCCTGCTGCACCAATTGCCAAAGCTACCAAAGTGTAATACACAACTATTGACAAAAGTTTTTTGTTAAAGATACTCATATGCCCTCCTATGTATATTTTTATCTTTTTGCAAGAATTTATTCAGCAAGGCAAATTTAGCATATTTTAAAAATTAAATTGTTTTTTTAATTCCACAAAAATATTTATTTTTTTATTAAATTT
>DHNC01000003.1 GCA_002406115.1 Christensenella sp. UBA4626
TGTTTTTTCGCTATTTTTTAATATTTTTTAAAATATTTTTATAATTTTTTTTATTTACTTTTTGTGTTTTTATTTTTTTATTATTTTAAACCGCAAAAACGTGCTTGCCAATTTGTGTCACCTTTTTGGTGGAGAATATCCATTTGCTTGTTGCTGTTGCAGGGTTATAATAATACACTGATCCATAAGTTGGGTCCCAGCCGTTCAAAGCATCATCAGCCGCTTGATACGCCTTTTGATTTGGCTCCAAATTTATTTGTCCGTCATTTACTGCTGTGAACGCCCATGGCTGATATATCACACCAGAAACCGTGTTTGGAAATCTGCTATCCTTAACTCTATTTAAAACCACGGCGGCAATTGCAACTTGTCCGGTGTAACTTTCACCTCTCGCCTCAGCATAAACAATTTTGGCAAGCAAATATCGGTCGTTGCTATTGTAGGTTGAGGAACTGCTCGATGAAGAACTTAAACTTATCCCCATTTTTTTTGCGGTAAGCGGACCCACAATTCCATCTTGTGTCAGCCCATATTTTTTTTGAAATTTCTTAACCGCCGCAATAGTTTGAGGTCCATTTATCCCGTCGACCGAGCCAGTGTAATAGCCCCACTTTTTAAGTTTTGTCTGCACTTGTTTTATATCCGCCGTTGCCGCATAAACCGTTTCAATCTGCGCATTTGCAGGTGTGGTTTTTTTCTCTTCAAAATTCATAACGCAAAAGCAGCCGACAGTAAGGCAGGTCAAAACCAAAACTAAAATTCCAACTTTTTTCATATCGCTCCTTAATTTGTATAATTTGATTGTTGACAGAATTTGGCGTTTTAACCAAAAATATTTTTGATCCATTTTTCAAATCTGGATTTATATCTAATATTTTCACAGTTCTCTTCCGCCGAAAAGCAAAGCGGGGGATATACAACGCACCACCAATTATCACCCACGGCGTCGCCGAGTTCAACGATTATTGCGTCATAATATCCAGATTCCAAAGTCGTGTTGGAATAAGTTCGGGTTGGAAAATACTCATTTGAAAGCCTAATATTTGCTTTATAACTCAGTCCGTTTGCAGCAAGCAATCCATTACATATCGCTTGCAAATTTGTTTTTTCGCTTTCAACAATCTCTTGCGCTTGTTGTTTGGATTTCACACGGCAAAGTTCAGGCGTAAGATATTGCACCAAACAATCTTTAATTTTGTACTTAACATCTTGGTCGATTTGGCAATTGCTATTTGCTCGAATATGTATCCTCAAATAGTCATAATCCTCATCCTTTGGAAGGTTTACAGCCACAACTCCAATCACAATTGCAATCACAACAAAACAAATAATTTTTTTCATATTTAATTTTTTGTGCCTTTTGCAATAAAAAAACCACAAAATTTATGCATTTTTTGCATTTATTTTGCAGTTTTTGTAATATTAAATTTTTTTTAGGTCTGAGGTCTTCCAGAGGATGACAACAATGCTCGCCAGGTTGCAGCCCCAACAATCCCGTCAGCCGTCAAGCCATTTTCTGCTTGAAATGCTTTAACTGCTCTTTCAGTTTCGCCGCCAAACACACCATCCAAATTTGTGATAGGATACAAAAACGACAGCAACAATCTTTGCAAGAACAACACCGAACTCGATTTGCTTCCACGCCTCAATGTTTGGCTTGCCGGATTTATATTTAGCAACCTTTGCCAAGTTGCTGGGCCTACTATTCCATCCGCTGTCAAATTGTTGTTGGTTTGAAATTGGATAACCGCACGTTGAGTGCCAGCACCAAAAATTCCGTCCGTGCTTAAATTGTAGCCATACATATTTAATAGATATTGAAGAGCCACAACAAAATTCCCTCGGCTGCCCAATCTTACAGTGCTATAATTGCTGACATTTCTTTCCACATATGGTACACCCAGATAACTACATACCCCAGCACAAGCACCCTCGCCAACGTTTAACACAAAAATTGGATTTAACATCAATTTTGCTTCAACAAAATTTGTCATAAATCCTGCTTCAATCAAAGTTGCCGGACATCTGACATTTGAAAGCATCCCAACCGAAAGAGTTCCAACTTTTCGCCCCGGTCTGCCAGTAAATTCCACCACTTTGTTGTACACATTTTGGCTTAACAACCTGCTTTGATTTGAATAAGAATTGTATGGACTATAATACACCTCAATGCCTTGTGCACTGTTAAAAGTTGTGCCCGAACCGGAAGCGTTGTAAGCAAAGGTCACAACCAAACTAACTCCCGCCCGATTTGTCCTCACAACTCTAGTTGAAACGCTTACATCCTGAATTTCGGGATGCACATCATAGACCCTAAATCCACATCTCAAACAAGCCAAAATGAAATCAATTTTAGCCTGCTTGTTAAATTCATTTTCGTAAAAACTTCGCCCAATATACGGCATAGTGGGCGTGCGTTTTCCAACTGTCGGCGGGTTCAACCCGTGTTCATCATTTGCGCCAATCAAAAAATCTGATGCTTTTGCCATAAAAACCTCTATTATCTCTATGACAGCGCCTCATCATTTGTTAAAAATCTAAATTTGTTTTACAATATAATTGCACTACCTAGTATGTACAAAATAAAACTAAAAGTACTTGATATGTATTATTTTGTACTTTTTGAGTTAAAAACACTATTATTATGAGTTTACTATGTAGGTATGTCAACAAAATGTTTTACTAAAATTATAATATAAAGGAAATATTTATATGGAAATTGAAAAAATGTCGAAAAGCGAGTATTTGAAAAGGCTAAATTACTTTATTAACAAATCTCCATTATCAAAATATGAGATTTCTTTAAGGCTCGAAACAACGATAATTATATTTCAAGGGTTTTGTCTGGCAAAAACAACCTCAGCCTGGTAAAATTTTTTGAGATATTGGATGTTTTACAAGTTTCTTGCGAAGAGTTCTTTTATCACGACTATCAAAATTTTAAAAAGGATTTGCCTTTGTTTGAATTGATTGCAAAACTTGATGATAGTGAAAAGACATCTCTACTCAACATTTTTAAAAATAAATAACAGCGAGGATATTGTGTTTAATCAAAAATTATCGAAAAAAGAGATACTGGATAGGATAGGTTACTTTTTAAACAAAAAGAAAATGTCCGCTTATAGTTTGAGTTTAACTTTGGGCAAAAGTAGTAACTATATTTATCGCATTCAATCTGGAAGAACCAATATTTATTTAGACATCTTGCTTGATATTTTGGAAATTTTAGATGTTAGTTTGTTTGAATTTACGTATCCCGATTTGGAAAATTTTTCAACTGATTTGAAAATGTTGGACTTGATAAAAAAGTTGGAAAATCAAGATAAATAATTATAAAAAAAATTGCAAGCACGTTGCAATTTTTTATTTTTCAAGTAAAAATTTTTTATCATTAAGCAAAATTTGTTTTTATGCTAGGCTTATCCTATATGCAATTTATTTTATAATTTCTTCGTCGATATATGTTGCCTCATAGTCGGAAATGTGGAAAAGCAAAGCGTTTGGATATTGCAAATAGGCTTGGGTGAGGTCGTCACCTTGCTGCGCACGTGGGTCAAAGCCGCCCATGTGCCAATTTATGCAAACTGCTTCTTCCCTTGTGAGGTGAATGTAACTGCTTATCATATAAACCGATTTTTCGCCATGACCAAACGGTAAGGCGTTGTTTTGATTGTGTGCATAGTATGGCACTTGCACCCATTGTCCGTTGATTTTTTGGTTTTTAAGATCTTTGACATAACTGCCAACTTTGCAAATATCGTGCAACAAGGCAATAATTGCGATGCTTTCGTCTGACAAAAAGTCAGCATAATTTGAGCCGTATTCGTTTTGGATGTTCTTTTTGAAACGTTTATAAACCATCATGGAATGATACGCCAAACCACCGTCAAAATTTGAGTGACGCCTTGCTGATGCTGGTGTTAAAAAGAAATCCGAACCATTCAAAAGATAGTCCAGCAATTTTTCGCTGCCCTCACGCTTGATGTTTGTTTTGTAAATTTCAACAAACTCTTGTTTGATTTGGTCGATTGATTTATCCATGTTTCCTCCTATCTTGCACAGTGATTTACGTGCAAATATCCTTGTGCTTTTTCGCTGCCCGGAGCGATTAAAAATTGCTGATACAATCCGGATATATTTTCATTTTCAAAACAGTTTTCAAATTGTGATGCATTGAAATTGTTCAAACTTTCGCCTCTCAAATTATCCGCTTTTAAAATATCCTCATTTTTTGGTTGCCCACCGCCGCCAACGCATCCGTTTGGACACGCCATAACTTCAACAAAATCGAAATCAAACTTTTTGAGTTTATCAAGCAATTTTCGTGTGTTTTTTAACCCTGAAACCGCACAAACTTTAAGCAATTTGTCTTGAATTTTTACCTCCGCAAAATTTACGCCATCAACGCCCTTCACCGGTTTAAAGGCGACTAAATCTTTTGGCGGTTTTATATTTGTCATCATCTGATATGCCGTGTTTACAACCGCTTGCAAAACTCCGCCGCTTGCGCCAAACTTTGTGCCGTCAACCGAACTGACATCAAAAGGTTTGTCAAAGCAAGAATTTTGCAAAGACGCAAAATCCACACCTTTGTTTTTCAAAAGCCTGCCAAGTTCACGCACGGTCAAAACGCAATCCGTGTCCTTGCCGTATGTCCCACGAAGGCACAACAAATTTGCTTCTATTTTTTTTGCAACGCAAGGTGTTATCGCAACCACAGCTAGATTTGTCGGATTTATATTTTTATTTTTTGCAAACCAATTCTTTATTACGCTGGAAAGCATTGCAATTGGGCTTTTGCAACTGGAAAGATTTGGCACAAATTGTGGATAAAATGATTTTACAAACTGCACCCATGCTGGGCAACAACTTGAAAACATAGGTTTGCGACCAGAAGTGGTCAAATTTTCAACCAAATCGTTTGCTTCCTCCATAACGGTCAAATCCGCTCCAAAAGAAACATCAAAAACATAATCTACGCCCAAAGTTTTGATTGCCGACACCATTTTGCCAGCAACAAACTCGCCAACTGGCAAGCCAAACATTTCACCTAAACTGACCCTAACAGCAGGTGCCACAATAACAGCAACTTTTTTGTTTGGGTCCTGAATGAAAGATAATAGGTCGTTTGAATTGTCCTGCTCAACAATCGCTCCAACCGGACAAAAATTTGCACATTGCCCGCAGTTGACGCAAACAATATTTTCATCTTTATATTTCCAATATCCCGCAACACCAACTTGTTTTGCACAAACATCTTTGCATTTGCCGCACAAAACACACTTATTTTCTTTGCGTCTTATGCTTGGGTTTTTGTGAGAAATTGGCACACGGATCTCTGCAAATTTATCCAAACCGATCTCCTTATCTTTTGTTAGTTTTTGTTCAATATTTTTACAGGATTGCCCTGTTTTAAATCTTTATAGCTTGTGATTGCGTCCGCAACTTCCACAACTTTTTCATAAAAGTTTTTCATATTTTTTGGACGCATAAATAATGACACATTGTATTCTTTTGTCAATTCAGATTTCGCTTTAAACACGTCTACAATGTTGTCATCTTGGTCATAAACCAAAGCAAGGTTTTGCTTCATATCGAAAGTGAGCCCACGCTCTTTGATAAGCATAGTAACCGGCTCAAATCCAATACTGCCGCCAACGGCTGGAACATCTTGCCCAGTGATTTTGCCAATCATTGTGTCGTATCTGCCGCCACCGCCGATTGCACCAGAAAAGCCGTCAGTGTAATATTCAAAAACGGTGCCAGTGTAATAGCCTTGACCACGCACAACTGAGATATCAAACACAATTTTGACGCCAGATTTTACCATGGCTTTAAGGCTGCTTATTAAATAATTGACATTGTCCACAATCTCTTGTGGTGCTCCATATTTAAGTGTTGCATCGATCCCATTTTCAACAACATCGTTTAATGCGTCAATCAAAGTGTTGATTTTTGCAATATCAAAACCTTTTTCAATCAACTCCATCATCACGCCGTTAAGCGAAATTTTGTCAATTTTATCAAGAGATACGCACACAGTGTTGACTTGTTCCAAAGCAAAACCTGCATTTAAAACAATTGCATTTAAAATACGTCTGTCGTTGATTTTAACTGTCAAACTATCAAAACCGATTGAGTTGTATGTATCAATGGTGGTTTTCATCAACTCCAATTCCGCCATAATGGATTTGTCGCCAAAGACATCAATATCGCATTGAATAAATTGACGATCTCTGCCCCTTTGAGGACGCTCCGCCCTAAACGAATATCCGATTTGGATGGCTTTGAATGGGGTTGGCAATTTTTCTCTGTTGTTTGCGTAAAACCTTGCAAGTGGAACAGTCAAATCGTATCTAAGACCTTCTTCAACAATGTCCGAAACCGTCAAATTTGGTTTGGTAAGGTCAAGTTTGTCGCCACGTTTGATTGTCCTGAAAATGAGTTTTAAGTTATCGCCGCCGTCACTGTTATCCAAAAAATCCAAACTTTCCAAAATCGGTGTTTGAATTAAATTGTATCCATTGCTTTGGTAACTGCTTAAAATCTTGCCACGAATCAGTTCTCTGACCTTTGCATCCCTTGGCATATAGTCGTTTGTCCCCCTTATGGGATTGAAGTTCTTCATAATATTCTCCTATGCGTTTATTATAAATAAAAACTATAAAATTTGTCAAATAAAGTTTGGATGCGAAAACCCAATAAACCATTTTATTTCGCTGTCGCTCTCAAATTTTGTTTGTTGTAAATACAAAAAAAAGGCAACCAGATGGATGTTATCCGTTTTAACCCTATGGGCTACGATTGCCTACTTTTATTTTTTTTGATAAATTATCTATTCGTTTGAAATTTTGACCTCGCCACAAAGAATATCGTTATATGAATAGGTTATAATCGAATTTAAATCCAAAACCGACTTGACTGTGAAAACGCTGTTGTAAACGTCTTCGATAACTGCACGATAACTGCTAACTTTTCGTCTGCCACGATTTACGTCAAGTTTAACCTCTTTGCCTTTGAGTTCCAAAATCTTTTGTTTTATACTGTCCACAGTGTTTGGCATTTTTTTCATTCTTCACCCCAAAACATTTTTTGCCACAATATTTTGGTTTAATCCTACACTACAAAAATCGACAAAGATAGTCAAAATTAGTTTGTTTCTTTTAACTTGCAAGATTTTGTTTTGTGTTTATCCTTGGATACGAATTTTAAAACCCTCAAACTGTTCAAAATTGCCAAAACGGTGACGCCAACATCGGCGATAACCGCACTGAGCATACCTGTGACGCCGCAAGCACCAAGTGTTAAGAACAAGATTTTGACAACTGCAGAAACGATTATATTTTGCCATACAATTTTGCGTGTAAATTTTGAAATCTTTACGCCGTCAACAATTTTGGCAGGATTGTCGTTTGCAATTACAATATCTGACGCCTCGATGCTTGCCGGAGTGCCGTTCAGCCCCATGCTTATGCCAACATCCGCCAATGTCAAGGACGGAGCATCATTTATGCCGTCGCCGACATAGCCGACCATGCAATTTGATTGTTTTTTGCTTTCTATCCATGCAAATTTGTCTTCTGGAAGAAGTTTTGCTTGTGCTTCGTCCACGCCAATTTCCGCACAAACTTTTTGCACAACTTTTTCATTGTCGCCCGACAAAACCGCAGTCTTCAAACCCAACGCTTTTAACGCTTGAATGGTGTTTTTTGTGCTTTCCTTGATTTTATCTTGCATGATGATTTGTGCTATCAGACATTCGTCCTCATAAAGTTCCACCATGGTGTTTGCCATGTCGTGAGTTTTTCTGCCGATAAAATAATGTTTTGTGTTAAAGTCAAATTCCACGCCCGAACCTGCAATTTCTTTAAAGTTTTGCACCGGTTTTAACTCCAAAGTGTTGGCTTTTATGATTGCTTTTGCAAGTGGATGATTTGAATGTTGCTCGCCAAGGCTTGCCAAATATATAATTTCTTGGTCGGAATAATTGCCTGATTGATTTTTTATTTCAACAATTTCAAATTCGCCAGTTGTCAATGTGCCAGTTTTATCAAACGCAATGACATCCAACTTTGCCAAACAATCCAAATAATTGGAGCCTTTTATTAAAATCCCGTTTTTGCTTGCCACGCCTATTCCCGAAAAATATGCCAAAGGCACGGAAATTGCAAATGCACATGGGCAAGAGATAACCAAGAAAATCAAGCCACGATAAACCGCTGTGTTGAAATTTTTTGTTGCTGCCCAAACGATGCCCCAAACGGCAACGGCAAGTACAATAACACCCAAAGTGTACCACTTGCTTATCTTTGAAATAACGGTTTCGGTTTTGGCCTTCTTTTCCGAAGCATTTTCAATCAACTCCAAAATCTTGTTGACCGTGCTTTGGTTGTAAGGTTTTGTGGCTTTGATATACACCACGCCGTCAAGCACAATTGAGCCGCTTAAAATTTGGTCGCCCGCCTTGACATTTACTGGCAGACTTTCGCCAGTCAAACTTTGAGTATTGAGCGACACATTCCCGTCAACGACCACACCGTCAACAGCCACTTTTTCCCCCGCTTTGACAACCAAAATGTCGCCAACTTTTATATCTTTTGGGTCAACTTTTTCAATTTGACCTTGTTTTGAAATATATGCAATTTCTGGCTTTATGTTTGTAAGTTCCTCAATTGATTTTTTGGATTTATTGAGCGCCAAACTTTCCAAAATCTTGCCAATAGAATACAAGGCGATAACCATAAGTGCATCCATATGCTCGCCAACCGCTGCCGCACCGACGACCGAAATGGTGACCAAAAGATTTTCGTTTATCGTGCCTTTAAAAAGCAAACGAATGGCTTTGATATAGGTTTTGTAACCAAGCAACAAGGCTGCGGCAACAAAACTTGTCCAATATAGCCAAGTTGGCATAGGCACAACGCAATTTACAATCGCTAAACAGATGCCCAAAACCAAACAGCACAAGTCAACAACAAAAGTTTTGTTACGTTTGTTTGAGTTCCCCTCAACCACAATGGTTGCATCCGGCTCCAATTGCTTTGTCAGGTCAATTGCATCCATAACCGCCTTGACCTGATTTTCCGCATCAATGGTTATATATCCTTTTACAAAATTGATTTTTGCCGAGTTGACTGATGACAATTTGCAAATCTGTTGTTCCAAACTTTTTGCACAATTTGGACAATCCAACCCATTTATTTTATATTTTTTAATCATCGTCCAACTCCCTAACGTGCTCTAAGCAGACGTCAAACACCAACTTTACATGCTCGTCCGCCAACGAATACCAAACCTCTTTGCCCGACTTTCTGGCTTTTATAAGGTTCATCTCTCTCAAATATTTAAGTTGGTGAGATACTGCCGACTTTGTCATGTTTATTATGCTTGCAATGTCGCAAACGCAGAGTTCGTTTTTTTCCAAAAGGCCGATGATTTTTATCCTTGTGCTATCGCTAAACGCCTTGTAAAAATCCGCCATATTCAACAAATCTTCTTCATCCAACATGGTTTGTTTTGCTTTTCTAACTTTGTCGTGATGAATGATTTCACAATCGCAATTATTTTCTTTTTTAACTTCACAATTACAAATGTTAGCCATAATCCTCCTTTAACAGTTGAATGATTGCTCAACCATTTGTTGTAAGTATAGTTGAATGGTCGTTCAACTGTCAAGTATTTTATGTAAATATTTAAAAAAATTTGATACATATATTTTTTCATTAAAAATATTTTTAACATTCAATCCATTTGGCAGCAAAAAAGGAGGTATGCCCTCCCTTTAATTAAATGTAATGCGGATTAAATATCATAATCCTTGTCTATATATGACAATAAATTTAAATAATTTTCCTCATATTCTTCAAAAACTTTGTTGTCGGAAATTTCTTTTTCAATCGTTTTGTAAATATTGTAAATTTCAGTAAAACTCAATTTTATAAGTTCCTCTTCAAGCAGGTACATATCGTCCTTTTGAAAAGCCTTCAAAACCTTTTTGTTTGCTGTAAACCTTTCAATATCTGTTATGCTGTTTGAGAAAATGTATTTTGCGATGAGTGTTGCATAAAGAAAAGTTGCAGAGCGGAAGTAAGCCGAAAACATCGAATCAAAATACTCGTCGCCGTGGTCAAAGTCGTTTAAAAATTGTGCATCCGAACTATTGTAACTGCCTTCGGTGCCACGGTCATCAATTTCGACTGCCAAATCGGCAATTTCAACCGCTTTGTGGGTGTAGTTTAAACTTCTGACGTTGAAATATTCGCCCACCGCTTTGTCCGGGTCAATTTCTTCGCCTTTGGTGTAGTTAATAAGCATCGCAAGTTTGTTTACAACTATGCAGATAAACACCTTATCGATTTCGTGGCAATAAATTTTAAAAATAAAGTTATCGCCAAAAGTCCTCACGCCATAGCACAAATTTTTGGTGCCAACAACCTGCCCCATTGTTGCGGCATAATGGTCACAATTGGTTTGACCTTCAAACAGATTGCTGCTGTCAACAAGGTCGATTTTCATAAGCCCGGTTGCTTGGGCAATTTCTCTGTTGCCAATTGCCAATTCAAGTTCTATAACTGGTAAAACTACATCTTCTTCGTTCATGCAAAAATTATATCATTTTATCTCGTTTTGTCAATACTCATCCCAAAATTTCTTTTATGGGCAAAAACATCTGTCGTTTTGTTTATATAAAAGCCTTTCCGTTTGACAAAACACTCATTATTGCAACTTTTGTCAAACAGCAGTTGACAAAAACCCCAATTTAAGCATTATTGTCAACTGAAAATATAAAATAGGTCGTTTTTTATACGCAAACAAAAAATCCAACCGAAATGGTGGGCATTAAAAATCCACCTTATGTGGTGGATTTTTTTAAACAATATTAAAAATCTTCGTCGTCAGAAGAGTTCCCCTTGTCGTCGTCATCGTCATCATCGTCGTCGTCATCATCCTCATCTTCGTCATCGTCGTCAATCATATCCAAATCAAGGTCATCATCGTCGTCGCCAAGGTCGTCCCCGTCCTTATCTGAATCGTCGCCAAAATCAAAGTCGTCAACCATGCCGGATGTGTCTTCCAATTCATCTTGATCGTAGATATTGTCGGTCAAGCCAGATTCATCCTCGTCTTCGTCATCCTCTTCATCGTCGTCAGCGATATATTTGTGCCAATCAGAAATCTCTTTGTTTTCAGTTTCTTCATCAGTTGCAACGCCTAATTCTTGTTTGCAACTATCGCAAATTTCTTGATCGTTTTGCACAAAATTGATTTTGCAAATTGGGCAAAGTTCCAAATCGCCAATGTCGTCATCGGTTGATTTGATAAGTTTCATTTCCTTTTTGCAGACGTCGCAATATTGATCAGATTTTTTGATGTAGTTCAATTCACATCTTGGACACAAGATCCAAACAGGTTTAGTAGATTTTGCCATAAAACTCCTTCCTATAAGTTTTTGTCAATGCATTTTTTATACATTTTGCTTTATATAGTATAGTTATATAAATTTGATTTGTCTACTAAATTTTTAAAGTTTTAAGCAAATTATTGTCAAAATATTTTGGCTTATTTTTGTTATGATTATGCCCCTTCAATCAACATTTTGTCCGCCACCAAGGCAATAAATTCGCCATTGGTTGGTTTTTCGTTTGAAGAATACACTTTTATGCCAAAAAGATTGTTGATATTTTCAATTTTGCCACGGTTCCAAGCAACTTCGATAGCGTGACGAATGGCTCTTTCAACCTTTGAAGCACTTGTGTCATACTTTTCCGCAATTGTTGGATACAACTTTTTGGTGATTGAGTTTATAATCTCTGGATTTGCGATTGCAAGTTTGATTGCCTCACGCAAAAATTGATAACCTTTGATGTGTGCCGGAATGCCCACTGTAATAAATATATTTGTAATTTTTTCCTCAATATGGTTGCTGATTTTGTTTTGAACCATATTTTGACTTGCGCTGCCGTTGTTTAAAATGTCGTCAACACGTTCCACCAAAGTGTTTACGTCAAATGGCTTGATGCAATAATATTTTGCACCTAAACTTATGGCTTTGTTGATAAAGCCGTCGATTGAAAGAGAAGATTGAACAACGATTTTTGTTGGTTCGTTTGTAACGTTTTCAAGCACTTTAAAGCCGTCGCACTGTTCCAGCACGATATCCATAACTGCAACATCAGGTTTGTAGTTTTTGATTATATCAATCAATTGTGTGCCACTTGATGTTGTGGCAATAACTTCAAAATTTTGGCTATTGAATTTTTCCTTTAAAGTATTTAATAAATTTTTGTCTTCATCTGCGAGTACGATTTTGATTTTTTCCATGATAAATATACCCCTTTTAATATTGTGCCCTAGCAATATGCATTAAAAAAAATATGCCAAAATTTAAATCTCAAATTGGACACTATGTTTGAAGATTAAGGATATGAGTTTTATCCCACACCTTTTTGATAAAGTAAAACTTTTAAGCAAAACTCTAAAAGCAAATTCAAATTGCCGGCCAATTGATTCCACTTCCAGAATTTGTTGACACGACAATATACTAGCAAATTTTTGATAAAAAACGCTTGCAAAAAACAGTATAAATTTGATTAAAAATAGCATTTTCGATGGATATTCAGTTTAAAATGTCGAAAAACACTAATACACAAAAAATATTTGGTTAAATTTTACCAAAATATAGTTGATTTTGCGGATTTTTCTATTTTTCATTGCCGCAATTTGCACGTTAACGTCAAATATTGTTTTTTTGTGTTTACAAGATAAAAAACTTTTTTCTTTGGGATTTAGGTCATTTTTTTAAATCTGGAATATTTGAAAGTTTTTGCCTATACATTATTAGGACAGGAGGTTGTATGGAAAACAACGAAGCAATCAGATTATCTTTTGCCAAAAATTTGGATAAATTTAATTTTAACACACTCATAAGTGTACCCATTGACACCAATGTAAATATCAAAACTATTTTAAACCTTGACAGCAAAATCGTAGACAAGAAGGTGGATTGCTCGTCGGGCAAAGCAACCCTTTCTGGCAAAATTGAACTTAATGTTTTGTATGTCGACACTGACAACATGACAAACACGATCACCGAAACCCAATCTTTTAGCGAAATAATTTTAGACACTGCCTTAACGGCGGACAGTTATGTTTCGGTTGCTAACACAAAAGTTGTAAACTCAGTTGTAAGCAATGTTGGCACGCTAAAAATCAATTGTGACGTTAGCGTCGACCCAGTTTTGTATCTCAACCTCAGTATGCCAAACAAGGTGAGCAATTTTGAAAACATGGTTGTGAAAAAAAGCCTTGTTCAAGCCTGCACAATTTCTGATGTGGTGAACACAAAATTTGAATACAGCGTCAATTTAGAAACAAAGGATCCTATCAACAAGTTGTTGTGCTACAACTCTCAATTTGCGCCTACTAAGACAACCGCTTTTGACGATTATGCCGTTGTTGAAGGAAAATTGTATTGCACGCTTTTGTACGAAACAAGTTCAAACGAAACAAGCGTTGTAAAAACAATTTGTCAAACCGAAAATATCAAAACCGAATTGCCTTTGACAAATTTAAATCACGAAAATATGTTGGATTTAGGTTTTGAAACTTCTGCTGGCGTTGACAACATTCAAACTGAAACTGAGGATGACACAAACGTTATGACAGTTACGCACACCATTTCTGTCAGTGGCGTTGTGTGCAAAACGGTTGCAATTGATGTTGTTGATGACCTTTACAGCACCGACAACGAAACCACCCCAACATTTGCCACAAGGGAATATAACAAAATCACCGACTGCGAGCATTATGACGGAAAAATTTCTGGTGAGGTGACAATAAACGAAAACGAAACTGCCATTGACGAAGTGGTTGCAAATTTGAACATCGTGCCGGAAATCACCAACACGTATATTAAAGACGAGTGCATATATATTGAAGGAATTATCAGTTCTCAAATCATATATTTGGACGAAAACAGAGAATTGAAAGCAAAGCAAACCGAACTTCCTTTTGTTGCCAACACAAAAATTAAGCGAGATAGGATTGATTGCAAACACGTCGAAATTTCCGTAACCGATTGCAAGGCAAAGGCAAAACGTGGCACTATCATCGAATTGGATTACAGCATTTTTGTAAGCATTTGTTGTTACGAAAAAGGCTCGTTTAATATGGTTGACAATTTGACAGTTGGCAAAGCATTGGATTTTAGTATGTATGACTATCAAATTTTCATCGCAAAGCCGGAAGAAACAAATTGGGATTTGTGCAAGCGTATTAAAATTGCCCCAGACCAACTTTCCACTTACAATCCAAACCTGCAACCTGTTATGACCGGTGGCGAAAGGATTATCATTAAGCGTTAAAGTCTAAAAATAATTACTCAAAATTGCATTATCGACAGAACGCTTTTTGTGTTGATATATAAAATTTATCTCATAAACATAGTTGTCGTATTCACAAAAAAAGATACACCTAAAATTTTGTTTTAAGTGTATCCTTTTTTTTAATATATTTGATGAGTTGGCCCTGGAAGTGGCTCTCTCGCCTTTATGTGTTCAAGTGTAGTGCGAGGTTGCTCCATAAGCCTATTCAAGTCCGCCATAATTTGCTCAAAATTCAAATTTTTAAATTCGTCATCGCTGAGAGAAAGGCAATTTGTAAGTATCCTATTCATCTTTCTGATGATTTCATTCACGGTTGGAAAATATGACTGACACTCAATGTCGTACCTGTAATTATGGATTTTTTGAACCTGTCCCAAATACGACTTTAACATTTCCGTTCTGGTGGTTATTTCTTTTTCTAACTGTTTTTTATTCATCTTAAAACTCGAAATTGATTATTCTTTATCTTCGCTTGAAGCATTGTCCACAACAGGTTTTGTCATTGGGAACAAAATACTGTCACGGATGTTTGGAAGGTCGTAAATCATCATGATAAAGCGGTCAATGCCAAAGCCCAAACCAGACATTGGTGGCATACCATGTTCCATAGCAAGCAAGAAATCCTCATCCAAATCCATTGTTTCGTCGTCGCCCATTGCCTTGTCTTTAAGTTGGTCAACAAGTGCTTGGCGTTGTTCAAGAGGGTTTACAAGTTCGCTGTAAGCATTCAAAATTTCCGCACCGTTTACAACGACTTGGAATACATCTGTGATTCTGCTGTCTTTATCATTACGGCGTGCCAAAGTTTTTAAGAATGCTGGATAGTTGTAAAGGATTGTTGGTCCCACAATGTTTGCACGGATAAGTTTTTTGTAAGCATAGTCAATCAAAGCACGGCAAGATTTGTATGCATCCAATTCGCCAGCGGCAAATTTCTTTGTTGCATTGATTTTTTCTCTCAAAACATCTGCGTCCTCAATTTCAAGGAAATCAAAGCCAAGAAGTTCACGCATTTTTTCAACATAGTTAATGCGTTCCCAGTTGTCTGAACCAAAATCGAGTTCGTTGCCAGCAACTGTAATTTTTGTGGTTCCAATAACATTCAACATCAATTCCTTAATAAATGTTTGGAAAAATTTAACATTGTCCTCAAAATCCCAGTATGAAGCATACCATTCAACCTGAGTAAACTCTTGCAAGTGTGTTGGGTCCATACCTTCGTTACGGAAGTCTTTGCCCAATTCAAACACTTTGTCAAAGCCCGCTGCATTCACCATTTTAAGCCAGGTTTCGGTTGCAATACGTAGGTTGCAATCCAAGTCAAGTGCATTGTGATGAGTGAAGAAAGGTTTTGCACTTGCACCACTAACATTAACTTGCAAAACTGGTGTTTCAACTTCAAAGAAGCCGTTCTTTTCCAAATAATTTCTGATAAAAGAAACCGCTTTGCTTCGAGTGATAAACACTTGACGAGATTTTTCGTTTGAAATGATGTCCAAATATCTTTGACGATAGCGAGATTCCATATCAACAAGACCATGGAACTTTTCAGGAAGCCCACGAAGAGCCTTGCTAAGCAACTCAAAATTTTCCACTTGCACGGTCAATTCGCCAGTTTGTGTGCGGACAAGTTCGCCAGTTACGCCAACAAAGTCGCCAATATCGCAAAATTCTTTAAACTTTGCAAGAGCGTCTGCCCCAACAATGTTAAAGTTAAGGCTGATTTGCACACTTGTGCGCAATGGTTTTGTGGCGTCAATGTCGTGATTGTCACCAATCGCATACAGCCTTGCAAAAATCAACTTGCCGAAAGTACGTTTAAAAATCATACGACCAGCAATGCTGACCTTTGTGCCAAGTTCATATTTTTCAAGATCGTGAATTTCATGTGTTTTTTCAAACTTTGCTTTGTAAGCCTTTTCACCCAAACTTTCAAGTTTTTTAACCTTTTCCACCTTGATGTCAAATTCACTCATCTGATTTTGATTGTTGTTCTCCATATCTTCTCCTAACTTTCACTTTTTTAAGCATCTCTTAATGCCAAATTAAAAATTTTAAATCAGTAAAGAGTATATCAGTAAGCGGCTTAAAAGTCAACAAAACACAAACATAAATCAGATTTGAAGATTTATCAAAAGTAAGACAATAAAAATAGATTTGACTTTATAGAATTTTCTATATATTATGTTGTTGAATAGGAATTTGAATATGATATTTGATATGGATAAAGAAATTGATTTTGTGGATATTTTGACGGATATTATGTATGAGAAAAAATTGAACCAAACCCAACTTGCAAAAATTATAGGTGTTAAGCAATCGCAAGTTAGTGAATGGCTGAAAGGCAAAAGCAAACCCGGATATGACAATTTAAAATCTATCTGCATAAATTTGGGCATTTCCGCCGATGTGCTTTTGGGTTTGGATTATTCCCAAGTTTTGAACTGCGACTAATTTGAAAATAAAAAAATAGACATTGAGTGTCTATTTTTTAAACTCATGATGATAATAATTTGTTTCACTTCGTTCATCAAATTGTCAAACCTAAATTTAGTTTATTTTTTGAATATAGGATAAGACGCAATTTTTATTCCATAAAAACTGTGGACAAACCTATTTCTTAAAAATAGGTTTGATTACAACGTGGCGTTTTTCGCCTTCGCCAGTTGATTCGGTTGTAACATCGTCACGGCCTTGCAATGTTGTATGGACGATACGTCTATCATATGCATTCATCGGATCCATGTGGATGTTACGTTCGATTTTGATTGCTTGTTCAGCAATTTTGTTTGCCAAATCAATGATTGATTGGTTGCGATTTTGTTTGTATCCATCAACGTCGAGGTACATTCTCACTGCGCCTTCGCCTTTGGTTTTGATGCCGGACAACAACATTTGGATTGCCTGCATATTTTCGCCATGATAGCCAATCAACTTGCCAACTTTTTCGCCCTTGATGCTGAAATTGATTTCGTTTTCACCAGCGGTGCATTCAACTATTGCATTTTTGTCAACAAGGTGAGCAAGACCGGTCAAAAATTCCACACCACGTGCTTGCAAGCGAGTTGTATCAACAAGTTTGCGCTTTTTTTCTTGAACAGGTTGTGTTTCAACTTCCGGTTCTGTTTTTTCTTCAACTTTTGTGTCTGCGGTTGTTGTTTCAGCCACTGCTTCCTCAACTTGCGCTGACTCTTCTGGTTTGGTTTCTCCCCAAGTGAGCACAACTTTTGCCTTTTTGAAAAGACCGCCAGCGTCAACAACTTTTACTTCCACGTCTTCACGCTTCATTCCGCATTCCAACAAGCCATTTTGAATTGCAATTTCCACACTTTTACCAGTTGCTTCAATCTGCATATTTCCTCCTTAAAACTTTTTCAAGTTTCTGTAAATTATTTTTTATAATTTCTACTATATTCAACAACTTCAACTTTCTTTTTTGGCACAAAAACGTCATTGCCTTTGCTGGCTTTGCGTCTGAAAATCAGTGTCAAAATTGTTGTTATGATTGAAGACACTATTGAGTTTGTTATGATATACAAAGTGAACACCACGTTTGATGTAAGCACAAAGGCTATCATTGAAAGTGGGATGATTGCCATCATAACTTTGTTCATAGTGTTGAGTTTTTGTCCCTTTGGAGCAAGAATCCTTGCTGACAAGAATTGCGTTAAGAAAGACACCGCAACTGCCAAGACAATCAAGATATAATAACCGTTGTTATCCTTTTGCCCAGCCAAGATTGTGGTTGTGATAAACTCGTAACGATTTTTTGCCTCTGCCTTTGCTGTTTCGTCAAACTGTTGATGCTTTGCATATTCCTCAAAATCAACAAATTGACTTGTGTTTGTGTCGGCTTTCCAAACGTTTTTAACCCAGAACCAACTGTTTTGCTTCTTGTAGGTTTCGTAGGTTGCTTCAACCTTTTCTTTGATGTAATTTTCAACTTGATTATCGTAGATTGATTTGTCCAACTCTGTGTTTGTATTCCAATCTTCAACCGCTTGAACATATGCTGTGTCCAATTGTTTGTAAGTTGTGTAAATCTTTTCGTTGCCGTATGAGCGGATGCTTCCGTACAATGTGAAGAACACAACCACGGTGATAATCAAAGGCAAAATCATGCTTAAACACATTCCGCCCACGTTTACATTGTATTTTTTATAAAGTTTTGCAGTTTCCTGATTTATTTTTTCCTTGTTGCCGGCAAACTTTTGGTTTATCGCTTCAAGTTCAGGCTGCATTGCAGACATGGCCCTTTGTTGTTTGCTTGATGCCACACGTTGCAAAATATCCAAAGGTGACAAAACAAGTTTTAAACAAATTGTAAACACAACAATTGTCCAACCATAATTGACCAACCATTTGGCAAAAAGGTCAATGATTGCTGTCCACATATCTGCTTTTAAAAACATTGTGTTTGTTAACATTTCCATTTATAATTTCCCATTAAATTTAGTTTTGGCAGGTCCAAGCCAGCCTTTTGATTTGGTCTGCATTTTTTAAGGCGTTTTAAAGTTAAAATCCCGCCCCAAATTGCTCCAAATTCCAAAATAGAATCCCACCCGTATCTGCTGCACGTTGGGATAAAATTACAACTACGTTGTAAAGCATAGCGAATAAACAATCTATAAACACCAATCAAAAGCAAACAGATTAAAGTTAAAGGCAAACATAAAATATAGTAAACCTTAAACCAAAAATTTGCCATTAAACACTCTCTCCTTGCTCAGGATTTTCGCTGCTCATTAAGTTTGCTTTTTTAAGCACACGCAAAAGTTCTTGTTCAATCTCCAAACTGGATTTATCCTTTGCGGGCTGTTTTGCGGTTATAATATAATTTCTATTTTTAAATTTTTCTATATTCAACCTGCAAGCCTCACTGATTATGCGTTTGACACGGCTGCGAACCACGCTGTTGCCAACTTGTTTGCTCACCGAAATGCCAATTTGAGGTCTATTTTTCCAAGTTTTGGTGTGGTGAATATAAAAACTTTGACTGCTTATACACTCACCTTTTTTGTAGATATAGTTAAATTCTTTCCTCTTTTTAAGGCGATTGTCTTTTTTTAGCATATGCGTCCTTATTTAGGCAAAAAACTGACAATTATTTTGTCAATTCTTTTTTGCCTTTGTTTCTACGTCTTTTCAAAACCTTACGGCCAGACAAAGATTTCATTCTTGCTCTAAAACCGTGCACTTTGCTGCGTTGTCTTTTCTTAGGTTGATAAGTTTGTTTCATAGTTCCTCCTCAAAAAATTTTGTTAAAATTGGCGCAATCTTTTGCCAATCGACAGCAAAAAATTAAGCGTTTTTAATAGGCCGTAGTCCAGGCAAAACGCCTTTCGGAAAAATTTAAACCTAACTTTTTCAAATAAATTGGTTTAATTTAGAATTACTCTAAACGGAAAATCCTATTGAACCCACTATAACAAAAAAATACGACATTGTCAATCGTATTTTCGCTTTGTTGTGCCTAACAAAAAATCTTTGCTTAAAATATGGGGTAAAAAATCAAATCATGTAAGTATGTTCAAGTTTTTTAAGTTCTGATTTTATGGCGTGGATTAAATTTAAATGAGCCTCAGTGAGTTGTCGATTTTCCTCTAAATATTCGATGATTTCATAAGTGTCAAAGACGGTTTTCTCTCGACGCTCTTCCGGCAAACTTTTTGCGTCCATAACGTTTGCAAGTCTGTCCGCCAATTTGATGCAAAGTGAATAATTTGACATATCCAACATTTTGTGTTTGAGATAATTGCCTTTTCCCACCAAATGAGGCATATATGAAGCTGTTGTAACTTCCATCACCATGCTTGCCACAATCTCGCCAAAATTGTCCACCAATTCACGATAAGAAGTGTAAGTGTCTTCCAATGTGTCGTGCAACAACGCTGCCGCAACAATAGCATCAATATTCCTAGACTTTTTGTATTTTTTAACTAACTCTGCAACTTTGATTGGATGCTCAATATATGGCGTGACACCATCAGCACGAAATTGTCCCTCGTGCTTTTTTGCTGCAAAATTTAAAACAAAATCATAATCTAGGTTCATTTGTTCTCCTTATCTGCAAAAATTTAAAACTAATATCAAAGGAAAATGTATCTAAAGACAATTAACCTCTTTTGTCATCCTGAGCGGAGCGAAGCGTAGTCGAAGGATCTCCATGCCTACACCACTTGTCCGCCCTAGTGAATAGGCGGGAGCACGTCGCAACCCACGCTTTTGCGGGAACCCTATGTTGTCGAAGACACCTTGCTTTTAACCTTTCTTTTATATTATCTTTATTAACCTTTTAAGCCACGTGATTGTCTATCCATGTCTTCTCGTCGCAATTGTCGCTATTGCCAGTTTGCTGCTCGCAAACATAGGCTTTTTGCTCCATTGCTCCTCATCCCACAAAATCTCTCGCTTTTGCGGGAACCCTATGTTGTCGAAGACACCTTGCTTTTAACCTTTCTTTTATATTATCTTTATTAACCTTTTAAGCCACGTGATTGTCTATCCATGTCTTCGACAACGATGTCGTATATTTCGCCAAGAGTTGAGCAGTATTTAAGCACATCCCAAGGTTCGTTGGTGTGGAAATGGATTTTGATAGTTTCGCTATATTTGCCAAGGCCGTCGCCAACAGCAATCAAGCAATCGCCTTTAAAATTTTTCAAAAAATAATCTCTAACTGCTTCTTCTTCCAAATTTTCGCCTGAAATCAAAAGTTGTGTGTCGTATCTAAATTCAATCATAAAATCTCCTTTTTGTTTGCTTGTTGAATAGAAATTTTCAACCATTATACGCACTTATTATGAAATAAATCAAAAAAAAAGTAAAGCAAAGATAACCTTTTCAATCAAAATTGCTAAACTTGCTTTACTATTGTAAAAAATAAGGTGATTTTATTTGCCAAAACCAAAACACTCGCTTAATCTTTTATTTAATTTGCGTAAAAAATTGGCAAATCCTGCAAAATCTAAAAAATAAGATAGACGCCAAGTCCAGTAAGGGCTGCAATAATCACAAGAAACAATAGCCCTGGAAACAACATTCCTTTAACGTGGAACCACTTTTGATGATATTCTTTGTCCATATGCTCAGTGCCCGGCAAACGGAAACATTTCAAATTTGCAAACAAAACCCAATCAATAAAAAATGTGTCCCAAGTGCCAACAACGCCAAACAAAATAGTTGCAAAAAGTGCTCCATCCCAAAAGGTTTTTGCCCCTGCCAAAATTGCGCCGCCAATAAGTATTGCGGTGAAAAGTATAATCCCAAAAACTTTAAAGACTATTGTCCTTAAACTTAAAGGTTTTGTGTCCACCCTCTCATGTGTTTTGAAATATTCCTCTTGGATTTCTTTTGGATAATTGTGCACCCCGATTTCAGGATGTTTTATCGCTGGCAAAACCACAAGCGCAGTGAAAAAGCCAACAAAAACAATTGCTTCAATTAGAATAATCCACCAAACCATTTAGTTTCTCCTTTTTGTTTTTTAAAAAAACCTATATAAAATAAAAATAATTTCAAAAACATTTTTTTGGTGCGGTTAACAGGATTTGAACCTGCAAGAGATTGCTCTCACTAGTACCTGAAACTAGCGCGTCTGCCATTCCGCCATAACCGCATATAAGAAATATTAAGATAAAGATAAAGCCAATATAACAAGTTGCCAGCGCTAGTTTTTTTAGGGTTCCCAACAAAGCCAAATGTAGTGGGTTTGTTCGGGAAGAGGAACATCAACGTCATAGGCTGCACTTTTGCGGATTTGCTTATCGCAAATACTCGCCTTATGTTTGCCTATTCCTCTTCCCCTTCAAAACACTCGTTTTGTAGGGTCCCCGAATTTAGGTTATGTTTGCGAGTGCAAACTGGCAATAGCGACAATTGTGACGAGCGTCTGCCGTTCCGCCATAACCGCATAAATATATTTTAACATATTTTGATATTATTGAAAATGGTTTGGACAATATTTTTTTGACTTTTATTGAAAATTTCCGCTTTTTCTGCCAATCAAAAATAATATGAAAAGCGGAGTTTGATGGCTATTAAAACTTCGCATCAGCATTACACGCAAGGATATTTCCAACAAAAAAGTGAGCGTTTAAGGCTCATCTTTTGTGAATGCAAGAAACATATTTGCTATCAAAAGCAAAGTAAATATGTATGTTTAGTTATGTTCAATATCTCTAATATAAGTTTGGCGGCGTTTGATGATTTGATTTGGAATAAATTTCCACAAATTCAAAACTGCGCCGTTGGTCGTGAGCATTGGATTTGAAACGACGGATTTGATATTGTATTTGATGATATTTTGCCAAATCCTTGAAATAACCACTGCAGAAATGCCTGCTTTACGGTAATCCGGAGCGACGCCGATGATTGCCAATTCAAGTTCTTTTGGTCTAGCGATAGTTTTAAGCAAGCCCAAAGCACTTCGAATCATGCTTCCGTTATGTTTTTTGATAACTCTTCCAAGCGACGGCATGGCAACCCCAAAACCGACCACTTTGTCTGTGTCTTGATCCACAATGACGGAAATAAATTTGCGGTTCAAAGCAGTGGCAAAAAGGGATAAAACGTTCTTCTTTGCGTCGCCGTTTATCTCAATAAAATTGTCCAAATCTTTGTAAGTTTGGTTGTAACACTCAAAAAATTTGTCGCCATAATTTTTGACAATCTTCTTCACGCTCATCTTGTCCGCAATATCTACGAGATTGTTTTTCTTTTCCGCATATTTTGCAATTTCCAGATATTTGGTGTTTATATTTTTAAAGTCAAATTCAAGTTCAACCCATTCGCTTTCTTTTTCCAATTTCAGTTGGTTCATGATTTTTGGATAATACTCAAAATTGTAGTTTGTGGCAAAAGTTGATAGCCTGTCAAACCCCATTGTAAGCATACCCTCTCGGTCGGTGTCATTAAAGCCCCAAGGCCCGTGAATTTTTGTCATCCCGTGCTGCCTGCCCATTTGTTCAACAGTGTTCAGCAGAACCCTTGCAACCTCAATATCGTCAACAAAGTCAAAGCGGGAAAATCTTATGCATTTTTCATTACGCACTTCGTTGCTTGCGTGGACAATTATTCCAGCAACACGGCCTACAATTTGCCCGTCCTTATACGCCAAAAAGCATTCAGTTTCGCATCCGGCTGCCGCATGGTTTTTGTTTGGATTTTTAATTGCCTTTTCATCGCCGTTGAAACATGGCACATAATATTGTGTGTCCTTGTACAACTTTAAAGGAAATTTTACAAATTGATTCATTTCCTTTTTTGTTTTTACTGGTCTAACTTCTATCATATTTATCCTTGGGAAAAAAGCAATATACAACCAGACATCGCACAAAAAATGATGCTGTGTTATATAAAGATATATAAAAGTTATATCGCAAATTGAAAAATTTTACAACAAATTTTAAACTTAAATTTAAAAATACAAAAAATAAATTCTGTCTATTTACTTTAAAAAAATATCTTACAAACTGGAATTATTGTCTATTTCCACAATTTCATCAAAGCCCTCTTGCTTTGTTGCGGGTTGCTCTTTTAAAAATCTTTCAAACTTGTTTGCCACGGCAATTGGGTCGTCAATATAATGAGATTTCGGGTCAGAGGTCTGCCTTTTTATCACCCTTTTTATGCAAGTCTCAATGTCGGTTTTAACAACCACTGCAACTGCGGTGTAGCCATACTCTTTCGCAATATCCAAAAATGTTCTCCTATCCAAAACCTTTGTGTTCGTTGCATCAATAACAACATCCTTACCCTGCTTTGCAAACCCTCTCAGCCTGTTATGAAATTCCGCAAACGTCAATTTGTCCGCTTGGCGAGAGTGCATTTCAACAAACCTCCCCTTGTCAAAAAGTTCTTGCCTGATTGGGTCACTGCTGATTACAACCGCCGACTTTTCCTTTGCTATTTTCTTTGCAATTGTTGACTTCCCACTGCCAACATTGCCAATCATAATATACATTGTTTTCATATTTCGATTATATCACAAAATCATTTTGTACAAAAGTGTTTTCAACCCTATGCCCAAAAATCCCATTTCTTGTCTCGAGATCCTTCGGCTACGCTAACGCTTCGCTATGATCTGAAAATTTTCTAACAAAAATTGTTCAGGTCATTCGCTC
>DHNC01000019.1 GCA_002406115.1 Christensenella sp. UBA4626
TTTGGGAGAAACGATTTCAAAGAGATAATCAACAATATTGGTGTTAATGACGCAGTTAATTATATTATGAAATACATTCGCAAAACCGGTGAAAAAGTTATCTATTCTAAGCACTTACAAACATATTTTGTTGCAGATATTTTAGACGATGATGTTGTTTGCAAAATTGGTCAAGAAGACAGAAAGATATTACTCTTTGATAACTTTAAGTGTTTAGACTTTGAAACTGGCGAAATTCTAGGTCAACCAAATATAGATAAATCTCTCATAGATAAACTACCCAAAGCCTATTGATTGTCTTTCGGTTACAGAGCATAAACGAAAACTCTTTCTTGTCAAGGGTAAAATGTATTGATTCTCAACCCTTGACAAGAAAATTAAAACTTTAAAAATTAAAAAAACAATCCCTTTTCATTTCTTTTCGCTCTGTCGAAAGACAAAAATATAACTTAATAAAAGGAGAAAAAACAAAGTGAAAACAGCAGTAATATATGCAAGATATTCCAGCACTAACCAAACTGAGCAAAGTATTGAAGGTCAAGTTCATGTTTGTGAAGATTATGCTAAAAAGCACGATATAATTATTGTAGATTCTTACATAGACCGAGCAATATCTGGAACAACAGACAACAGAGAGTCTTTTCAAAAAATGCTTAAAGATAGCAACAATAAGAAGTGGAGCTATGTGTTAGTTTACAAACTAGATAGATTTGCAAGAAATAAATTTGAGTCTGCAATTCATAGAAAGCACTTGAAAGATAATGGAATAAAACTACTCTCTGCTATGGAAAATATACCCGAAACACCAGAAGGAGTATTATTAGAATCTTTACTTGAAGGTATGAACCAATATTTTAGTGAAGAACTTGCTCAAAAAGTTAGTCGTGGTTTGCACGAATCTCGAATGAAAGGACATATAATCGGCTCAGTTCCTTATGGTTACATTAAAGAAAATAAAATGTTAAAAGTAAACGAAGAAGAAAAACAAGTCTTAACAAGAATGTTTGAAGATTATGCAAGCGGTAAAACAATTTTGCAAATTTCAAGAGATTTTGAAAAAGAAAATGTTAACAATAATGGCAAAAAGTTTATTCCAGAAACAATAAGATATTATCTCAAAAACGAGTATTATACAGGTATTTGCAAAATTAACAACAAAGTTTACGATAAAATATACCCACAAATAATCTCAAATGAACTATTTGAAAAAGTAAAAACAAAGTTAGATGCAAATAAATATGGTTGTAGAAAAGATAACCATGAAATATTTAGACTTAAAGACAAAATATATTGTGGCAATTGTAATCGCAAAATGTATCCAGTGTCTGCAATATCTTCAAATGGAAATACTATTAGATATTACAAATGTATAACCACTAAAAAGAAAAATTGTTTAACTGGAATAATAGATAAAAACTTTATTGAAAACATAATAGACAAATTCTTAATATCTCAATTTAATATTCCTAAAAACTTAAATGAAATTTCAGAAAAGATATTTGAAATACACAAAAAGAGAGTTGGAACAAACAATACTCTCAACTCTCTAAAAAGTGATTTACAAAAAACTAATACTTCAATTTCAAATATAATGTCTGCTATTGAAAAAGGAATACTTACAGATACAACAAAACAACGACTTGAAGAACTAGAACACCAAAAGAAAGACTTGCAAGAAAAACTTATCATTGAACAATCTAAACAACAATTTGAACTCACAAAAGAAGATATACAAAACTATTTTAAATTTACAATGAAACAATGCCCAGATAGAGCAATAGAATTGTTTATTCAAAAAGTAAACGTCTATGAGAATAAAATTGAAATATCTCTAAACTACTCACTAAACACAAACATCTCTAAAACCGAAACTACATCTAAAAAACTCTTTACTGAAACTTTTACATCTACTCGGAAATTCAAAGGTGGAACTACTAAAACCACCCAAAAGCCATACGACGTTTATTTGATAATCTAAAAATCAACCAACAATTCTAACCAATAAAATATCTAATTCAAAAAATTTTCCATATAAAAAAATATAGAAAAAGAGCATGCTCTAGGAAAGCTCCTAAAATATGCTCTTTATTTCTTAGAAAATACTGCTAGTTTCAAACAGTATTGACTATTTGCTCTTTTTTTTGTTGTGAAATTAGCGTTAAAGCATATTTTTTTAAGCGTTATAAAAATTATTTCTTCATTTTTGAAATATATTCAACAACATCTTTTACAGTTTTCATTTTTTCAACTTCTTCGTCTGGAAGGCTGATACCAAATTCGTCTTCCAATGTCATAATCATTTCAACAACATCAAGGCTGTCAGCACCCAAATCCTCAACCAATCTAGAATTTAAAGATATTGATTCCACTTTTTTATTTAACTTTTCTGCTATAAGGGCAATAATTTTTTCTTGCATAAGTCCTCCTAATTTAAATTTTACCGCATCGCTAAAAAAAAGTAAAGCAAATTTAAGATTGTGACATAATTCCATGATATTTGCGGGTCTTTTATTGTTTGGAATAAAAAATAATTGATGCAAAATGATAAGCGATATTTTCGAGTAATTTATTTAAAATTCAGTTTGTTTTTACAATTTTTTTTGGTTTTTTACGTATTTAAAATGTTAAAATTATGGTATGTCCGCAATTATAAAAACAGGTTTAGACCAGTTGGCAGAGTTGGTTGAAAAATATGCCAAATATCAAAAAGTGATGCTGATTTATGACCAAAATGTGTCCAATTTTGATTTAAGCAATGTCACAAACAAAATAAAAGAATTTACCATTTATAACGCAAAGGAAATCGGGGATAAAAACACGAAAGAGATTTTTGACGGCTATAAAATGCTGATTTTTTTGTGCAGTGCGGACAGTTTTTTAAAGTTTGATTATCCTATTGACGAATTTGTTAATCTATTTATATCGCAAGATGAAAATATTTTGCCTTTTTGCCTTGACAATCACAATCATATAGCGGAAAAAACGATATTGCTTGCCAACACAACTCGGGTTGACAAGTCTGCTTGTTCAAGTTTATTTTTTGCCAATTTTTACAACTATTTTGCAAGATTATACACGCAGCAAGAGCAAGAAAACGAAATTGAAATCGCCGAAATATCACAACGTGGCGTGATAACTTGCCTTAACAAAATAATGCCGGATATTGAATTTGTGGATATTGACATTCTAAAAAAAACCGGCATAAATTATTCCGATTTGCCAATGGTTGACTATTTGCTTTTGGCAGGTTTTGAAGCGTTTGTGGTCGGTGCAAAACAAAGGAATTTGGCAATGACCGATTTATATAAAAACATAAGCGATGACCAGAATTTGATAGAAAAATTTTTTGCACTTTCTCAAAACGACGCCATATTTTTGTTGATTGATTACAATTTTTCAAACCTCCAACAAAGAATTATTTCTGCGATGTCGAATGTAAAAAATTTTGTGCAAACTTTTGACCGCACAAAAACTGCTCAAATGGTTTTAAAAATAAAAGAGTATTGCAAAAATTGTTCTGGCATCCTAAATTATCTTTATCTTTACGATGTCTTTAAAATTTAACCAAACGCAAAAATTTTGTTCAATTTAAATTTAAGGTCGAAATTTTGTCTGACTGATTAAACAGCGGAAACTTGTCCAACATAAGAATATGAAAAAAATATTTATTATGCTTTTCATATTCGCTTTTTTAATTTCCGGTCAAATGGACAGAAAAAATTTTTCACTTCTAAATTATTTTGACGGGGAATATTTTGCATATTCATCAACTCAACAGTCTGACGGCATAAATCTTGGCTGTTGTTACATGACAAAATCCAAAAATGTCAAAAACAAAACAGGCGAGAGCATGGTTTTGTACAACTTCGAAGTTGGCAACGCAATCAAAACCCTTCAAGCAAAAGTGATAAAAACTGAATATCTTTCCACGGGCGCCACAGTAATTTATGCCTATTCCGATAGCATTCCAACCAGCATCAAACTGGACGACAAAGCGGTCAACCTGCAATTTGCCTGCTACGACGACCATTGCGTGATTGGTTGGCCAACAATAATCGGAAGTTTTTAAAAAATCAAAAATATATGTTTAAAACCTCATCAGTTGGTCAATATCAGTGTGTAGGAGGGTTAAATGGACAAGTCAAACACTTCACAAAAGAAAAATATGATTATGAACTATGTTTATGCAAGTTTGGTTGCAATGTTGGTTGTTGCGTGTGCGGTTGCAATTGCAATGACATCTAAACTAAATGCTAAATCTAATGGTGAAATCGGCGGCGGTGATGCACCTGTGGCAGCGATTACTTATGTTGTACCTATGAAAAATGCCACAATCAACAAGGATTATTCTGGCACCGAGTTGCAATTTAACGACACCATGAAACAGTGGGAAATGCACAAAGCAATCGACTTCTTGGCGGGCGACGAAAAGAACGTCTTTGCAGTCGCAGATGGCACAGTTTCCAACATTTACACAAATTATTTGGAAGGCACAGTTGTGGAAATAACTCACAAAAACGGCTTAGCGTCAATCTACAAATCTCTTGAAGAAAAATTGAGCGTTGCAAATGGCGACAAAGTTGCCGCTGGTCAGGTTATCGGCACGGCTGGCAGCACAATGTCACAAGAACTTAACGCTGGCAATCATTTGCATTTTGAAATGACGCTTAACGGCGTTAAAGTTGACCCAAACAACTATATTGATTTAGGCACAAAATAACTTTAAACAAATCAATTTGTTTTACTAATTTTGTAAATATAGTCTAGTGTAACCACAAAAAAAATCCAGTCAATTCTGGATTTTTTTTCGTTAGCATGACATTTCCTTCGCATTTTTAGCCAGCAGCAGGAGAATATGCTTCCAACCAGTCTGCTGGGGCTGTTGTCCATGTTGCGTTTGCAGCATTGTTTGCTTTTTGGATTGCTTCAACAACGATTGCGATGTTGTAAGTTTTGTTTGCGTCGGCATTTGTCAAACTTGTTGGCACTGTGATTGATGTAACGAAGTCTGCTTTGCCGTTTGCAACCAAACTGCCTTTGTAGTAATAATAATCGTCGTCGCCTTTTTGCCAAGATGCGGTTGTTGTCGCTTCCACAGCTGTGCTTGCACCCTCTGCGTTGGTGATTGTCAATTTTGCTCTTACCAATGCTTCGGTTGTGTCTGCTGGGGCGCTTACGCCAATTGCTTGGTCATAAACAGTGCCCGGCAAAGCCTTGCCAGAGAATGTAAGGGCGGAAACAGAAGCACCACCTTGCGTGATGTTGATAGTAACAGGGTCACCCAATGCGATGTCACCAGTTACATTTGCGTTGCCTGTGAAGTATGCCAAAGCGATACCTACACCGACTGTGACAATCAACAATATGGATAATGCTACAATCGCAATTGTTGATGCACTTGCCTTTCTTTTTGTGTTTGTTGCCATATAATACTCCTTTTTTTATTGGTACACTGGTATTTTGTGAACCAAACAAAATTTTATTCAACATGGCTTCAAATTTTTAATTTAAAAAGGTTAAAGCGGTTTAAGATATTCGCATAAAAAAGGTCAAAGCCTTTTAATTTTGACTTTGACCTTGCTTAAATTTTTTTAGTTTTTAACTTTACAAACTTGTTTTTGTTGCATCCAACTTGGTTTGGTAGATTTTTGCTGGGTTAGATTTGCGGATTGTTTGTATCATTTCATCTTCCCTTGCAGAATAACCAGTGGACTCAGCATAACTATCTGAACTGCTTGATGCTGGGTAAACCTTGTCAAACAACATATCAAAATAGGTTTCGTGTGTCAAAGGATTGAGTTCCTTTTTATACAAGTTGTTTTCGTTGTAGGTGTGAGTGAAGTATGGTGTTTCAGTTTCGCTTATAACGGTTTTTGTTTTGTCTGTGTAATAAGTTGTTGATGTTATTTTGTCGGTTGTTGAAATATATGCTGTTTCAATTTCGCCAAATGGGATATCAAACATTTTAACATCGCCGATATAGTACAAGAAGTGAACACCGTAAGAAGTGATGCACATTGTGTCACCTTTTGAACTGTCAGTGTTTTTTGTTGCAGGTGTCATAGCGCCAACCACGCCTTGCTCAATCAAGCGAACAGCTTCGTTTGTGAAGGCTGTTTCCATTGAACTAAAATCATTTGTGCCAACAACATAAGGCATACCTTGGCTGAGAGTGGCGGTGTCTTCACTGAACTTGAACATAAAGTTGATAAACTCGTCAAGTGAGGTGATTTCCTTATATTCTGCCAACACTTCGTCCAAAGTGTATTCTTTTGCGTCATCTTCAATCAAACCGGTTTTTGCGTCACGTTCTTTTGCTGTTGTTTGAGCAATAATATTGTCGTAAGCAGTGCGATATGCTTCATCGCTCATGCCAGTTGATTTTAACTTGTCCAAATTTTTGATTGCTGTGGTTTGAGTGTCTTCATCAAACTTGATAAGGCAGTGGATGAAATATCCAAATTGTGTGCCGTCAGTTGTGTCTGGGTGGTACAAGATTTCATCAGCCTTTGTGCCAGCATCTTTCATAGCGTCTTTGTAAGATTTTTCAAAGTTTGCATATTTGTTGTAATTTGTCTGCATCAAAGAAACATATTTTTCAAGCAGAGCAGAAATTGACAACTCGTCTTGTGCGTTTTCAAGATAATTTGTGCGTACATTTGTCAAATATTGTGACTTAACTTGGTCTTTAAATGTCTTTTTAAAATATCTGTAAATCAAGTCTTTTGTTACAGTGTTGTATGCTTTGCCATTTTCGTCTTGAAGATATTTTTCACTTGAAATCAAATCTTGTGCAAGCAAACTGATGGATTTGTTGTAAATTGCATCTTGTTTTTCTTCGTTATCCAAAGAAGTACGGAAATTTGAAAAGTATTTGTCGATGATAAGTTGAAGTGTTGCATCTGTGTCAAAATCTTGAAGTGCTGCCAAATTTTCTTCGCCAAGCACGCAAGCAAATGTTGGTTCTTCAACCTTTACGTATGAAATGTAGTCAACAACTTCTTTGTATTCGGTTGGGGTTGAGGAAACGACAGTTTTTGTTTCGTCAGTGTAGTAAACAGTTTTTGTTTTAAGTTCAGCACGCTTGCCAGCAAGGATTGTGTTGTAGTCCTCGTATTTATAAGCAGTTTTGCTGTCCTCATCAGTAGAATCTTCTTTGATTGTCACATTTAAAACACGTTTTGTTTGTTTAACATATTCAGCCATGGTTTTATCCATAGATGTATAGATATTTTCAATTATTGTGTTGATTTGATAAGCGGTTGGTTTGTAACTTGCGTCAGTCAAAGCGAATTGATAAAGAGATTCTCTATCCATCAACAAATTCAACGTTTCACCCATAGCCTCTTTTTCAGACTTGCCAAGTTGGCTTACATAATAATTGCTGCCATAACTGTTGTAAGCGGTCAAAAGTTCGTAACGAGTGATGTGTGTGTTGCCAACTGTTGCAACCGTTTCATTGTAATATTTCACTCTATTGACAGAAAAACCTGCGCATCCTGCCAAACCGCATGTAATCATAAACAATAAGCACAAAATAAAAGCGGAAAATTTTTTCATTTTAACTCCAATAAAATAATGTAATAGTTCTGACAATATAATTTTGCCATGCATTTTGGTAAATTGAAAACAATCTACATTTCTTGCTGTTTTATATTATATATAAATATTCATAAAAAAGCAACTGTTTACAATCGCAAAATATCAAATTAAAAACGACATTGACAAATTTAAGTCGACAAAAATTCGGTTATATAACTGAGTGCGGTTTGAACGCTAAATTCGTTTACATTTAAACTGATTGTTGGATTGAATGTGTTTTCAAATTTAAAGTGAGCAAATTTTGAAACTTTTTTTATCAGACCTTTCAAATCGATATCGTCATAATAAATTATTGCCATTTTGGTCTTATTTAAAATTATTTGCTTTATGTTTTGTTTCAAGGCAAAGGCTTTTGCAAGCGCAATGTTCACAAGGTTGTAAACTTCTTTTGGCAATTTGCCGTAGTTTACAAGCAATTCGTTTATAACCTCACGAGCCTTAACCTTGCAATCAATATTGGATATCTTTGCAATGATTTTAAGGCGTTCTGCCTCGTCAGCAACAAATTCGGTTGGAATATTTGTTGGCAGGGCAATGTCCAACTTGATTTCTTTTTCAATTGTAACTTTTTCGCCCCTCATTCGTCGCAGTGTTTCGTTTAAAAGTTTGCTATACATATCATAACCGATTTTTATCATATGCCCATGCTGAGTTTTGCCAAGCAGTTCGCCCGCACCTCGGATGGACAAATCTCGCATCGCTATTTTAAATCCGCTTCCAAGTTCGGTGTTTTCAGCAATTGCTTGCAGACGTGCCATGCTTTCTTCGGTCAAAATCTTGCCTTTGGAGTAGGTAAAATATGCGTATGCTTGGTCGGTGTTCCTTCCGACACGTCCTCGCAGTTGATACATTTGGCTCAACCCCAATCGGTCGCTGTCAATCACAATCAAAGTGTTTGCTTTTGGCAAGTCAATCCCATTTTCAATAAGTGTGGTGGATACAAACACATTTGTTTCTCGGTCATACAAACGTTTGACTGCATTTTCCAAGGCAATTTCGCTCATCTGCCCGTGTGCAATGTCGAATTTTGCGTTAGGATTGTTTAAATTTTTTTGCAAATCGTTTGCAAAGGCTGCCAGTTTTTCGATGTTATTGTACACAACCAAAACCTGACCGCCACGTGCAATTTCATCATTTATAGCATTCAAAACAACATCTTGATTGTACACCAAAACATAGGTTTTAACTGGCAAACGGTTGGTTGGGGCGGTGTTGATTATGGAAATATCCCTTATCGACATCAGCGACATACTCAACGTGCGTGGGATAGGCGTTGCTGACAAGGTTAGCACATCAACATTGTTTTTGAGTTGCTTAATTTTTTCCTTGTGCTTAACGCCAAAACGCTGTTCCTCGTCCAAAATAAGCAAGCCAATATCAAAAAATTTCACATCTTCGGACAATAGTCTGTGTGTGCCGCAGATGACATTTATTTTTCCGTCTGCCAAATCAGCCAAAATTTGTTTTTGTTGTTTTGCAGATCTAAAACGATTTAACATTTCAACATTCACGCCAAAATCTTTTGTCCTTGCTTTCGCACTCAAATAATGTTGCAAACTAAGTATCGTGGTTGGCGCAAGGATTGCAACCTGTTTGCCGTTTTCCACAGCCTTAAACATTGCACGCATGGCAACTTCTGTTTTGCCAAATCCAACATCGCCGCAAATCAACCTGTCCATAACTTTTCCGGTTGTCATGTCACGTTTCACATCGGCAATTGCCTGCATTTGGTCTGGCGTTTCGGTATATTCAAAAGCATTTTCAAATTCGGTGTAAAGATAGTCATCTTGCGAATAGACAAAGCCTTTCACAGCCTTGCGCTTTGCATACAAATCAATCAATTCTTGGCTCATATCCTCAATGGATTTTATCGCCTTTTGCTTTTGGTTAAAAAACTCTTTTCCGCCAAGTTTGTTTAAAGTAACATTGCTGTCATCAGCCATATAAAGTGACAAGCAATCAGCATTTTCGCTTGGGACATAAAGAGTGTCCCCGCCACGGTATGTCAGTTTGAAAAACTCTTTGTTCACACCTTGGACAACCATGCTCACAACGCCGTCGCACCTGCCGATGCCGTGTGTTGAATGTACAACATATTCACCCGCTTTTGGCAAATATTTAACTTGCGTTTTGTTGCTGCCAGAAACTGTCCTTTTGTGTGCAAAGTTTGTGGAACCTATATAGATTTTTTGCTCGTCAGCAAAGCAGATATTGTAAGGGATTTTAAGTTCAGTTACAATCAAACCAAAACCATTTTTATTTGTCGTAAAAGGTATGTGTGTTTCGTCAAAAATTTGGCACACAGAGTGTAACGTATCAGCGGATTGCAAACATAAATAAATTTGTTTGTTTTTGTTTGAATTTAATATGTCTTTAACCGCTTGCAAATTGTGCAACAAGGACTCAAAATGTAGGCAGTCAAACTTATTTTCACAAACAAGTTTTGGGTCAAATTTATTTTTCAGTTCAGTGGTGGAAATATCAAAATTTTCTAAAAATATCAAATTTTTTGCATATTTTTCGCAAATTTCATCAAAATTTAAGTATTTTTTTAATTTTTTTGAATTTTTTTCACCAAAAATATCTTCCAATTTCTTATTTAATTGTTCACAAGTTTTGTTTATTGAAGTTTGCACAATCATGGAATTTGAAACAATAATAGGCAAATCAAATTCAAAAATTGAGTTTATATTTTGGTTTTTTGGGGCAATAAATTCAAGTGGGATATCGTCATTTCTTTCAAGGGCTAAAAACAACTCGTTTAGGGTTGAATTGTTGGATTTTATTTTGTCAATTTCCTTTAAAAAATCTGCCTTTTCTTGCTCGGATAAAATAAGCAATTTGTTAGGTGTGATGTATACTTCTTTTTTCTGTTTGCTTTTTTCAAAAGTTAAAAAGTCAAACATATAAATATATTCTAGATTTGTGTCAAAAAAATCAAATCTTGTTGGCATTTCGTCGGTGGAAATAAACACGTCCAAAATGTCGCCACGGACGGAAAATTCGCCTCGTGCGGTCACTGTTTCAACTTTTTTATATCCAATTTCAACCAGTTTCGTGATGAGGTCTGAAAGGTTGTAGTCCTTGCCGACATGCAAAAATAAAGTAGAATTTTTAAAATTTTCAATGTTTGGCAAATACGAAAAAAACAACCTCTCTGTGGAGATTAAAATGCTGTCAGTTGTCAGCAATTTATTTGTGGCATTTATCAAATCTATTTTGTTTTCATCGCTTTGAAAAGTGGATAGGGTAAACGGCTTGTCAAAATCGTCCACAACCACATTTTGTTTGCCCAACGCATCAAGTTGCTCTTTCATTTTCCTTGCGTTGTCAGTTGTGTCTGTGATGTAAATCGCTTTGTCAAGGTGGGATAAAACAACACCTTGTTCGCCAAAGCCTAAATTAGAACAAAATATGGTCTTTTTGCCAATCTCGGATTTTATATCGTCGTATCTTGACATAAGTCACCATCAATAAAGGCTTTGATGAGGTCACAAACTTTTAAATATGAAACATTCAAAATTTCACGAGTCTTTTCGTCGATATTGCTCAAAACATAGTCTGCCAAATCCATGGAATTGTCACGACCGATGCCAACTCTAATGCGTGGAACCTCACCAACTTTTTCAACAATATCCCTCATTCCGTTGTGAGTGCCGGCAGAGCCTGAAGTGCGGAAACGTACTTTGCCTTTTGGCATATCAATATCGTCCAAAACAATCAAAATGTCGTTTAAAGGCACTTTAAAATATTTACGTAGTTCGGAAACTGCATTCCCGCTTGCGTTCATATAAGTGTTTGGCTTTGCCAAAATGTAGCCGTTACCTTTTGCAATCTCAGCCTGACATTTTTTTGTTGAAAATTTCAACTTTTGCTGCTTTGCAAAAAGGTCCACCACACTAAAACCAACGTTGTGGTAAGTTTTGCTATATTGACCGCCTGGATTACCAAGACCAACTATAATTTTCATAAACAACTCCTAAAACAAAATATTTTTAAGCATAACGCACCCAGCAAGTTTAGTATAAACTGGCTGCTAAGTTCTGCTATACAATCCGCCTGGATTTCCTAATCCAACTATAATTTTCATAAATAACTCCTAAAAATGCGTTATGTTTTTTATCTATTTATGTTTACATCATGCGTCACTGCTGCCCACGATAAACTTATTTTAATTATAACATATTTTTAACTCAAAACAAGGTTTTTTATTTTTTTTGTCAAGATTTTTTTGAAGATGACAACAAAAACGTGTCTTTTTTTAAAAAATATTACTTGCAAAACACATTTCTTTTTTAATTGGGTATTGACAACTTGTGGTTTTGGTGATAGTTTTATCAAAAGGAAAAAATTATGGAAGAAGTTAAAAAATCAAAAAGATTGTGCAGATCCGTGTATCGCAATCAAACAAACAATGAAAAATGCTTGGTGGAACGTAGTATCGAACGTATCAAAAGCAAATTGAAAAAAGGTGTTGCAATCAACCCATGTGCTTACAATGAACACGATTTGGGCAGGTTGATAATTGAATGTGACAACCACATTTCATTTATAAATTTCCCAAACTTGATGAATGATGAAAAGTTTGTTTTGGAAGTTGCTCAAAAGAGCGTAAATCCAGTTTTGTGCGAAGACTATTTTTATCAATTTATCAACGAAAACTTGAAAAGAAAATCTGGTTTTAAAATCAAATTTTTAAAGGCAGTTTTGTTAAATGATAATGTTTACAAAGTTGAAGATGTTCAAAAAATTGTGGAAGATTTAAAATTGCAAAAAATCCTTGAACAATTGATGACTGATGTCGATTTCAAAAAACAAGTTATGTTAAGACTTACAAAATTGCAAAATCATGAATTTGCAAAATATACTTGCTCAGGCACAAATTCACAAGAACTCAGGTCTTACAAAGTTTCTCACAACAAGGAAGTAGTTTTGCTTCAAAACAAAATCGCCGGCGTTAAAGAAATATTGAAAATGTTCAAATGTATGACCGAGGAAGAAGAACGTGAAAAGGCTGAAAAACTTGCAGCCGCTGCTCGTAACTTTGGCTTGGGTGCTACTGGTTTGGCTTATTAAAAATTTAATTAAAAAATAT
>DHNC01000020.1 GCA_002406115.1 Christensenella sp. UBA4626
CTCGTCACATCCTGGGGCTGGAGCAGGTTCCAAGGGTTCGGCTGTTCGCCGATTAAGGTGGCACGCGAGCTGGGTTCAGAACGTCGTGAGACAGTTCGGTCCCTATCCATCGCAGGCGTAGGATATTTGAATGGGGCTGCTCCTAGTACGAGAGGACCGGAGTGGACGTACCTATTGTGCACCTGTTGTCGCGCCAGCGGCATAGCAGGGTAGCGAAGTACGGAAGTGATAAACGCTGAAAGCATATAAGCGTGAAACATGCCATAAGATAAGATATCCCATAGCATAAGCTAGTAAGACCCCTTTAAGACTAAGAGGTAGATAGGTCAGGAGTGTAAGTGCAGTAATGCATTGAGCGGACTGATACTAATAGGTCGAGGGCTTGATCACCTTCCTTTTGAGAAATGAATTCTTTAGGCAAAATTATATTTAGTATTTGTAGGATGAAAATATGCAGTTGTCATTGTTCTAAACTAGCAAACGCTAGTGTTCAATGAACCATGATGGTGATTATAGTTGAAAGGTTCCACTTGTTCCCATTCCGAACACAAAAGTTAAGCTTTCACGCGTCGACGATATTTGGCTGGAGACGGCCCGAGAAAATAGATCGTTGCCATCAACCTGATGAGAACTCAGTTAATCTGGGTTCTTTTTTTATGTTTTGCCGTCGAACAGCCAAATCAATAAGGGGTTCCCGCCATAACTTATTTGTGGAAGAGATTAGTGATAATTTTGAACAAAAGCAAAATATGAAATTTGATTGCATAATAAAAATCATTTTTTATGTTTTTTTAAAAAGGGTATTGACAAATTGCCATGGGGGGGGGGGTATAATGAATCTGATTTAATAAGGGGGAATTATGATAGAATATTATAATATTGAAGAAAAATTGAAGAAAGAATCAATACCGGTTGAAATTAGAGGGGCTCGTTCAGAAGGTTGTTCTTTGTTGTCATTTCCAGCAACAAGTAAAGAAAGTAAGATTGAAATGGCTAAATTTTTAAAGGATCGCCAATTCATTTTAAAAACCCTGGACCCCAAAAGAGCTGAGATTTTAACAATGTATTATGGCTTAAATGGTGAAACACCATTGTCAATAAGCCAGATTGCTGAAAAGCGCAATGTTACAGCAACTGCAATTGGAGCAGATATAAGGAAATCTCTTCGCTTGTTAATGTATCCTTCAAGAATAAGCCTTTTAATGCTTTTTACCGACCAAGATATTATAAACGACTTAGAAAATATTGATGAACTTGATATGGATAAATTAGAAGTTTTACAACGACAAAAAATCGCACGCATTCAACAAGAAAGATATAACGCTTTGTCAGAGCAGGAAAAAGAAGCATGTGATATATTATATGGTACTTTATTGCATATGAAAATAAAAGATTTTTTGAAAGCTTTGAATATAACAGATGAAGAAACAAAAAAAATCAACAATTTGATAATTGAAAACTTATTTTCTTACGATAGTATAGTTAGCACACTTTTAAAACTGAATAAAAAAGAATTAAAGGAAAATAGCTTGCAAGAGGTGGTTGATGCTGTAACTTCAATTGGTTTGCACTTCGAAGAAGATTTTGAATATAGGGCAAATTTTAACAAAGCGTGTTATGCTTCAATGATCAATGTTGGCTTAGATAAAATCAATGCAATTTTTCCTGCTAAACAGCCAGATATGAACTCTTTAAAAACTTCAATTTCTGATTTACCATTATCAATTCGCACATATAATTGTTTAAACCGTGCCGGAATTGCCACGCTTAAAGATATAGTGATGTTAACATTTGATGAATTGCTTGAAGTAAAAAATTTGGGTAGAAGAAGTGCTGATGAGGTTTTGGCGATGGTTCGTTCATATGGTTATGATATATGTCCTGAAGATATCGACCCACAATATTGGATTGAACATTATCATAGGGATTATGCAGCCAAAGAAGGCAAAAAAGAAGAAAATGAACACATTAAAAAATTTGAAGAATTGTTTGATAAAAAAGAAACAAAAGTTGACGAGGATGGGACAACTGGGGATATGCAATAATTTGGGTTAAATGAAAAGACGGGCAGAATATTGCTCGTTTTTTTTGTTGGAGAAAAGGGAAGTTTTTGAGAATGTTTTAAATTTCAGTGGTTTATATTAAATTTCAGTATTGACAAGTTGTGGGGGCTGGGGTATAATTGTGTTAATTTAACAAGGTGGAAATATGTATTCAGAATACAGAAAATCAATTTTAACTAAACTTCAAAAATTTGCACAAAAGGACAACTCGAAAGAAGATGTTGAAAAAGTACAAAGTGCGATAATCAAAAAAGGTGATGCTTGCCTTATCTACAGATTTGCAACGGATGTAAAGGGTGCTGACATTGACAAACTTCAAGATGCGTTAATCAAATTGGAATGCTCTCTTTACGATAGCAACAGCAAGCCGTTATACATCTTTTATTTTGCAAAAAATGTGAAAGGTGCCAACATTGAAAAGTTGCAAGACGCAATTATAAAAACGGGCGACACTCAATACATTTATGAATTTGCAAGAGAAATTTATGGTGCGGATATTGATAAACTGCAACAGGCAGTAATCAAGGCGCATGGTTATTTAAGAGATTGCAATGTGTTTAAATTTGCTAGAGATGTGAAAGGCGCTGATGTTGAAAAGCTTGAAAATGAGATAATAAAGTCAGATTATTTGGACATTATTTGCAAATTTGCAAGTGAGGTGCTTGGCGCTGATATAAACAAACTGCACAATGCAATTGTCGCAACTGGCGATAAAGAATATATTGAAAAGTTTGAAAAAATGCTTGATGAAAAAGAAACTATAATTGACGACGCTGACACAACTTGGGACATTAAATAATAATTTCGCTGACTTATAGATTTGGTTTGTTATATTGTAGTATTCACAATAATAAAAAAGGACTGACATTGAAATTTGTTTGTCTTTTTTTGTGAATGCAGCAAACTGTATTTATGCGCCTAACGAAATATTTAGGCTGATTTTACTACAAAATATTTATAAAACTTACGCCGGTGATTTCATTTAGACCCTCCAAGTTGTAACTTAAAATGCGGGCATAGGTTATGGCGTCGTCTTGCGATTTGTTGATGACGGCAGAGCATAGATATTGAAGATAATCGGACACGGGTTGCATATCCTTGCGGGAGATTGAAACGGCAAGCGTGTCCATATTTTTTGTCCAAAAATCATTTAGGTTAAAAATTTTGGTTTTCAAGTCTTCATCGGTGATTTCAGTCGTCAAAACGGCTTCGTAAATTGATTTGCTTTCCTTTTCCATGTATTCAAAAGTCTGGTTGGTGTGCACGGTGTCCCACACGCAAAGCGTCGTCACGCCAATGAGCAATATCAGCATATAAATCCATTGTTTCATTGCTGCACTTCCATGTTGATATTTTGGATTGTCTGCGCATGCTTGCCTTTAATTTGATAATAGACCTTGCCGTCATCATCCAGCGTAAAAACAAGCAGATTTTTGATTGTCAACTGCAATTTTTCAAGCATTTTTGAAAGTTGCTTTTGATTGATGTTGCTGGATTTTATTTCATCTTTTATGATTTTTCCGTCAGCAACAAGCACGTGTGGGATTTGGGCTGGCGGATTGTTTTTGCCAACATCTTCTGCAGTTGCTGGGGCGGCAGCACTGGTTGGGATTATGCTTATTTTGCCGTTTGTTTCCACAATTGCATATAAGATTTGGTCAAAACTATAGAAATTGCCTTGACGCAGTGCTTCGAGAAGGTCGTCGACGTTCATATTTAACTCCTTTAACGCCTGATACATTATTCCTTCTGGTGAAATGACAACCACAGGCTTGCCGCTCATAAGCCTTCGAATTGCCACGCTTTTGCGTGTTAAAAAGGTGATTGCATAGTGGATAAGCACAAGTATCGCCAATGGCAAAATACCATGCAACAAAGGCACATTTGTGTCGCTCATTGGGATTGTTGCCAAGTCGGCGATTATAAGCGTTATAACCACTTCGTATGGCTGCATTTCACCAATCTGACGCTTGCCCATAAGGCGTAAAAATATGAGAACTGTTACATAAATTATTAAAACTCTTATAAAGATTGTCAACATGATTTAATGATTGACTAAGCAAGCCTTTTTAAACAAAAATTGCAACAAAATGTTGCAATCTAAGTTATGTTTTGGCTTTTTTTCGAAGTTTTAGCAAATTTAGGAGGCTTTTGATGTCGTAAATATTGAAAATCCAACACAATAGCACGGTGGTTGCCATGCTGACCGTTCCGCCAACAACGCAGGCGATGAAAATATGTGTCAGTTTGGAGAGTATACCGCTTACAAAATATCCTAAAAGGCTGCAAGGAATGATAATAAGCATATATTTTGCAAATGTTTTGAATAAATTTAATTCAATATTTGGCACTGCTTTTTTTATCATTCTGAAATTTAACAATGTGATGACAGTCATTGACAAGAAATGTGCCAAAATTATCGAATTTATGCCTATAAGCCAGGTCATGCCAAGCAAGACGGCGAACAGAACGGCAGAGCCAATTAAATAATTTACAAACGATTTAACTTCCAAATTGAGTGCGTTTAAAATGCTGCCAGAGAGGTTACACAAAGTTATTGGCAAAATGCACAGAGCAGAGAGTTGCAGCATTGCGCCGGACATCTGATTATCGTACAAAATGACGCCTATCAAGTCGCCAACCGACAGATAAAGTGGAATAAACAGCATACTTATAAACACGGAAATTTGTACCGAGTTTTCGATATTGTTTTTAATTTGGTCGTGCTGACCTCTTGCCAGCATTGAACTGATTGACGGGATAAGGACCATGCTCAAACTGCCAATAACCGCCATTGGAACATATAGCATAGGGAAAGTCATGCCCATTACAACACCAAAACTGGCAATGGCTTCGCTTTGAGTGTAACCGGAGAGGATAAGCATGGATGGGATGATAAGCGTTGTCAAAGGTTGCACCAACGAATTTGCGAGTCTGACCCCGGTGATAGGCAACGAACTTTTAAACACATTTCTATATTCGCCTTTATGAAAGTTGAGTTTTCCACGTTTGAGATATATAAACATGGTGATAAGGGCAGCGATGAGGCAAGTAATATCAAAGGCTATGGCGGAATATTTGGTGGCGACAAAATAATCTGTGACATTTAAAAGCATAATAAAGGTCAAAACAAAGCGGATTATTTGCTCAATAAGTTCGGTCAAACCACAGTTAAAATAGTCGCTTTGCCCCCACAATGCACCACGGAAAACGGCGTAAATGCTGCTGAAAATGACGCTAGGAATCATAATTATAAGCAACTCAACCGCACGATTGTCCGTCAAAACAACACCCCAAAGTGATTTGAGCAAAACAAGCAGCAACGCACTAAAACAAGCAACAGAAAGCGCTATAATCAAACTGGATGTGACCACTTTGTTTCTTTTTTGCCAGTCGTTGTTCACCTCGTATTTTGTGACAAGTTTGGCGGTCGTTAAAGGCAAACCACTTGCAATGAGCGTCATAAATATCCCCAAAACATTGCTTGCCATTTGAAACAGCCCAAGACCTTCTGCACCAAGTTTGCGTGATAAAAATATCCTGAAAAAGAACCCCAATGTTCTTGTTATAATTGAAAAAATGGTGACCAATGCAACCGCTTTAAATATTGATTTCATACTTTCCTTTTTTGCTTGTCCAATATTATAAAAATTGGCAATAAGCCTTTATGTAATATATAAAATAAACAAACTATATATAACCTAGAATGGTGTGGTTAAATTTAAGAATAAGTCAAAAATTTGGATAAAAAAGAATATATATAAGTATGAAAATAAAGCAGGCTGACAATTTTTTTTATAGAATAAAAGAAGATGATACAAGCAAAACGATTTGTATGTCCTTAAACACAAGCAATCCAAACATCTTGCGGAACAATCCAAAGATAAATTATTATGCCGGCGAATGGGTTAAAATTACGACAAACAAATACAAATTGCACATCGTGAAACCGCTGGAAACTTTGCCAAAAATTGCTGAAAAATACAACACAACCGAGGGAAAAATCATTGCTGACAATCATTTGACGCAAGAAAAACTTTTTATCGGTCAGCAATTAAAAATACTTTAAATCAACTTGATTTGCATTAAATTAACATTTTTTTGATAAGTTTATAAAGATAATATTATTTGTTGCATTAAAAAAAGGAAGAATTATATCTTCCTTTTTTAATTGTTTAATTTTGACCTTTTTATATTAAAATTTATTCTTCATCTTGTTTTGCACTGGACAATTTTTTGATAACTTGTTTTGTGTAATCTGATGATTTTGTAAATTCAATATCCATCTCAACTTGACGGATTGAAGAACCAATTTGAGCCGAATGCCTTTGATTTTGCTTCATATCTTTTTCAAGTTTTGCAATTTCATTTGCTGACGCACGTTTAATTTTAAGTTGACGAAGAGATGACAAATCCTTTTTGTATTGTTCTTCGTAACTTGTACGCTCGTTTTGCAAAGTTTCAAGTTGTTTTGAAAGTTCCAACAAACGTTGTTCTCTCATCATTGTTGCTTTGCGCATATAAATTTGTTGAGATTGTTTTGAATTACGGTCATAATCTGTTTTTGATTTTTTAACAGGTTTTTTGAATTTGATTTTGCGAAGTGACAAGCCAACAACTGCCAAGATGATTGCTGCCGCAGTGAGGATTGTTGGGATAGCAATAATCCATGCATTGTTGTTTGATTTTGTTGTTTCATCAGTTTTTGAATCATCGTCATCTTTGCTGTCATCTGTTGTTGTGGTTTCTGCCAAAACCAAAGCGGTGTCAGTTGATTTTTCGATATATTTTGATGAATCAATTTCTTCAACAGTGAGGTCACCCAAGAATGCGTCACCTTTTAATGATGCGCCGTTTGCGCCAAACACAATTTTAAGCATTGCAGTTGTGGCGTCAGTAGGGTGGATATAGAATTGATAAGTTTTCCAACTGTTGCCGTTTTCAGTTTCGGTGTTGATGTTTTTGAATGAGTTATCAAAAGTTGTCAAACCAACGCCAAGACCAAAAGAATCAACGTCATCACTTGTTGCAAGGTTTTGAGTATAAACCTTTACGCTAACAAGATAATATTTGCTGGAATCGAAACGATATCCGATGTTTGCAGTGTAAGTTTCGCTAACATAATTGATTGCGTGAATTGCAAGAATGTTTTTTGTTTCCAAACTTGTAAAGTTTTCGTTATATTGGTCGTATTTATTCAAAATCCAACGAACATCAGTGTCGTTTGTCAAATCAATAGTGCCAAATGTAACATTTTCATTTTCAGTGTAATCAAAGTGAGTAGGGGTTGCAAATCTATCAGAAGATTCGCCGCTAAGCAAGTTTTTCAAATCTGCTTTTGCAATGTGGTTTGTGGCAAAGTTGCCAGCAGTTGTTGCGTTAAATTCAGTTTCGCTAGGTTGAGATAACATTGAGCCTGAACGCAAAGCAAAGTCAAATGTAGCATCGTCAATATAAGCAAAGCCTGCGTCAGTTGTGTTCATTTCAACTTTCACGCCAACGCTCATTTGATGAACGCCAGTGTATACATATAAATCAACAGTGTGCCAGTTGCCGTCAGTTGCAACATTTTTGATTGATGACAACACAACTTCTTTTTCATTGACTTTTGTAACCAAATATACATTCAAAGTGGAGTGTTGTGTCAATACATTGAGGCTGATTCTGTGGTAAGAGCCAGCGTCCAAAGATTTGTCAATTTCGCTTGTGTAAGCAAGACTGTCGGTTGAACTATTGTACATCATAAGCAAGTTGTTGCTTTCGGTCAATCCGTTTGGGTTGCCTGGGTTTACCGCTGTCCTTGCAAATGTGTTTGATGAAGTAAATTTATCAAACTCGGCAGTGTTTACAACGCCGTACAATTGAGGATTTTCACCAAGGGTTGCAGTCCAAGAATCAGCAGCCGCAGGGTAAACCTTTGTTGTGTCGGTTGGTTTTACTGAGTTGAAGTTGCCGTTTGTGAGCATCAATTTTTTGGTGTCGCTGTCAACATCAACAATCTTTGTTGCCAAGTTGATTTTTTGTTGTGTTTCGCCAGTTGAAACACTTTCAAAGTTTGAATATGTCGTTTTTGATAAAGTTGCACCAGCAAGATACAAACTGCCGCTTGCGGTTGAATCGTCATCACCAAAGTCGACAACCAATTTGTATGTTGTGGATTTTAAAGGATGAGTGTTTATAAAGAATGAATATTTGTTGTAGCCGTCTGTTACAGTGTTTGAAGTGCTTGATGAAATTGTCAAACTAAATTTTTCACTAGAAGTGTCATAAATATCATTGCCGTCTTCATCTTGCTTTAAATTTGTTTGGATAAGGCTCAATTTGATTTTGCCAGAGAGGTCTTCCGCCTTTGCACTCAAAGTGAGGCGATAAACACGGTTTTGTTCAAAAGTGAAATAATCATCTTTTGTTGTGTATTGAGAGTGGGTTGATGAATTGTTTTTGATTACGATTGCAGAACCGAAGTTGCCATTCAAACCTGTTTCGTAATCAATGCTTGAATCTGAATTTGCAAACACACTTGCCAAGTCACCTTTTGCAAATGCGGTTTGACTTATGATATTGTCAGTTTTTGGAGCAACATAGCAACTCGTGGATTTGAATGCTTCATATTGAGATTCCAATTGTTTATCTGTAAGTTCTGTGATTTTGACACTGTCGAAAAGTGTTGTGCCGCTGCCATCCAAGAACATTGCAAGTTTAAGTTTGTAACTTGTCAAATCATCGGTTTTAACAAAGAATGTGTAACTTGCCCAGTTATCTGCACGGCCGACATGTTCAAAACTTGCATAAGCGGTGTTGTTTTCATCAACAAGGTAAAGGCTTGCCAATCCAGGGGTGGTAACAGTGTATACGTCAACAGAAATTGCATAACAACTATCAGCTTCCAATGTAAATTGACTTGAAGTGTAGCCATACTTTGTGGAATATTCACTGCTAATCATAAGAGCATAATCATCTTTTTCAGATGAATGCTTTGTGTATCCTTGATCTTCAATGTTGATAACACCGGCTTTAACGTTTGGTTGGCTTGCTGATGTGGACTGAGGATTGTAACTCACTGATTTAAAATTCCTATCCACAAAAGTGTAAGAACTTGGACTTGCTGGTGTGTTGGTGCTATCTGTCATGTTGTTTGAAAAATTTGGATTTTCAACACTTGCAGAATAAGTTGGACGCAAATTGAAACTGAAAACCGTCAAACTTGCGAGTATTGCCAAAACAAAAATAGCGGCAATTTGAAAAAGTTTTTTGAATACATTGTTTTTTGATTTCATCGTAACCTCTTTTAGAATTATTGCTAAAAACAAATTTAATAAACCTTATATTTGCTTTATTGATTTTTGAAAATCGGGTTGAATGGCTTGATTTGCCCGTGCATGGAACAAATTAAAACTCGCCAGCTCAATTTTCAATTGTTAAATCCTTTGTATTATAATACAAAGCGTAAAAAAATGCAAATAAAATATGGTGCTTTTGAACCGTGAATATTGATAAATATTTAAATCCTGTGGGTTGAGGCTAAATTGAAAAAAATATTCACCAAATTTTTAAAATTTTGTCTAAATAAATTTTAGATTGCAAACAATATGATTATGAAAAAACCAAAAAAGTTTGTTGTGATATTGTTTGGAGCATTGATTGGGGCAATCAACGGATTTTTTGGTGGGGGCGGAGGCATGGTTGTGGTGCCGCTTCTTAACAAATTGTTTGGATTGGAACAAAAAAAAGCACAGGCAACTGCGCTGTTCGTAATTTTGCCGCTAAGCCTTGCCAGCACAATCATTTATATGTGCTATAACTCAATCAATTTTGCAACCGGTTGGCCGGTCATGGCAGGTATTGTAGGCGGAGGTGTCATCGGGGCAACGCTGCTTAACAAACTCAACAATTTGGTGGTTAAGGGAATATTTGTTTTGTTTATGCTGATTGGCGGCATAACCATGTTTTTTAGATAGAGGTGACAGATGATTTGGAGCATTGTTGCAGGCGTTGTTGGCGGAATTGTTGCAGGCATGGGAATGGGTGGCGGAACACTCATCATTCCGATTTTGACGATATTTTTGGGGTTTAGCCAGATTGATGCACAGGGGATAAATTTGGTTGCTTTTTTGCCGATGTCAATCGTCGCTATTATAATTCACGCCAAACATCATTTGGTGGATTTTAAGGATACCTGGCTGCTGCCTACGTGTGGGTTGCTGTTTAGTTTGGGTGGGGCATGGCTTGCCAACAATATTTCATCCGATTTATTAAAAAAGTTGTTTGCTGGCTTTTTGGTTTGCTTGGGTGTTTGGCAGTTGATTGAACTTATAGTGCAAATCAAACAAAAAAAGAAGGAAAAACAAATGGAAAAGAAGGAGATAAACGAAAAACCTACTGATTGATTTCGTTTAAAAACATGGTGTAATTTACAACAATATTTATCAATTCGTATCTCATTTTTTGAGGTAACTCAGCCTCTTCGGCTTGGCATATTCTTGACAAACTTTGGTTAATATTGTTGAGTTTCTTTTTGCAGTTCAAATTGGATGTGTCGTCACCAAATTCTTTTTTAAAACTGTCAAAATCTGAATTAAAATTGTCGGTCAAATTGGATAGTTTTAAATGGGTGTTTTTAAAGTTTTTGTTCGTGTCAAAATCAATAGATAACTGATATAATTCTTGCGTAAGTTTTGAAAGGGTAGTGTTTAAATTATTTACAATTTTTGGGTGCGCTCGTTTGCTAAATTTTTGCGTTGAAATTTCAAAAACTTTTGCATTTGGAAAGTCACTATTTATGTTTTTTGACACCTTTTCAGCGTCCTCATAACTAAGGTAAAATCCAACCAAAGTGTGGTAGTTATTGTCAAAATAAACATAGCCTGCACCGCCTAATTGCATGGCTTGATTTGCTTGTTTGTTGGCTTGTGAAAAACTGCCAAATTCTCCAATTTGGACAAAATAAAAAGACTGTTTTTTGACGGATTTTTGCTTTATTAAAACCACGGTTGCAAGCAAAAAAATTATTAAAATAGAAACAAAAACAAAGCCAAATTTTTCTCTTTGTTTTGGGCTTGCCGAAAGGATATTTGAAGATGAATTTTTAATTTTATTTTTGTAACTCGTGTAATCAAAAACATATTCTTGCATATGTATTTTATTCATTTTTGATGGCACATATGAAATATTTTTAAGCTGCACATGGTGCGTGATTGACACGTGGTTTGAGGGGTTTTAATAAATTGATAAATTTTATAAAATACAAAAAAATAAATTAAAATTATAAAAAATTGTTAAATTTTAATGATTTTTTATGTAAAATTCCTGTTTTTTTAAAAAAATTATAAAAAAATTACTTAAAACTGGCAGGTTTGGGTTTAAATCGTGACATCAGGGGTTACAATGCGCGTAGGAGGAAAAAGTATGAACATAAAACCATTATTTGATAGAGTGGTGATAAAACCAGAAGAAGAAATCCAACAGACTTCGGGTTTGGTGCTTCCGGATACTGCCAAGGTTAGGCATGAAAAAGGCACGGTTGTGGCTGTTGCGGATGGCACAAATTTTGACGGTGAAAAAGTGGAGATGAAACTGTCAGTTGGAGACAAAGTTTTCTTCAATAAATACGCTGGTGCAGAGTTTAAAATCAAAGACCAAATTTATATTGTTATGCGACAAATTGATGTGATAGGAGTGATAAATGATTAGAAAAATTTTAACAAATGAAAAGGCACGTGAAAAACTTTTAACAGGTGTTGAAAAACTTTCAGAAGCGGTCAAAATAACGCTGGGGCCAAAAGGGCGAAATGTGGTGATTGACAGCGTGTATATGAACCCAATTATCACAAACGACGGCGTTACAATTGCCAAGCAAATTGAACTTGAAGATGAGGTTGAAAATGCGGGGGCAAGCATCTTGCGATGTGCGTGTGTTAAGACCAATGATTTGGCAGGTGACGGCACAACAACTGCCACCGTTTTGGCGGAAAAAATCTTTAAAGAAGGATTGAAATGTTTCAACACTGGTGCTAACCCAATTTTGCTTAGAAATGGCATAAAAAAAGCGGCAGATTTTGTTGTTGAAACAATGGCAAAAGATGTTAAAGAAGTTAAAGATAACAACTCGATTTGTCAGGTTGCAACTATTTCGTCTGGCGACTTGGCAACCGGTCAATTGATTGCAAAAGCGTTTGAACAAGTGGGTTTGAATGGCGTTATCACAATCGACGAGGGCAACGGGCTTATCAGTTCGCTCAACATCGCAGAGGGAACAAGGATAAATCGTGGTTACATCAGTCCATATATGTGTCAAGACCAAAACAAAATGGTGGCAGAACTTGACAATCCTTACATACTTATTACGGATAGAAAGATATCCAACGTGGCGGAAATTCTTGGCATTATTGAAAAGGTTGCAAAGGCGGGCGGATGTTTGTTTATTATCGCCGAAGATATTGAGGGGGATGCTCTCACGACTTTGGTTGTAAATAATATGCGCAAGATATTCACTTGCTTGGGTGTAAAAACTCCTTATTTTGGTGATAGACGAAAAAAAGTTTTGTCCGACCTTGCTCTGATTACTGGTGCAAAATTTATTTCTGGCGACATTTATAACAACTTTAATGATGTTGAGTTGTCTGACCTTGGCAGATGCGAAAAAGTTAAGGCAGATAAGGATCAAACGATGATTATTGGCGCCACTGGCGATAAAGAAAAAATTGATGACAGAATTAGACAACTTAAAGAAGAATTAAACAAACCTTTGGAAGAGTTTGATAGGTCGGTTGTAATGGGACGCTTGTCATGTTTGAATGGTGGAATTGCCCGCATAAAAGTTGGTGCCACCACAGAAGTGGAAATGCGAGAGAAAAAATTGCGTATTGAAGACGCACTCAATGCAACTCAGGCTGCGATTGATCAAGGCATTGTTGTGGGCGGCGGCGTGGCGTTGATACGTGCCAAAACTGAACTTAATGATTTTATTGAAAGTCTTAAAGGTGATGAAAAATTGGGTGCGCAGATTGTTGCCAATTCGCTTGAAGCACCACTCAGACAAATTGCAAAAAATGCGGGTGTTGATGATGGTGTGGTTGTGAGCGAAGTGCTTAAAAGCGATAACAAACATTATGGATATGATGCCCTTGAAAATGTGTATTGTGATATGTTTGAAAAAGGAATTATTGATCCATTTAAAGTCACCAAAACTGCACTTCAATGTGCAACCAGCGTTGCATCAACTTTGCTTACAACTGAATGTGTGGTTGTTGCTGATAGGGCAAAAATTGAACCTGACCCAATGCTGAAATAAAAAATATTTTGTCGTTATTTATTTTGTGAAAAACAAATTTTCAATAAAAATATTTTAAATAATTTTTTGTAAAAAATATAAA
>DHNC01000008.1:0-9518 GCA_002406115.1 Christensenella sp. UBA4626
AAAAATATTTGATGTCAAATTTTGGTGCATTTGATGTCAAAATTTGGAGTAAAATTTTTGATTTTAAGACACTTAAATTGCTAAAAATCAGATTTTAGCAAAAGCCCTGAAATGCCCGAAATTACTGGGTTTTAGCCACTTTTTAGATAAAAAAATGAGAGCGAATTTCGCTCTCAAATTTGGTAGGATTGAGTGGACTCGAACCACCGACCCCCACCTTATCAGGGTGGTGCTCTAACCAGCTGAGCTACAATCCTATATGTTTGTTTTAACGACTTTAACAACTGTCGCGGACTTGCTACAAATCGGTCTTGCACGCCTTATCAGGGTGGTGCTCTAACCTGCTGAGCTACATCTCTATATTAAATTGTTATGTTTTAATGAGTTCATCTCTCAAACTCACCCAGATAAGGTGGGAACCCACTTATAAGGCAATCGCAAGCGATTATGCCTTGGCGTTCGCATGAAACTTCGTAACATGCTCGGCAACAGGGTGGTGCTCTAACCTGCTGAGCTACATCTCTTCGTCGCAATTCGCCTTTTGGCGGGTTTGCTTCTAGTTATCGCAAACGTCCGCTTGTTAGGCGTTTGCTCCTCTTACAAAGTGGCAACAAGGTTTCCCCTTTGTGAACCCCTTCAATAAAAGGTGTTGGAATATTTTGAATATTTGTCTGGCTAGTCCAAGACTGGTGGAGAATAAATACATTACTCCAACTCGCAATTCATTCGCAAACAAATTGATTTTGTTTGCGAACGTATGCTCTGGTGGAGAATATCGGATTCGAACCGATGACCCCTTGCTTGCAAGGCAAGTGCTCTAGCCAACTGAGCTAATCCCCCAAAATTTGACGCATTTCATAGCAAATGCAAATTTATATTAGCAATTTAAAAAATGTTTGTCAATAATTTTTTACAATTTTTTCAAAAAAATTTAACAAACTTGCTTTTGTTTTCCGTCTAACCATATTTTGCGGTCAATCGTCACATATTTGACCTGTCAAAATAAAAAACGAGGTTGGTTCGCTAGATTTTTGCTTCAATCGTTTAATTTTGCCCGTTTTGGATAAGATTTAAAAGTGGAGGGAATATGGATTTTCAACAAAGCAAAACAAAGGAAAATTTGGCACGTTCATTTGCCAGCGAATGCATGGAGGGTGCAAGATATCAGTTTTTGGCAAAAATGGCACAGCAGCAAGGATATGAATATTTAAGCAATTTAATTCGCACAATTGCACACAACGAAATGGCACACGCTCAGCAATTTTTCAACAAAATAAACGAGCATGGCGGGCAGGATACTCAAAACATTGAAATAAATGCGGGCTATCCTTTCAAACAGGGCGCAGATTTGTGTGAAACTTTAAAATTGGAGGCTCACAACGAAGAGATGAGTTCGGAGTCTATTTATCCAACCTTTGCAGACATCGCCCGAGATGAGGGGTTTAAGGATGTGGCAGAGTTGTTTGACATGGTTGCCAAAGTGGAAAAAACTCACCAACGCACACTGGAAAAACTTGCGGAAGGGTTAAAATGCAACTGCTTGTATAAATGCAATTGCGGCGATGCGTGCTTTAAATGCGACGAATGCGGCACAATCATTCAAGATAAGCAAGCCCCTAAAAAATGCCCGCTTTGCAACATGGAGCAAGGCTACTATCGCATAGATTTCAGCCTGATAGGCAACGGCAAACACCGCACAAAACCAAACCAATAAACAAAAAGGTACACTTTTAATATTTATCTCGTCATCAGTCTCGTGTCGTGTCCCCATCAACCGCCCCTAAAAACATAAGTTTTTTGGGGACCCCATAGGGACACAAGGTGAGAGGATTTGCTGGGGTGTTGTCATCCTGAGCGGAGCGAATGACCTGAACAATTTTCATTAGAAAATTTTCAGATCCTAGCGTAGTCGAAGGATCTTGTGCCGCAGGCACTTTGGAACTAAAAAGTCAGCAAAAAGTACAATTTCTCAAAAACATTGTGCAATTTGCTTGACTAAAAAAGTTTAAACGACTTAAAATACAAGTATGAAGATAGGGGGAAAAGCAACCCCAAACCGCCGTAGGGGGGGGGGTAGCGTTAACATTTAAGGTAGCAATGCTTTTCATTGCTGTTTTTTTAGGCGTAGGTTTAACCTATGCCTATTTTACTGCCACCGCCAAGGACAAACAGGAAATACATTTTGCCAACATTTCCGTGGACTTTGTGGACAGCAACGATGTTTACACAACAAATCTATTTAAGGGTCAAAGCATAGGCAAATTGCAACCTGGGCAAAGCGTCCCAATCAACAATGTGTACGTAAAAAACATTGGCGAATACGATATTTATGCAATTTACAAATTAACCCTCACCATAACAAAATACGAGGCAACCCAAGCGGAAACATTTACATATTGGTACAACTTAGACGGTGACCCACTAACAGGTGATGAAAGTAGCACAACAGACAAGGCAACTTACCTTGCAATATCCAACAAAATTCAAACAAATTTAACACTAAAAATTTCGGATGCGCTAGACAATAGTTACAAAAAAGCATCAGCAAATATAAACTTAGAAGTGCTTGCAATTCAGGCACTGATTAAGGAAAATTCAAATTTGGACGAAGCAATCCAAGCTTGTCAACTGCTCATTAAAAATCAAGACACACCAGATGTAGAACACACTCTTTACATCCGCCCAAACGGCGGTACATACAACGATTCAACCGAAACTTTAACAGTCAGCCAAGACCGAAGTTCCTCCCTAGAAATAGGCACACCAACCCGCACAGGTTACACTTTCACTGGTTGGACGCTCACAGGTGACGGCAGTCTCAACGGCTCAACTTACACATTTGGCAAATCCGTCGGCAGCCTGACCGCACAGTGGCAAGCAAACACCTATACGATTTCTTTAAACTACAACAATGGTTTTGCCCATGATATATCAAAATGGTTAAAAAACACTCATGTTGATAGCACTATGAAATTTGCATATGATAGCTTAACGTGTATGAATACAATAAATATCAACACGATGGGTGGATGGGAAATTGTAGGAACACCGATTTCCGTAAAAGAAAATACGAATTACACAATAACGTTTGACTATGAAACTCCAACCTATTCAACATTGAGCGGTTATTCAAATTCTGTCATTCAAATTTTAACTTATTCGCCGGTTACAGCGGATAGTGAATGTTCTAGCATATCAATAGCACAGGCGGAATTAAAATCAAATGCAAAAGAAACATCCACCATAACATTCAATTCTGGCTCTTATACAACTTTGTACTTTGCTTTAAATCATGGATATATGGCGGATGATCAGACTTTGACCTATAAAATAGGTAATTTTAATATAATTCAACAATCAGATATAGAGTATGATGCGATATATGGCACACTTCCAACCCCAACAAGAGAGGGCTGTACATTCAATGGTTGGTATAAAGGTTATGAAACTAACGCCACTGGTGATTATTGGGCTTGGGGAAAAATAACTAAACAAATAGTACAAGAAAATTTCAAACCTAATACAACTTACAAATTGTCTTATTACTTAAAATTAGATGAAGAATTGCCTTCAGGTTATTCATATAGCCAAACAAGTCAATGGGGAAACATTGGATATAGAGTGGGCTCAGATGGCTATGCTTGGGATATGTTTGCGCAAACAAGAATTCATGATTTGACAGGCGATAATCCAGTTGTAGGGCAATATTATTATAAAGAAGCAGAATTTACGACGCCAGCAGACATTTCTGATATGGTGTTCGTATTCTACACATTTAGATGCGAAGATAGTTCAGGCAATGGCAAAGTTTTGTCTGGCACATTTAAAGACATGAGATTTATAAGCAAAGACGATGCAGATAAAGTAACCTCATCAACAGTGGTTACAGCAACCGCAAACCATACTTTGTTTGCAGACTGGACAAGAAATGAAACGACCAGCACAACTGACATAACAAAAGAGAATGAGCAAACCTCATCTCAGATTGAAAATCAAACAATCGTTTTACCAAGCAAGCAAAAATGGGTTGAATAAAGGTTTAAACATTAAAAATATTTAAATCTTCTTAAATGTTAATATATTAAAAAAGTGACAATATAAATTGCCACTTTTTTGTTATACAAGCATAGCATTCTGTCATTCTGAGCGGAGCGATAGCGTAGTCGAAGAATCTTGTGCTGCAGGCACTTTTGATGATAACGTCATTTGTTCAAAATCTCGCTACGCTCGAAAGATTCTTCACTTCAAAACTACGTATCTCGTTCAGAATGACAACGTTAAGCTTTTTTCTATATATTCGTCTGTCAAGTTGAGCGAAGTCGAAACATCTCTATGCTTCGCACAGGCTTATCTTTTGTCCCGAGACCCTTCGACTACGCTTAGGGTGACATCGCAATTACATTACTTTTGCTCGTCCGCCCCTAGTGAGCGGGCGGGGGACCACGTCGCATCTGTCGCTTTTGCTAGTTTGCTGTTCGCAAACATAAACTAAATTTGGGGACCCCACAAAACGAATGTTTTGAGGGGAAGAGGAATAGGCAAACATAAGGCGAGTATTTGCGATAAGCAAATCCGCTAAAGTGCAGCCTATGACGTTGTTGCTCCTTATCCCACAAAATCTCACGCTTTTGCGGGAGCCCTAATAAAGCGATGGATGACGACGTGGTGGTGGGGTTGTTATAAAAACTACCCTTTGTTAAAACGCAAGCGTTTTACCAACCTTCCCCTCACAAGGGGACACGAGGCGAAGAAGTCCTTTGTAAAATCTCGCATAATAAATAAATCTATTTCTGACTGGTTGGAGTAATCCTAAATATTGTACCACGTTGCTCGTGGTGGGCGAGGTCAAGGCGGATGTCACGGTTTGGGATGATGTTTTTGCTTTCCAAATAGGTGGCAATTGTGCCAACGGCGAGGTTTGTTGTGTTGCTGTGCTCGCTAATGTGGCTGAGGACGACCAATCTTGTGCCAGTTTTAACCAATTTTTCGATTGCTTTGGCTGATTGAATGTTGCTCAAATGTCCGTGTCCGCCGCTAATTCTGCGTTTTAAAAATGGAGGATAGCCGGGGTAGGACATAAGCATTTCGGGGTCGTAATTCGCTTCCAAATAAACCAAGGCACTTGACTTGATAACGTCAAATGTAGCGTCAGAAAATTCGCCCAAGTCGGTGCAAACGGACACAACCGCATCCTCTTCACTCACACGATAACCAACGCAAAATTTGCTGTCGTGAGGGAGTGGAAATGGCTGAATGTGTAGGTCAAAAATATCGAAATCCGAATTGTAAAATATAAAATTGTCTGGGTCGACGTGGATTTGGTTCATCAAAACCTCTTTAATATTTTCATGTGCATAAATCTTTGTGCTGTAAGTGCGGACAAACTTTTCAACGCCCTTGATATGGTCGCTATGCTCGTGTGTAATCAAAATCCCGTCAATTGTGGCTGGGTCAACCTGCAATTCGTTCAAAGCATTAAAAATATATGAAAAAGGCTTGCCATTATCAATCAAAATCCTGGCATTTTTTGTTTCAATATAAGTGGAATTGCCACTGCTTCCGCTTGCCAAATTGCAAATTCGCATACGCACATTGTAACAAAGTTCAACAAATTTTGCAACAATATTCTTCAAATTTAAGATTTTCAAAATTTGGCAAATTTGCTCATGTTTAGATATTGACAAAATGTCAATTTATGTTAAAATGCAAGTATAAGAGAGGGCACATGGAAAATAAATTTGATGAAAACTTGGCAATCAAGCAAACTGTTACAACACAGGCAGAAAAAATCATGAAACTTATCCCAAAAATTGCTGACGTTGAAAGAAGTGAAATTCAAATTGTTTTGTTGGATAGGATTAGGGAAAAATTGGCATTCATCATGATTGAAAAGGACGCAAAAACCCTTGACGTTGCGTTTGACGATTTGGATCAAATGATAGAAATCATGTTGAGGAGCGAACTTAGGTTTAAAATGGAACTTGAAAATGTGTACAAATCAACAAAAAACATCTTTGCAAAACTGTCCGCAAGAAAGTCTTTAAAAAGGCAAACAAAACTTGTGGAAATGATTCAAGAGTTGCACTCACAAGCGGAAAATATGCACGCTTATTCCATGCTTTGCTTGATTTAATCGGTTTAAATTAAAAAATCAAATATAAAATGATATTGCAACTTTGAAAGCCTGATTTTAAATCAAAAATGTCGTCGTTAAAGCAAAAGAAATCCACTTCGGTGTGTTAATTACTGGCAAAATTAGGTTTTACATAGTTTATCCTTAAAATTTATAAAAAAACTTGTCGTTAGCACTTGACAATAATTTAAAAGATGATATACTCTAACTCACTTGCACACGCATATACGCATAAATTAAAAGGATTATAAAAAAATGAAAGAGGAAATTGAACAAATGGATATTGATATCGTAGTTAAAAATATTGTGGCTAAAATCAAAAGATTTACAAGCAACGCATTGAGGGTTGACAAAAACGCTGCAAGGAAAAAGATTGCTTTAAAACTTGACAACAAAACAAATGATGTTGAAGGGCTTTTCCTTCCGGACGATATTTTTAAATTTATCGACGAAGTGAACCGTCTTTTGGATCAATATAAAAAGAGTTTGAACCTTGAAAAGATGAGTTTGCCAACCGAAAAGGACAATTCAAAAGGCATTTCATTTATCGCAAGATTGACAAAACCTTTTGACTGCTCTAAAACTTTGGAAACAATTGAAGACATCAAAAACGACAACAAACGTTTAAGCAAATTGTTGACAATGCACCCATTGACAGACAACCAATAAAATGCTTTTGTAAAAAAACAAACCATCGTCATTGATGGTTTTTTGTTGCAAAAGTTGGTTGACGCATTTTTTGCTTTGAGTATTGACAACTTGTCAACAGATGATATAATCAAAAAAAGGAACACAAATGAACAAGAAAAATTCCACCATTGTGAACAATGTGCTTATAAAATATTCGGCACTTGAACAATCCGCAAAACTTATGCAAACATTGACCTGCAAAATGAAAAAGATGAGTGATAAGTGTTTTTATGACGAGTCACTAATCAAAATCAAGGGCAATTTGAAATATGTTAAGTGGGGCACCGATCACGAAACTTTGATTGAAAAACTTGAAGATAACAAGATGATTTTGACTTACTTAAAAGTTGTGACAGAATCCGATTTATCCGCAAAAACTCAAATGTTGAGCGGCAAGGATAAGAAGTACGGAATGTTAAAAAAGATTGGCTTCCGCAAAAGAGCAAGTCAAGATAAGACCATTTTGGGATATTTGGAACAAATGCAAAAAATCAATTCGTCAATTTATGACGCTGTTACATATCTGTTGCCAAATGAGGCAGTGGATCAATAAATTAAGGCACATCGCATGATGTGTCTTTTTTTTGTGAAAATAATTTTTTTTGGGCGGGCGAAACTAATTGGTATCAAACTCAATCAAAATGTGGTAAACATATCAACATATTCTTAATGTAAGGTTTTACTTATATTGTGTAGAGGATAATATATATTTAATCATCTAATTTGAAAAAATTGTTGACAATACGTCTTTTCAAAGTTAAAATAAATTTTAGAGGTGAAAAAAATGAGCATAAATCTTTAAACTCAAAATTGAAATTTTAGGCAGGTTTTAATTTTTTTTGTGTCATTTTTGACGTTGAGTATAATCGGTGGCGGAATTTTCGCTATGCCTAAATTTAAGTTTAAAGGAGAATTTATGTTTGTTAATAATCAAGTTTTTAAAGAAAAAGCATATTTAGTTTGCCCATATGTCAATGTGGAGAACGCCGAACATAGGGCAAAGGAATTGGAACTTTTAACCGAAAGTGCACTGTATGAAATTGTCAAGTGCAACATTTTTCAACCAAAGGAACTTAACGCTCGCACATATTTTGGCATCGGCAAAGCGGAAGAAATCCGTGATGAGGCAAAGGCATTGGGTGCCACAGTTATCATTTTGGATTGCCCGCTCACAGGCAGTCAACTGCGTAATTTAAGTGAAATTTTTGATGTCAAGACCATTGACCGCACAATGCTCATTTTGGATATTTTTGCCGGACGAGCAAAATCCGGTGAGGGCAAACTTCAAGTTGAATTGGCACAACTTAAATATAGTTTGCCAAGGTTGAGCAGCATTGAGTTTAATCAAGAAAAGATGTCAGGTCGTGGTGCTGGTGAAAGATTGAGAGACCTTAGCAAGCGAAAAATTCAAGAGGATATTTTGCGTCTTGAAAAGGAAATAAAAGATATACAAAAAAATCGTCAAACACAGCGAAAACAGCGTTTATCTCGCATGAAGAGCGTCGCTTTGGTGGGCTACACAAATGCGGGCAAATCAACTTTGATGAACGCTATTGCAAAGGCTGGCACTTATGCGGACGATAGGCTTTTTGCAACTTTGGATGTGCTTTCAAAAAAGGTGTGGGATAATGGCACCGAATATGTTTTGATTGACACTGTCGGCTTTGTAAGCAATCTTCCGCACGAACTGATGTACGCCTTCTCCGCCACCTTGGAGGAAACTTTGGATGCCAACGTGCTTTTGCTTGTCGTTGATGCAGGCGACCCACATTGCTATGACCAAATTTCCGTCGTGGAATGTGAGTTTAAACGCCTTGAAATTGACCCAAACCGCATTATTTTGGTTTACAACAAAATTGACAAGATGACAAATTCGGACATCCAAAATTTAAAACGCTATCCTTACAGCACTTGCTATATCGGCGCCAAATCTGGCAAAAACATTGTTCAACTCAAACAAATGATTTTGGATAAACTCCAATCATTCAGTTACTAAATCCTAAACAATAAAAATTGCTCTTCAACAAGTTAAGTTATTAAAAAGGCATAATTTGGGTTGTGCGGTAATATTATAAAGTTTACGGGAAATTTTGTTTTTCCGTAACTTTTTTTCTTTCGCTTGCGTAGTATGTACTATACAAAGGAAAGTTCAAAACACCGATGAAACACTTTGTAAATACATAACAAAAAACTTTTAGGAGGAACTATGTTCAACAAATTCTTTGGTGGCAACGATTGCGGTTGCAATGAAGGCATGAACACAGGTTGCGGTTGCGGCGACTTCGCTTGGCTCATCATCCTTATTTTGCTCCTTTGCAATTGCGGCTGCAAAATTGACCCATGCTTGCTTATAATCATCTTGTTGTTGCTCTGTGGCTGCGGCTGCGGACACAAAGGGCCACAAGGATGCTAGGGCGGAATTGACTCGCCTTAAAGTTAGTTTGCTAGGTAAACCAACGCAAACGTAAACCTATTGGCGGTCAATTCCTTCTAACAAGGGACACCACGGGAGTGTTTTCCCTTGTTTAATCCTTTCCGATTTAAGAGGATTGAGATAGGAAAGAGAGACTCGCCTTAAAGTTAGTTTGCTAGGTAAACCAACGCAAACGTAAACCTATTGGCGGTCAATTCCTTCTAACAAGGGACACCACGGGAGTGTTTTCCCTTGTTTAATCCTTTCCGATTTAAGAGGATT
>DHNC01000008.1:9586-13769 GCA_002406115.1 Christensenella sp. UBA4626
AGATAGGAAAGAGAGACTCGCCTTAAAGTTAGTTTGCCGATTAGCAAATCTAATTTACTTAAAAATGAAGAGAGCGAATTGCTCTCTTTTTTGTTGATACAACTGTCCATATTTTTAAACTATATTAAAAAAATTGGTTAATTGGCATAAAATGCCAGATTTGCCTTTTAAGTGGCCGTAAAAATGGCAATATAGGTTTAAAATTAAAAAAACTGGCAAAAATGTATGTTTTGAAGAAAAATTTTGTTTTAAATTTGACCAAAAGTTGCTTTAAATCTATTGACATAACTTGTTTATTGTGTTAAAATCGCTCAGTATGAATAAATCTCGCTAGGGGGTTTTGAACACCTTTATACAAAGTATAAACTAGTGAGTGTACAACTGAATAAGGAGTTAATGGATGAATTCAAAAACACTGAACATCAAAAAACTAAAACAAGGCAAGGCTGAACGCATGAGTTTTGCCAAAAAAGAAATCCCTTATGTTATGCCAGATTTGCTTAGCATTGCAAAAGAGAGTTATGAAAATTTCTTAAATGAGGGTATTGGTGAAGTTTTGAATGAATACAACCCTATCGTAGACTACTCGAACAAAGCCGAGTTGTCTTTTTTAGGTTATTCAATCGACCGCACACCAAAATATTCTTGGAATGAATGCAAAACAAAACAAATGAGCTACACAGTTCCACTTAAAGTGAATGTTCGTTTGCTTGTTAAGGAAACTGGTCAAATCATGGATCAAGAAGTGTTCATGGGTGATATTCCATATATGAGCAAAGACGCAGGTTTCATTTGCAACGGTGTTGAAAGGGTAGTGCTTAACCAATTGCTCAAATCTCCGGGCGTTGTGTTTGGTGGCGAAGTCAACAAATATGGTCGTATGGACTATAACGGTGCAATCCAACCAAGTTATGGTATGTGGGTTCAAACTGAACAAGTTACTGGCGACAGTTTGCGTGTTATCGTTGAACGCAAATTTAAAATGAGCGCTGGCGTTTTGCTTAAATGTTTTGGCTACACAAACGAAGAGTTGCTTGAAATTTATGGTCACCATCCATTTATTGTCAACACACTTGACAAAGAGCCTCAAATCACACAAGAGGACGCTCTTATTGAATTTGGCAGACGTACTCGTCCAGGTGAAATCCCAAACCCAGACAATACTTTAAGTTATATTAACGACCGTTTCTTCAACCAACAACATTATAATTTGGAAAAAGTTGGTCGTTTCAAAGTCAACAAAAAATTGTCACTTGCAAATCGTATCACCGATCAAATCGCAGCAGCAGACGTAAAACTTGGCAAAAAAGTTTTTGTAAGCCAAGGTGAATATATCGACCATGACACAGCACTTGCAATCCAAAATGCAGGTATCAACTCAGTTGACGTTATGATTGAAGATAAAGTTGTGCGTGTTGTAGGTAACCAACGTGTTGACCTCAAAGCATATGCAAAACTTGACCCAGCCGAATTTGGCATTACTGAACTTGTTTATCTTCCTTTGCTTCAAGAACTTATGAAAGCAAACAAGGGTGATGAAGAAGGTTTGAAAGCAGCAATCAAAGCAAACGCTCACAAACTTGAAGATTTCCAAGTTACATTGGATGATATCATCGCAACAATCAGTTATCACTTGAACCTTATTGATGGTTTGGGTGAAACAGACGAAATTGATAACTTGTCAATGCGTCGTGTTGCAACTTGTGGTGAATTGCTTCGTGATGAGTTCCGTCGTGGTATGACAAAACTTCAAGCCCAAGTGCGTGAAAGTTTGCAAAGCCGTGATTTGACAGACATCACACCAAGTCAAATCGTAAACGCTCGTCACATCAACAAAGTGTTTAAAGAATTTATGGCAACCAGTCAACTTTCTGCATTGATGGATCAAATCAACCCAGCAGCAAGTTTAAGACATAAACGTCGTTTGAGTTCGTTCGGCCCAGGCGGTGTTAAAAAAGAACGTGCAACAGTTGAAGTACGTGATATCAACCCAAGCCATTACGGCCGTATCTGTTTGGTTGAAACCCCAGAAGGTCAACCTATCGGTTTGATGACATCTATCGCTGCTTACGCGCGTGTTAATAGGTATGGTTTCCTTGAAACTCCATTCAGAAAAATTGATCCAAAAACCAAAAAGGTTACTGACGATCTCGTTTTCTTGATGGCTGATGAAGAACGTGGACATTACATTGCTCCTGCAACAATCGAACTTAATGACGACAAGACAATCAAAGCCGGCACTGTTGAATGCCGTTTCAACGGACAAGCTGAACGTGTAAACAGTGAATTGGTTGACTTGGTTGAACTTAGTCCAAAACAATGCTTATCTATCGGCGCTGACCTTATTCCGTTTGTTGAACACAGCCCAGGTAACCGTGCATTGATGGGTTCAAACATGCAATGTCAAGCAGTTCCTCTTATCCGTTGCGATAGCCCTATTGTTGGTACAGGTGTTGAACACAAAATCGCAGTTGACTCTGGCGCACTTATCCTTGCAGAGCAAGATGGTGTATGTAAATATGTTTCAGCAGACTACATCACAATGGAATATGCAGACGGCAGTATTGTAAATCACAAACTCCGCAAATTTGAACGTACAAACGAAAAAGCATGCTTCAACCAAAAACCAATCGTAAAGAAAGGTGAAAAGGTTAAAGCAGGCGATGTCCTTGCAGATGGTGCTTCAACAGATAAAGGTGAAGTTGCACTCGGCAAAAATATGACAGTTGCATTCATGAACTGGGAAGGTTACAACTTCGAAGATGCTATCTTGATTAACCAACGTATAGTTCGTGAAGATGCATATACATCTATTAGTATACAACAAGTTAAAACAGAAGCCCGCACAACCAAACTCGGCGATGAAGAAATCACTCGTGATATTGCCGGCGTTGGCGAAGAGGCTTTGAAAAACTTGGACGAAAACGGTATCGTTCGTATCGGTACAGAAGTTCGCCCAGGCGATATCTTGGTTGGTAAAGTTACCCCTAAGGGTGAAACAGACTTAACCCCAGAAGAAAGATTGTTGAAAGCAATCTTTGGCGAAAAAACAAAAGAAGTTAAAAACACATCTTTAAAAGTTAAACATGGCGAAGAAGGTGTTGTTGTAGGCGTTGAAATCTTATCTCGTAAAAACAAAGACGAACTTGATGCTGGCGTAAATATGTGCGTTAAAGTTTATATCGCTCAAAAACGTGTGCTTCAAGTCGGTGATAAACTTGCCGGTCGTTATGGTAACAAAGGTGTCGTATCAGTCGTTCTTCCAGAATGCGATATGCCTTATATGCCAAACGGTGAAACAGTTGATATCGTCCTAAACCCATTGGGCATCCCATCTCGTATGAACTTGAGCCAATTGTTGGAAGTTCACTTGGGTTGGGCAGCAAAACACCTTGATTGGAAAGTTGCAACACCAGCATTTGACGGTGCCAGCGAAGAAGAAATTAAGGAATTGCTTAAAGAAAACAACTTGCCAGAAGATGGCAAAACTCAATTGTACGATGGACGTACTGGTCTTCCTTTTGAAAACAAAACAACAGTTGGTGTTATGTACATGCTTAAACTTGACCACATGGTTGACGATAAAATCCACGCACGTGGCATCGGTACTTATGCACTTATCACTCAACAACCTCTTGGCGGTCGTAGCCAACTTGGTGGTCAACGTTTTGGTGAAATGGAAGTTTGGGCTTTGGAAGCATATGGCGCATCAAGATTGTTGCAAGAAATGCTTACAATCAAATCCGATGACGTTGAAGGTCGTATAAAAACTTACGAAGCAATCGTCAAAGGCGAACCTATCCCAGAACCTGGTATGCCAGAATCATTCAAAGTTTTGGTTAAAGAAATGCAAGGCTTGTGCTTGGATGTCAAGATCTTGACCGCAGACAATCACGAACTTACTATCAACGAAGTTAGTGAAGAGGGTGATGAAGTTGCAGCAGTTGAACCAGTCAATAAACAAGCACTTGAAGATATCACACTTGAATTTGATGATATTCAAAAGAATTACGAAAATGATGTAAATGCAACCGCATTCGATGAGTCTGAATTGTTTGACGACTTGGACGAGTAGAAAATCTAAATCAATTCAGCGAATCCAGGGTTTTCGGAAAGAAAATCCTGCTGATCTGAATTGTTTGACGACTTAGATGAGTAGTAAAATCTAAATCAATTCAGCGAA
>DHNC01000041.1 GCA_002406115.1 Christensenella sp. UBA4626
CCCCCCTGTTGGTTGAAGGTGAATATTTCCCCTGTAATTTCATAACAATATTTTAAGTTTTTTAAAGATTTTTAGTCAAGCAAAAAGAATGGTTTTTTAAAATTTAATGCTTTTTTATCCCGAGATCCTTCGGCTACGCTAGGATCTGAAAATTTTCTAACGAAGTTAAAGCAATTTTTAATACGAAAAAAGACGCCAGAAAAAACTGACATCTTTTTTGCCTTAAACTGATTTAAGAAATTTTCTATTTCTTTGACAAATACAAGTTTGTTCCGCCGCAAGCAACAGAAAGCAACAGCAGGTAAGAACCGACGCCTGCAACTGTTTTGCCTGTAACAAGGCTGCCAAGGTCAACACTGCCGAATTTGCCTGCAACAACAAAACTGCAAATGAAGGCAACGATTGCAAGAGCAACCAAAGCGATACCCAAAATTGAGTTTACCAAATTGAATTTCATGCCAAAAAGTTTCAATACTGCGAACACTAAGATTGCAATACTCAAAATCACTGACAAGAAATACATCCAGCAAAACAAGCCTGTAACAAAGCCTGCGTCATCACTATTTTTCAAACTGATAAGTGAGTTTGCACCAGCAGAAAGATCAGATGAAGTTTCGCCTTTAAACGCTGCGGTGATAACATCAACGCCTTTGATGTGACTAACTGATTCACGCCCTGCAATAGTTGCTTTTGATGTGAAAACTGGCATAAACATTGTGCAAATTGTAAGCACAGCCAAAGCAATCACAACAATGGTGATAACAAGTTTTGTAACATCCATCTTTTTTGATTTTTTCTTTGCCATTAAAATATCCTCCCATTAGTTTCATGTTAAAATTTTTACAATTTAAAGTCAAGCAAAATTTCAACCTTTTAAGACTAAATATTTTACACTTTTTTCAGTCTGTCGATTTGTACCGCCCCACTGGTTTCTATAATTTATTTTACAACCACCTAAAAAATTTAATGAGTGTAAATTTTGTAACATAATATCAGATATTGGCACTAAATAAACTAAATTATTCCACTGACGCTCATAAATTTGGGTTGCTGTCTAAATCATAATAAACCATTTTATTTCGCTGACGCTCATAAAGCTGGTTTGTTGTTAATCACAATAAACATTTCAATCAATTTTTAAAAATTATCTGAATTTTATTTAATGTTTTCAATTTCATTTTGAAAACGTTTTTTATCAAAAATTGCTCTTTCTCCATAAACAAGGATTGGAACGAGCGTTCTTTCTTGCAAATAGGTGTAAACTTTTTCACTCACTTGTTCTTGGCTTTCACACAAATTGCCATTGTCGTCAGTGTATTCAAATTTCAAGTTGTAAATGTTGTAGCGTGAAACGCAACCGTTGTTATTTTCTGTAACCTCAGTTACGGACAAATCTACTATTTTGCCATTTTCTGAATGTCCTTTTTTCAACACTTCCAAGGACTTTTTCCCGTTTATAATCATCTTGATACCATCAACAATAAATGACAAGCCCGCAATCATCACTATTGAGGAAATTATGCACATAAAAACACCACCACCGATGTTTTCTGGATCCCAAGATTTGACCGCCGAGGATAAAACAATTATGCCAATTATTATCGCAATAACTGAAATAATAATTCTTGCAATTCCACCGCCTATTGTCCCACGTTTAAATTTTTTTCTTTCCATGATCTCCTCTTTTTAGATTTAATACTTTATATCACAAAACCATCTTTTTCTTTGCGTGCCTTAAAAACACAAGTTGCATACGCTTGTACTTAAATATATAGGGTTCCTGCCACAACTTGCTTGTGGAAGGGGTAAGGAAAAGTCGAACAAAGTTAAGGGCCCCCAAAAAGCCAAACGAAGTGGGTTTGAAGGGGAAACGAGAAAGTCAAGCACAAGGGCAACACTTTGTGTTTTTAACAAAAAACACAAGTTGCATACGCTTGAACTTTCGAGTTGTGGCGCAGAGAGGGGGATTTGAACCCCCGAAGGCTTTCACCTTATCGCTTTTCGAGAGCGACACGTTCGACCACTCCGACATCTCTGCATATAAGATGTAAGTAACGTTTTCATTATAAAATATTAGCAAAATTTTGTAAAGAAGAATAACAATCATGATTACACTTTTTTAACTGTTTTTTATATTTGTATATAATTAAGTTTTCCACATAAAACAAACGAAATTGTGGATAACTTTTTTTAAAATTAACAATCCGTAGAAAATCTAGTATATTTGCATACGATGTGTAAAACTTCTTACTTATTGCCGAATGTAAACATACTTTTTACTTACATTATTACCTCTTTCTCGTGTCCCCTCAGGGGTCCCCAATAAACTTGCGTTTTTGGGGCGGTTGATGGGGAAGGTAGGTAAAACGCTTGCGTTTTAACAAAGGGTAGTATATTTAAGACCTCTTTTACTTGGCTTTTTAAATAGGATGTCATTGTAACTACCCTTTGGTGTTCATTGCATTCACACCAGCCTTCCCCTCGCAAGGGGACACGAGGCGAGTGGACTACTAAACATAATAGCGCACCCCAGACAACTGCCACTAAAAACATAAGCATTTTGAAAACCACGACCTAAACGCAAAATTTTTTGTTAATCGTTAAACTTCAATCATACACCAAATAATCAGGTGGTTTTATTTATAAAAAGGTTAAAATAAACCAATTTATTTCACTGTCGCTCATAAAGCTGGTTTGTTGTTAAAATCATAATAAACCAATTTATTTCGCTGACGCTCATAAAGCTGGTTTGTTGTTAATCACAAGAAAAAGTACCACCATAAAAATACAGTGATACTTCTTTTGTTTAAATTTTAAGCGCTCTATCTTGACTTTACAGGCAAAATGAGGAATGTGAAATCATCACCTTCGCAAGGTGTGATAATGCAAGGTTGGATTGCACTGTTGAGTTTGATTTTAACATAAGGATTGTCAATCACACGCAAGCAATCGCTGAAATATTTTGAGTTGAAAGAGATGTTAAGGTCGTTACCCTTCACACCGACTGTGATATTTTCCTTAGTGTTGCCAATTTCGCTGCTTGAAGTGAGCATCAAATTCTTTTCTTTGATGTCAAATTTAACGAGATTGTTTTTGTCAATTTTGCTCAATACGCTGGCACGATCAATGGCATCTTCAAGTTGAGATTTGTTGATTGTTACAACTGTGCCAAAATCCTTTGGAACAATTTGTTTGTAGTTGATAAATTGACCATCAATCAAGTGGTTGATGATGATAGTGTCGCCCAAATCAACCATGATGTTGTTTGAGTGAACATAAACTTTGACAGTACCTTCGCCGTCCAACATACGGATGATTTCGTAAAGGTTTTTGCCAGGGATAATGATTTTAAAATCACTTGTTGACATAACAAGTTGTTTGTTTGCGATTGACAAGCGGCAGCCATCAACAGCCACGGCACGAATGCTTGCCCCAGTTGTTTCAATCAAAATGCCTTTTAAAATTGGTCTGCTATCGTCCTGCGCAACAGCATAGTAAACACTATTTATCAAAGTGCGAAAATCTTCTTTGTTGATTTCAAAGAAATTATTTTTTTCCACCTCTTTGAGGGTTGGAAATTCGCTTACATCCATACATTGCAAAACGCCTTCGCTGTCGGTGTAAGAGATTTTTAATTGATTACGTTCGTTAAGTTCACATTCAATTTGTTCGTTTGTAAGTTTTTTGATGTATTCGCCAAACAATCTGCCAGGCACAACAGTTTCACCGGAACTGATAACTTCTGCCCTGATTGTTTTTTCAATACTGATTTCAAGGTCGGTTGCTGATAAAACAAGTTTATCGTCTGCACAAGTCATTTTGATGCCTTCAAGGATTTGGCTTGTTGTTTTGCCACTGATTGCTTTTGAAACAACGCTTATTGCTTCGCTAAGTTCAAGTCCGTCACATCTAAATTGCATATTTTCTCCTTTCAAACGCCTAAACCAGTAGAAATTTAAGTTTTTATATCAAAGATATAACCCCTAAACGCTCAAATTTGGTGCAGTTTTAAGCCGTAATTTTTACTATCAACATATTAGCAGACAATCACAACTATGTCAACCAAAAACGTCAATTTTTATCGAAAATTTTTGCTTATATTTAACTATAAATAAGTTAGTTTTAAGAGTATCGCACACTCAGACGCAGACGCTGTTTTTACTTTAATTTTTTTGATTTTTTGGTAGTGATTTTTTTATTAGGCGATGTGTAAATGTGGATAACTTTGCCCCACCACAACATTTAGTGCTTTTCGACAAAATAAAACAAAATATGGCACAAATTTTATCCACAATTTGTGTGTACAACTGTGTGAAGAACTATGTGCATAACAAAAAAACCTGTGTGGACAACCCCATTTTTCGCCTATTTTTAAGGGGTTTTGAGCCATTTTTGGCTGTTTACTTTTAAGTTTTCTTCATATTATATACGCACACGCATGCAAACTTATATTTAGTTAATCTTTTATTAAGTTTACACCCACATTAGGCACACAAACTTAAATAAGCGTCAATTTTAAATAAGTTCGCACATACTAAATGCAAACTCATCTTTTTGTTATGTTTACGCACGCACGTATATATAATGTTAAATAACTTTTTTTTAGTTTGCGTTTACTTATTTAAAATACATATTAAAAGACTTCGCACAAACTTATTTTAAATATAACTTTAATATAAGTATTAAAAAAAAGAAAAGCAAATAGTTAAATAGACGAAGTAATCGAGCCAAATGGTTTAAATTGTTGGCAAATTGACGATTGACTTTTCTGCTAATATATAGTATAATGCTTTTAATGTGAATAACAGCGAACTAAATTTGCAGGCAAATGTGAAGTAAATTAGTTTTTTTAGGAGTGAATTATGTTTTTGCTAGACCAATGGAAAAAAGTTTTAAACAGATTGGAAGCCGAAGTAACCGCAGTCACTTTTGATTTGTGGATTAACACTCTGACACCAATCCAATACGCAAATGATGAACTTATCTTGATGGCTCCAAGTGTAACTGCAAAAAATCAAGTAAATCAGCCAGGCATCTTTGAAAAGATTACAAAATGCGTTAGGGAAGAATTTAATTCTTACACCTACGTTCGTGTTACTGAAAAACAGGAATACGAAGAAAGCATCCGTAAGCAGGAAAATGAACTTGAAAAGATTATGTCAAATGTCACAAATTTAAAATCCAAGTTCAATCCGAAATACACTTTTGATGCATTCGTTGTTGGCAAATCAAATCAGGTGGTTTGTGCCGCTATGCAAAATGTGGCAGAACACCCAAGTTCAAAATTTAACCCTCTTTTCATTTATGGCGGTGTTGGTCTTGGAAAAACTCACCTTCTTCATGCGGTTGGTAACTATTTAAACCAACATAGGCCAGACCTCAATGTGCTTTACGTCACTTGCGAAAAGTTTACAAACGATTATGTTGACTCAATCCGCAAAGGTAAAGACAATTCAAACAATGATTTTAGAGAAAAGTATCGTAACGTAGATGTCCTCATGATTGACGACATCCAATTCATAAGCAACAAAATGGGTATTCAAGAAGAATTCTTCCACACATTCAATGACCTCTATCAAAACAACAAGCAAATCATAATTGCATCAGATAGGTCGCCAAAAGAAATGACCGCTTTGGAAGAACGTTTGAGGAGCCGTTTCAGTTCTGGACTCATTCAAGATATTCAAGAACCAGACTACGAAACAAAAGTTGCAATCATAAAAAAGAAATGCAGTCAAGAAGGTTATCTTGTTGACGAAGATGTTGTAGATTTTATTGCTTTAAAGACAGGCACTAATATCCGTGAAATGGAAGGCATACTAAGCAAAGTTGTATTTTACAGTGGCTTGCTTGGCAAAACTCACGCCAGCATGGAAGATGCAAAAGAAGCATTGAAAGATTATGTGGAAGAAGAAAAAACAAATTTGAATGCTGAAAAAATTATGAACACTTGTTGTGACTTCTTCAAAATCAGCAAAGAAGATTTGGTTGGCAAAAAGAAAAATAAGGAAATTGTTGAACCAAGACAACTTTGCATTTATCTAATCAATGATATGTTAAACATCCCACTCACTGCAATTGGTGATTTGTTTGGCGGCAGGGATCACACAACAATCATGCACGCTAGGGATAAGATAAGCAATCAGATAAAAGTAAATCCTCATGTTAAAACTTTGGTAAATGATATTCGAAGTAGGTTGTTAAAATATTAAAATTTCAAAAAAAAGCAGGTGAAATGCCTGCTTTTTTGATGCTTTTTTGAAAATTTATTTTTTTATTGTGATTAACAACAAACCGAATTTATGAGCGATAGCGAAATAAATTGGTTTATTATGATTTATGCAACAAACCGAATTTATGAGCGATAGCGAAATAAATTGGTTTATTAAGCGAGAAAGTTAAAAATTTTATTAAACTGTGCTTCCATTTTTTATCTCGATAATGTTTGCTTTAAAATTTATGTGAGGCAAAGCGGTGCAACTTATCAATGTCTGATATTTCTTTGTCAGGTTTAGCAGACGATTCTGCCTATCGTCGTCAAGTTCGCTCAACACATCGTCCAAAAGCAAAACTGGATATTCACCAATTTCATTTTTTATAACTTCCATTAGCGAAAGTTTAACCACAAGCGCAACAGTCCTTTGCTGACCTTGGCTGGCAAACTGTCTGCAATCCAAATCGTTAATCTTAAAAATTAAATCATCACGATGAGGGCCGACCGTTGTGTACCCCAATTCCAAGTCTTTTGCCAAATTTTTTTCGTACAACATTTTAAGGTCTTGTTTTATATCCAAATTTTCTTTTTTTACGTAACTGTAATTTATATCCAAATTTTCTTCAATGGTTATTTGTTTATGAATGGTTTTTGCAATTTTTTTTAAATTTTCCACAAAAATGATGCGTTTTTCAATAATTTTTTCAGCAATTTCAATCAATTGTGGAGTAAATAATTTTAATTGTTCAATTTTTGATTGGTTGTTATCCAAACTTTTTAGTATTGCATTCCTTTGTTTTAGCACCTTGTCATATCTCAAAAGATTGTATAGATAAGGCTTGTCAAACTGACTTATTGACACGTCCAAAAAGTTTCTTCTATCTTCCGGAACCTCTTTTATAAGTTTCATTTCGTCCGGGCTAAAATACACAACGGACAAAATGCCAACCAACTCAGTAAGTTTAAGGATATTTAAGTTGTTTATCTTTATTGCCTTTTTATTTGATTTATCTAAAAACATCTTTATGTTCTTGTTGCCGGCAATAGTGGAGAAATCAACATCAATCTTTGCTCTTTCTTGATCAAATTTTATCAATTGTTTATCCTTGCTGTTTTTTGGACTTTTGCCAACACTCACTAAATACAAACTTTCAAGCATATTTGTTTTGCCCTGAGCATTTTTGCCAACGACAAAATTTATGCCATCACAAAACTTAATCGTGGCATTATTGTAATTTCTAAAATTTACAAGTTCAAGTGTGTTAATCTTCATTTTTATCAATAACTTATTTGTTTTTATGTGGTTTTTTAAAAATTTATTTTAAATATTTCAAAACGAATATGTTTTTATATGGATTTTGTATCCGCTAAATTTAATTTTAAATTTTCTTTCTCACGCGCGCACGCACGTACGTACGCACGTGCGTATATATATGTATAAGGGATTTAAAATTTGATTTTAATTTCCAATCAAATTATTGGTGACAACTTTGGCAAATTTTTATCTCTTGGATATTGCTTTGGCGTTTGCTTTATCTTTTTTATCACAATAATATTTCTTTCACCTTCATTATTTGGCAAATCATAGTGAAGAGTTTTGACATATTCGCCACCCAAAACTGCCATTGCGTGCTTTGCCTCTTCAATCTCTTCTTCAAAATTGCTGCCCTTATAAGCCAACACAATTCCACCAACTTTTACAAGTGGCAAAAGATATTCCAAAAGAGTGTTTAATTTTGCAACGGCACGTGCCAGTGCTACATCAAATTTTTCTCGATTTAACTTTGCGAAATCTTCCGCACGGGAGTGTATATTTTTTGTTTCAATATTAAGGTCTAATGTAAGTTGATTTAAGAAGTTGATGCGTTTATTCAGGCTATCGACCATTGTAAGTTTTACATCTTCTCTTACAATTTTTATTGGCAAACTTGGAAAGCCTGCACCTGTGCCAACATCAACAATTTTTGCATCTTTTTTTATTTCATCAATAGGTAAAATACTGTCCAAAAAGTGTTTGATAAAAACTTGATTTTTTTCAGTTATTGCTGTCAAATTTACTTTTTTATTATATTCAATTAAATAATCATAATATTTATTAAAA
>DHNC01000033.1 GCA_002406115.1 Christensenella sp. UBA4626
GCGGGAACCCTGAAATATCGCTTAAAATTAGTTTACTTTTTGCAATAGTAAAGCATTGTGACCTTGTTCCATTTTTACAGTTTTGTCTGTCCCTCCTTAATGGCATTTGCCTTTACCGGCGGGCAACTCAGATGCTGAAATTCATGTGAGTGCTTTACATAGTCACCTTTCAGCCAAGGGCAACCTCTCTAAATGGAACAAACACACTACTGGACACATCGTCATAGTTTTTGTTGAGATGAATATGCTGTTGACAACATATTTAATTTGATTTTAACTCAAAATCGCCATATAGTCAAGGGATTTTTAAAAGCAATGGGGCTTTAAATCCAACTTAAAAACTTTTTGACAGATATTTAACAAGTTAAATATATTGATTTTTGCCATTTTGTATGATATAATACGCAAAATAGTATACGAGGGGCAAAATTCCCTTTAAATGCTGAAAAGAGGTGTTATGTCGGTTTCAATTTCAAATGAGCACGTTGTGGATTTAAACAACCTTAAAAGCCTATCGACGCTTGACGTTTATGTTAAGGTCGAAGTCGAAATAGATGAGGATGGCAAAAAGAGGAAAGAAATTCGCTCTGTTCCTTTGTGTGAAATTTTTAAACTGAGCGAAGCCAGACCTTGTTTTGATGCGGAATATAGTTCAGATTTTCAAGCAACATTTGAAGATGCGGTAAACAATCCAACAGCCTATTACATCCCAGCAACTAATGGTCCAATAACAATAACCGGTTTTGTGAGGGATAATGCGGCAGACAAAACTCCAGTTTTGGCAACAAAAGCAGGGGATAAAATTTTGCTTATGGCAACCTCAGATGTTGTGTCTCACAGTCTTTCGGGGGAAGAAAGGCAATATTATGGGCTTAAACAAAGGTTGGGTTTGGTGCCAACAAAAGTTGGAAAGATTGGTTATGAGGACGACACAAAAGTGTTCATCCGTTTGGCGGGCGACCATGATTATATCGTGGCGGATGCAAAGGATATTTACATTTTTGCAAACGGCGTTTCCACAAACCTCAGCCAGTTGACCGACCCTAAGATTTTGCAAGCGATTGAGGCTGGCAACACAATTTCTGGCGTACGTTTGATTTATAATAACCGAGATATTGAAACATTGGACAACGGCAAATTTAGAGTTGGCGATGTTGTTGAGCAAGAATCTTTTGATTTTATAAAAGACAAGCAAGGCAACCAAACTTTGGTGCACCATGAGTTTGATGTGGACACAGATAAAAAATATGACGATTTGCATGATAAATATAGAGACCAAATTTCAGACACAACAATCGTGGATGGATATGTAGAATGCCAAACTGTTGAAACACAGGAAAATGGCAAACAAATCCACAGCAGAAAGTTGGGCATTGACACGCTTCACGAAGGCGAATACATACAAGTTTTGGATTTGTTGGGCAATCAGCACATCGCAAAATTGGGGGATTTGTATCTTTCCAACACTGGCGACGATTTGCCAATTGATTTAGAGAGTTTTAAAACTATATCAGAAAATGGCTGCTTAAAATATGTTGGTCAACCTTTGTGGTTAAGGCAAGGGAATAGTTACATTGAGTTGCAGCCTTTAACTGCGGAACGAGTTTTAAAAACTTACAGTTACGCTTCCCCTCAACCAACAAAAGTGGACGACCCAAGTTTGATTGGCTTGGAAGGGACTTTCCGCCAAACCAAAACTGGTGAGTTTTTTGAAGAATCCAAAATTCAACCTTTGTGCTACGATTATGCACCAGACGATGCGGATGACAAAAGTTTTGACAAATATTTGTTTGATATTGGTGAAAATGGCAAGTCAGAATATGTTATCGTTGACCGCACAAAATTTAACAATCCAAGTTTGACAATAAGACATAACGGCAGGGCTATTCAATTAAGTATAAACGGCTCAAATCCACCTAAAAAGTTGAAAAGGACGGAAAAAACTTCCGAAAAAGCCGCAATAATTCAAACCACAACATCAAACAATGTGTTTGAAAATGTTGTTGTGTTGAGGACAAGGAACGACCAGGCTTTGAGCGAGCAACAAACTCAACTTGCAATGGATTGTTACGACGCATTCAAGGCGGATTACATCTCTGGGAAATATCAAGTGGAAGATTGCTTTAACGAAGCAGGCAAAAAATTTACATTTATGCAAACTCCATCCAGATATGTTATGAGCGACGTCATTGTCACAAGCGACGCTGCCGCAAAAGACACATATTATCAAAACTTTAAACCTCAAACTTTGACTCTTAAAGACGGCGTCTTCCAGGGCGAGGCAACTTTTGACCGCAAAAAAGCCAACAAAAAGTATAACAAAGAGGCAAGAAGTGTTGCTGGCGTGTGCTTCTCACTTATGGCAAGCCCAATAGGATTTTTGTCCATGTTTGTTTTCCCAGTTTTGCCGTTGGCGGGCATCGGCGCTTTGGCGTCAATCCCAGTGGCAAATGTTGTGAATGCAATACGACAAAATGCCTCTAAAGCAAGAATTGCAAATGTAAAAAATCCAATGGAACTTAGCAGAGCCAATGCGGAAAAAGAATTGTTGGCAGAAATGGCAAAAGTAACCAAAGATTTCACCGAAGTTTTCAATAGAAGATTGGCGGCATCAAAAGCGAAGTATAGAGAGCAAAAAAGGGAGTTTAACAGAGAAGCAAGGATTAAAAGAGGCACATCACAACCTATATATAACCCAGACCCTCGTTATGTTGAAGCACCAAATTTTGACCCTTCAGAAAGGGCGGATATTGATGTTGCAATGATTGCTTTGATGGACGTTGAAAGGCGTATCGAGGCAGCGTTTGAACCTCAAAAATTGCCAGGTTGTTTGCACGTTGTGAACGGCAAAGCGGAAATTAACGGCACAAACGCATATTTGGCACAAGAATATCAAAAACTTTTGGCAGACAAAAACAATAAAATCAAATTGATTAACAAACAACTTAAAAAGGCAACCGGCAACGAAAGGCAAAGGTTGCAATCCGAACTTGAAGGGCTTATTTTGGAGCGAGATAGCATGATGTCAGATTATGTTATGACGCACAAAGACATCCCAGCCGACAACACGGAAAAAGAACGCTGTTTGAAGTTCTTGAACTATGTCAGAGGCTTGATGGTCGGCATTTATAACGACGAATTGCTGAGGAACAGCAGGCAAGTTGACAACAGCATTTTGTCTAAACTTTCTTTTGATTGCACAAACATGATGTATGTTTACAACAACAAAAAATACAAATCGGTTGAAGACATCATGAAAGCCAATCCTTCCGAAGCCAAAAGCATTGAAGAAACTATCGGCAAGTTGACGGATTACGGCAGTTCAAAATGGTGCCGTCCAGAATTTAAAGATGTGAACGGCAAAGTGATTAAGCCAGTTGACCCAACCGCACAAACGGCGGCGGAACAAGATAAAAAGTTGATTAGTGAAATGATTGACAAAAAGGAAAAAGAAAACGACCTTGACCAGCAAAAGGATTTGGAACAAACTGACGAGTTTGAACTTGTGTTGTCACTTTTGCAAAAGGATAATTTAACAAAAGACGACCAAGATAGAATTGACAAATATTTTGCTTCGGTCGGTGCAGAGGCTCAACAACTTCAAACCCATGTTCAGGCAATAACCCAGGTTGCAACAACTCAGGCTGACACAACCACAAAAGATGAAATTTCCGCTTTGGTGGACACAATAAAGAAGTTGAACAAAAGTTTGACAAGTTGCAATGAAAAAATTTCTAAACTTTCAAATTTGTTGAGCACAAAGAATATGAGCGACGCTCACAAGCAACAAGTGGAAGAAAATATTGCCAAATTGCAAGCAATGGTAAGTTCAAATCAGGATCAAATCAGCCAAGCACTTGAAATCATTTCACTCAAATTGCAAGCGGCAAAAAACAGTGGAATTGACATTGAAGATGAGGAATTTAAGCAAGCATGGCAGACCTTGAAAAAGGAAACATTCAAAATCCAAGTTCAACCTCCACAAACTGAGGATATAGATTTTAAAAAGCGATTTATTGACACGCAACAAGAGATTGTAAACCAATCGGTTGAGGCACTTGAAAGGTTTGAAAGCCTTACAAACAACGACGCTTTAAACAAAGAAAAATTTGAAGAACTTAAACAAAAGATTTTGGCAAAAAATATTTACGGCACAAAAACCATTTTGGATAAGACAATCAAAAATTTGACCGTTTTATCTGCCGATTTGATTGAGCAAGATAGGGCAATCAAATCAAAGGTGGAGACACTTGAACAAGTCAAAGCCCATTTGGCGGACGACCAAGACGAAAAACTTATAAAAATCCGTGAACAAGCCGATGAAAAAATCAAGGACTTGCAAGAAAAATCTGCAAAGTTGGCAGAGTGCAAACAAAAAATTGCCAAATTGCAGATAGATTATGCAAACTTAAAAGCATATGTTGACGTTTTAAGCATTATGGCTGCCGCACAAAAGATTTTGGAAAGCGAAAAACTCAATTCAAAATTGCAAGCAAATGCCACCGATGTCGCTTTCTTAGCTGAAATCATCGCTTCAATAAAAAATCTTGTAAAACTTAAAAAAGTGCTTGCTGAGGCAAACATTCAAATCAACGAAGACGTAAACAAATATTTGCAGTCTATCCAAGCAAAATTGCCAGAGCAAATAGATTTGTTGCAGCAATTTGTAAGGCAAAATTACAACGTGTACAACAAATGCTCGGATTTTGCAGTTAGAGATAAATATTACAAAAAAATTGCAGGATATTCAGATATCGACCATTCAGTTGAGTTTTCGCTTCCAGAATCTGGCGCAAACCAAGAGGACGGCTTGAAAAACTAAATCACAAAAGATTTTGTTGACAAAATTTTGGTTTTGATTAAAATAATTGTAACTATATAATGTATAGCAATCCAATAAGCAAAGTGGCGATTTGCTTGGAAGTGCTAAAATGGCACTCGGCTGACTTACGAAACAAGTTTTAAAGTGGGTTAAAAACCAATTAGGGTGGAACCGCGGTATGAATTATCGTCCCTATGCAGATTTTTTGCATAGGGATTTTTGTATCTATGCAAAACCAAAAGGAGATTTTATGGGAGATTTTAACAAAATAGTAAATTTATGCAAATCTAGGGGACTTATTTTCCCTGGCAGCGACATTTATGACGGCCTTGCCAACACTTGGGACTATGGTCCAGTTGGCGTGGAACTTAAAAACAACATCAAACGTGCTTGGTGGAAAAAGTTTGTGCAAGAAAGTCACAACAGTTTTGGCATTGATGCGGACATTTTTATGAACAGTCGTGTTTGGGAGGCAAGCGGCCACACTGCAAGTTTTTCCGACCCCAAAATGGATTGCAAATCTTGCAAAACTCGTCACCGTGCAGACAATTTGATTGAGGCTCACAGCAAGGGCACAGTCAATCCAGATCTTATGACAAACGAGGAAATGGAAAAATATATTGCCGAACATCATGTTTGCTGCCCAAAATGTGGCAAATGCGATTGGACAAGCATCCGTAATTTCAATTTGATGTTTTCCACCTCTCGTGGCGTGACTGACGATAGCCAAAACCTGATTTACCTCCGCCCAGAAACTGCGCAAGGTGAATTTGTAAACTTCCTTAACGTTCAACGTAGTATGCGTGCAAAAGTGCCTTTTGGCATTGCTCAAATTGGCAAAGCCTTCCGAAACGAAGTTACCCCAGGCAATTTCACTTTCCGTACAATCGAGTTTGAACAAATGGAACATCAATGGTTCTGCAAGCCAGAAGATAGCATGAAGTTTTATGCTGATTACAAGCAAAAGGCAATGGACTTTTTGTTGAGCCTTGGTTTTAATCCAGAGCATTTACGCTATCACGACCATGACAAACTTGCTCACTACGCAAAAGCCGCTTGCGACATTCAATATTTGTATCCAATCGGTTGGGAAGAACTTAACGGCATTCACCACCGTGGCGATTGGGATTTATCTCGTCACCAACAATATAGCGGCAAATCCATGCTTTATATGGATCCATACACAAACGAAAAATACATTCCTAATGTTGTGGAATATTCAATCGGTGCTGACCGCTTAACTTTGGCAGTTATGTGCGAAGCATATGACGAGCAAAAGTTGGAAGACGGCGAAACCCGTGTTGTTATGCACTTCCACCCAGCAATCGCACCTTACAAGGTTGCGGTTTTGCCTTTGCAAAAGAATTTGAGCGAAAAAGCAGAGGAAGTTTATCGTGAACTGAGCAAACATTTTATGGTTAGTTTTGATGAGGCTGGCTCAATCGGCAAACGCTATCGTCGTCAAGATGAAATCGGCACACCAATGTGCGTTACAATCGACTTTGACACACTTGAAAACAACACCGTAACCGTCCGTGACCGTGACACAATGCAACAAATCCGCTTGAATATTGACGAACTTGTTCCATATATCGAAAAACAAGTGGCATACAACTAAAATTTGGGCAAAGCAAAAACATTTTGATGTTAAAAAAACCACCGAAATTTTGGTGGTTTTTTTGTGCTTTGCATATTTAAATTTTACGTTTATCTTCTTGGGAAACTTGCACCGCAAGAAGTGCATTTTGTTGCGCTGCTTTCATTTTCGCTGCCGCAGAATGAGCAATATTTTATTTTGCGTTCGCTGTTTGTTGGGTCAAGTGCTTCATCGTCGTTACTGCCAGTGGCGCCGGTCAACTCTTTAAACTTTTCTGTAAAGCGTTTTGCGCTTTCAACACCTTTTGCAGCGGTTTCGGCTTGTTCCTCTGGTGTCATGGTTGCGTGTTTTGCAAAAACTCCAACAAACACTGAAATCATTGGCAAAACAACAAATCCGATTGAAATCATAGCAATGCCAGCCATATTGGCTTTTGAACGAGCGTCTTCCGCATCAAACCAGCCGGCTTGACTCATATCAGGCACAGTCATGTTGTTTGCTTCAATCTTTTTTTGTATTCCAAAAATGCCAAGGCAAATCCCGGCAATAAGAGGAATTAACCATAAACCTCTCAAAATTTTTCTTTTCATATTTAACCCCTTATTTTATGTTTACGCTTGCGATGATGCTTGTGCTAACTTCTTTTATCAATTGCAATGTGATTTTGTAATCGCCAACACTTTTGATTGACGGAAAATCTTTAATTTGTCCTTTTTCGATTTTGATGCCGTCAGCAGTCAAAGCATTTAAAATTTCTTGCTTTGTGATTGAGCCAAACGCCTTGCCGTTTGCACCAACATTGAGTGTAAAATGGTAAACCTTGTTTTTAATTTTGTCTGCCAACGCTTGGTATTCTTTAACCATTTCACCATGGTGGAATGCCTTTGCTTCAACTTGACCTTTGTGGTCGTTCAAAGCACTTGCGGTGGCTTCCTTGGCAATGCCTTGGCGGATTAACACGTTGCTTGCGTAATTTGGATTGACATCAATCACATCGCCAGCCTTGCCTTTTCCTTTCAAATCTTTAAGCAAAATCACTTTCATCCAAACCTCCTAAACGAACCCTTGGCATAGATTTCTTTTCCTCATAGACGGTAGTCAAGTCGCCAATGCAGCTTGTGCTTTTAAGTTCAAACCAGTTAAGCAATTCTTCCAACTGCTCAGGATTTTTTTCCTTTTTTATTGCACGCTTAACTTGGTCAATAAAATGTTTCTTTTCTTTCACGCATCTTTCCTTAACGGCGTCAAAGTCACTCCAATTTATTTCCACACATCTATACAATTCGTCAAGATAGGTGGTGAAATTATTGTCGGATATTTTGCTAGATAATTGTGAGCAAACTTTAATAGTCTCTCTAAAATATTCCTTGTTTGGTTGTCGCATAATTTCTCCTGTTGACCTAAATATATCACAAAATGGAGTGTATGTCAAACTTAAATAAAACAATCTCCACAACATTTGACGTTTAAATTAAGGCAAATTGACAATAATATGTTTGAGGTTTTTATGGACGTAATGTGCAGAAAATATAGTTGCATTTATAACGAAAAAGCAAAATGCAATCGCAAAAATTTGGATGTAAACAAAAATTCAGACTGTGCAGATTTATGCATAGATAAAGATAAAGTTGTGCCGGATGTTTCTAAGGAAATGTTTGAGCACGAACCCGATGTGGCACCGTTCCATCATTGCAAAACTATGAATATCCATTGCGAGGCAAAGGATTGCGTTTTTAACAAATCCGGCGAGTGTTTTTCCAACGGCATTTTTGTTGGCAGCGAAAAATCTAAAGCTCCTTGCAACTCGTTTGTTGAAAGATAATTTTGCAATGATTTTTTAGTATCCACAATCCCGAAAAATTGTTTGACAATTTCCAAGGGGGGGGGGTATAATAAAAAATATATGGCAAAAAATTCTTTGGGGGCAAAAAATATTTTACGCTATCTTTTTATAACATGTTTTGTGATGGCGATTTCTTTTTGCATCGTCATGTTGCCTAAACAAGTGCAACCAGTTTTTGCTTGGGACCACACTTTTGCTTTAAAAATCAATTTTGTGGATTTTGAGGGAAATGCCAAAGAATGTTCGATTGAAGTGGAATCAAATTGTTGCAAGGAAACGGATTGGCTTTATGTGGGCGTCACGGTTATTCATAGAAATTGTTATGCTTATCTAACATTGAAACAAATCAAAGCATATTTAAAGGGTGAATATCAATCTTACTTTTATAGTGATGATGGGACAGGTAATTTTGACGCAGATAAAAGATATGTTAATATTAAAGCCATAACTGGAGATGTGGATATTTTTAAGACAATTTTTGGCAATGGTTCTGGCACAACCTTTACCGGTGCTTATTGTTATAATGGCAACACCAACTATGATGGTAGCAATGATTATAAAAAACAGCATTTATATGCTGGCGAAACTATCACAAGTGAAGATGAATATATTGGTTTCAGCACCTGGACGGGCAACGGCGACGGAAAAATCTTTGTTTCCTACACAGATTCACTAGGTATATCGTTTAAAACTGGTGAAAAAAATGCAACTACTCCAAGTTTATCATATGGTACTTTTAGCAACAACACTGCCCTGCAATCGGCACATTTAACTAACAAATATGACTTGACTCAGTTAGCACAAAATGTCAATCGAGGATATAACTATAATGATTGCAGTTTTTATTTAGACAACGATATCGACCTAGGCGGGATGTCATGGACACCTATTGGGCAATTATCCATTCCGTTTTGTGGTAAATTTTATGGTAGAAATCATAGTATAACTAACTTTGTCAGTCAAACTACTTCAATGTATGAATTTGCTGGGCTGTTTGGCTATGTGTTAAACGGTAATATTTCTAATGTCGCTGTGGATAATGCAACCATTTCAAATCCATATTACGCTGCGGCAATAGTTGGATGCGTAAGCGGAAATAATAATATTTATGGATGCAAGGTTGGCAAAGATGTTGAAATATCAAACGCTATAATATCAGGTGGAATAATAGGTGCAGCCACAGATAATTGTTACATACACGATTGCGAGTCAAAAGCCACGATAATAGTGGACGAGAGCAGTGCTAATGCCGATGCAGAGTATCGACTAGGTGGTATTGCTGGGGTAATAAGAAAAGAAAGTTCAATTTCAAAATGTGTATTTAATGGCTCCATTTCGGCAACTGGCACTATGAAAACTTGCCAAATTGCTGGGATTGTGGCGGATGTAGACCAAACTACATCAAAAATCAGTAATTGCGTCGTAAATGTATCAGGCTTTAGCGGAGCACCAAATACAACCAAATTGGTCGTTCAGCCAATACAAGCAGGATATACTTATGACTATCGCACCGCTCATACTTCGACAACGTTATTTGAGTTTGGTGAGGAAATTAGTCGTGCATTTTGCATAGAAACTACAACAATAATTACCGATTATGTGACTGATGTATATTATGGTACAGTTACTAGGCAGGAAACCGCTGAGGTTAAAATCGACGTGAAAAATTGTTATTACACAGGCTCTAGTGGTTTAAATTTTTGTTCAGTCATAAATATTGGTGTAAAAAACAATGGGGAAGAACTTGATGGAGCAATCAGTGGCTGAGTTTGGTTGGCGGCAAAATTATTAGTTGACTAAAATTTTTATTGCTGTTATAATACCCTTATCTAAGATAAGGATGTTTATAATTCACTATATAATTATATTATAT
>DHNC01000032.1 GCA_002406115.1 Christensenella sp. UBA4626
ACAATCGTCCGTGGCGAAAACAACCCTGAAACACTTATCTTATCCACAACTGAATCCTCACTTAAACTTGGCTCACAAGAAGCGGATGAAGATTCTCCAAAGATTGTATTCGATGGTGAAAAAGAAAAGGTTGAGGCAAACAACCTTAAAACTAACAGCTTAATTATCGCCGAGGGTAATGACATCCAACTTGGCAAAAATGTTGTAATCTGCAACAACGTAAACAATATGTCAAAATACGGCGGTGGTTTGTGTGTTATCCACACAACAGTGGGCGACCCATCTAAAACAGACTCTGGCATGCTTAAACTTGAAGGCGGCGTTATTGAAAATTGCGAAGCGGAAGACGGTGGTGGTATAGCAGTTCTTAACACTAATGTCGAATTTGGTGGTGACATGATTGTCCGCAACAACATTGGCGGCGGCATAACCATAACCGACTTAGCTAGCCAACAAGAGTACGAAGAAATCCGTGGAATGTCCACAAAATATACTGGCAAGTCTAATGGCATCAGTTTTATGATAGATGAAGGAGGAGGAGAAAACCAAAAGACATGGGGAGATGGAAAAGGTGGATTTCGCAGTACAACGTTTACTAATATATCTATTCATGGTAACAAACGAATTAACGGTTCAAGTACTGATTATGGAAATTCAGGATCAGGCGGTGGTATTAAAGCAATAACCACTTGGGGTAATGCAACATTAACACTTGGTTCAGGTTGTAAAATTTACGAAAACTACGTTGACTACGACGGCGGTGGCGTATTCATGTCAGATAACGATAACGATAGCGACGGTGGCAACATGGTGAAAGTCCAAGGTGCTAATGTGTACGAAAACTATACGACACATAGTAATGGTTATGGCGGTGGTGTTTACGTTAAAGGCTCATTCTATATGTCTAGTGGTAAGATCTATGACAACACAGCACCTGGCAAAGGCGGCGGCGTTTATAGAGTAAACTCCTCAAAGAACAACGGTAGTTACGGATATGGTACATCCACACATTCTGGTGGTACAATCAAAAACAATACTTGTAAAAACGGCACTACTGGCGGCAACAACACTTACGGATTGTGGGCAAGCACCTTTAAGTATCATGGAGCGGTCGGCTCATCATATTCAACAACATCATACACAGTTCAGTATTTGGATACAATTCCAACACCGTCATGTAGATATAGCGGCTTGGGTTGGGAGCTTTATGGTTGGTCTACTGAAACGACAGCAACCTTAAAAACAACACTTACAATTATTTTAACATAAAGTATTATGCAGGTGCGGTCAACAATACATATAGTAGTGCAACATATTATGCGGTATGGAGCAGATATGTTTGGGTATACAATAATTACAATTACCAAGCAAGCCATGCTCCTTACACACAAGAATGTAATTATGAGTTTACAAGTTCAACAACCACCTATTTTACATTGCCAACAATTGGTGGGGTATATGATTCTTCTAATAATGAGATAACTAATTGGACAGGGTATGGTTATACAACTTCAACAACAAGTTTTACAAGTTCATACGACGCAGGTGACACTGTAAATCCAGGGCTATATTCTGCGGCTCCTTCATACTATGCACTTTTCTCACGAACTCTAACTGTGAATTATAATGCGAATGGCGGAACTGGGACACCAAGTTCTCAAACTCAAGTTGTTATACTGAATGCTGGCAACGGAAACATGAGCGGTTTAGGCGTTACCGTATCTTCAACAAAGCCTACAAGGACAGGTTATTCATTCTATAGATGGGCAAAACGGGCAAAACCGACATATGACCAATTTGTAGCAGAAGGGTCATTGGCAAGCGGGGATAGTTATGCAGTAGGCTTAACATATAGTGATGATTTTAATGTCACCCTTTACGCAATGTGGATGAAACAAATAACTTTGTATGGCAAAGGGTTCGGTTCTGGCTATAAACCTGGTGGAAATGACTACGACAATGGCGGCGTTTGCACATTTGATAGCAATGCGTTGTTTGCCGGAAGGACTGATGATGAAGACGCTACTAAAAATAGCATTGATTTGGCTATTTTCTATGGTGCCACTGAAAGCAACGGCTATGCAATAGTAACAAATCCTACTATGACTGGATACGAAATGTCTGGGTGGGCTTCAAGCAATAGTACAACTGCCACAACGTCAAGGCAATTTACTTTGACCACCACGATAGCAGTTCCAAATGCATCACAGGATTACTACATTGTATGGTACAAAAATTGGAAATTTAATGACTCAGATACATCCTCAACAACAATCACCACTTATTACAATTACAGCTTATCTTCGGTAAGGAGCAGTGATGGTTCCAGCCAAACAGCACAAGACTCTGCAATCCAAAAATTTGTCCGCACAAATGCGGTTTTAAGTGGATACACATTCAGCGGATATGCAAAAACTGACACAACATCAGCAAACTATTCTGCTGGGCAAACCACAACAGAGGTTGAATCCGAATCCAGCAGTGTAACAACCGAATTTTACGCAGTATGGCTTAGGACTTGGAAGTTCTGCAACTTGGCAACATCCGGCGACCAAAGCAGCGTGTATTTCGATCAAGTTTACTACAATTACAACACTTCAAAGACATTGTCAATGAGGTCAACAACATCAAGTTATGTTTCAACAACAATCATTCCGGACGGCGTAAAAGGCTCTACCACTCAAACTTACAAAGTGTATATTCCATCACGTTCTGGCTATGATTTTGTGGGCTATGTGGCAGATGTGAACAATTTGCCTCTATCTTCATCAAATTCAGAATTGATTGATACTTGTTCAACATTGGACAGTGGCATTGCAACAGTTTCTAGCGCAAAAGCGGAGGCTGTGTACTATGCGGTTTGGTTGGCAACAACAAATTCAACCATAACCTTGACATACAAAACTTTGCACGGTGTGACCCCGGCAAATTCAACCGGCGTTAAAACAACATTGACATACTATAACTGCGATTTATCCTCAAACAAGGTTGTTGTTAAAAATCCAACAATAACAATGGCAGACGCACTTAGCGCAACTGGCTACGAATTCCAAGGCTGGTCAACAAGCGAACAAGCGGATAGTGTGGATTATGCAGCAAACTCATCAAGTGTGTTTAATACAAATGACAATTTGTATGCGGTTTGGAAATCCAATCACTATACAATCAGCCTTGATCCAAACGGCGGCGACTTGCCAATTTCATGGTGGGGCGTAAGCAATGATAGTTATGGATTTGCTCGTTCTTTGGGCGACGATATGTATAGCAACACCAACGTTGGTGAAAATGGAAGCATGGCTAGGGCACACATTAGATACAACACCAACACTGCCACTCAAATCATCATTCAAGCAAGCAGCTATGGCGAAGATGACTTTGACTATGGCATGTTTAGTTATCCAAATATGTCGTTTGACGCAAACACAACATATGCTGACACAAGTTTGGTGTTCAAGCACTTCCACAGCAGCGGTTCAGCAAATATTATTACATTTGCAATCCCAATTTCAGGCTCTGGCTCAATTTGCGTAGCGTATTTAAAAGACACTGCAAAACATTTTGGCGACGACACATTAAGATTTTGGGTGGTTAATGATAGTTTTATTTTGGACGGCGTAACAAAAACAATTTCAATCTTGCCAACACCTACACGTGAGGGCTACACATTTGCTGGTTGGTACACTTCTGACGGCAAAAAAGTTGATGAAAACACCACATTCGACGCAGCAGCAACAATCACTGCTCGTTGGACTGCAAACGAATTGATATTTGACAATCAAACATTAGAAAATGGTGTATTTAACCAAGAATATAGCCAAGGATTTACAGGTGCGAGCAACGGCACAGGTAGTTATACTTACTCAATCGAAAAAGTGACAAACAACGGCACAGTAGTAACAGCAAATAGCGGCAAATATTATGGTTTAAGTTTGAGTGACACCACAATTTCAGGTTTGCCAACACAAGCAGGGCTTTATGCCTTTGAAATTAAAGCAACCGACAGCAATAGCGGGGCAGTAAAAACTGCAACAATAACCTTTACAATTGAAAAGATTGCAAACACTTTGGTTGTTTCAAGCAACTCCGCGGTATATAACGGCAGCAAATTGACTTTGGTTACAATAAGCAATGCACAAGGGGATGTCTACTTTGCAATAGGCACACAACTTGACGCAAGCAACTATGCAAAAGACGGCTCAACCGACTTGCCAACAGCAGTAAACGCAGGCGGTTACACAATCTATTATTACTGCACTGGCAACAATAATTATCTTGCAACATCTGGCGTGGTTTCAACAGCGATTTACAAGGCAACGATCTCAGACCTCACTTCAGTGGCAACAATTTTGGCGGGTTCGGGCGTATATGACGGCACAACCTCCTATTACGCAACAATAACACCAAAAGTTGCAATGACAGTTTTGTCAGGGAATACTGCAAATTATGGCGAAACAATCGTAGGTAAAATTGGCGTATCTTCAAACTTGATGCCAGGTTTGATGAGCGCTGGTTCAATTACAATATATGTTAAACTTACTGACATGACAAATTACAACGATTATTCCACAACCACATCAGTTGTTGTAACTGCGGGTGAAAACACAATCGTTGTATCTGCAAATTCATTGACATACAACGGTCAAGCACAACAATTGGTCAGCGTAAAAAATGCACAAGGAAATGTTTATTATTCCACCACAACAAGTTTGAATGCAAACAACTACACTTCTGGCACAACAGATATAACAAAAATAACTGGCACAAATGCGGGCAGTTACACAGTTTATTGGTACTGCGTTGGTGATAGCAATCACAAAGCAAAAGCCGGCAGCGTTCAAGTGGAAATCAAGAGCGCTCAAATTTCAGTTGTTCCTAGCCAATCTGGCGATTTAAGATACGATGAGGGAACACAAAGCCCAACTTGGAGCAACTATGATGCTCAACAATTGTCAATTTCTGGGCAAACATCAGGCGTAAATGCTGGCAATTATGATGCAATATTCACACCAAAAGCAAACTACACTTGGTCTGACGGCACAACCACAGGAAAGACCGTTTCTTGGACAATCAAAAAAGCGAATATAAATGCAACAGTGTCTATGGATGGCTACACATATGGCGGGGTTGTAAGCAGTCCGGCTGTTTCAAAAAATCCAGAAAATGCAGCGGTAACTTTTAGTTATTGCGAAATTGAAACTGGCACATACAAAACATGGGCAAATATCACCTCAACAAGTTTGGATGCGGGCGTTTATTACATCAAAGCAACAATCGCAGAATCTGCAAACTATAACGCCGAAACCACAAGTGTGGTAAGTTTTGAAGTTAAAAAGGCAACAGTGGCTGTTCCATCAAGTCCGGTTAAATCTTACAATTACACTGGCAAAGAAATTCAACATCAATATTCAGCGCCAAACGGCACAACAATTGTTGAAAGCGGAACAGTTAAATCTGCAACAAACGCAGGCAAATATGATATAGTTTTGGCATTGAACAAAAATTATATTTGGAGCGACAACACAACCGCAAACAAAACCGTAAATTGGGTTATCAACAAGGTTGACGGCTCGTTCACATTCACAGGTTCAACAGTTCAATTTGACGGTGCTGAACATTCAATCACTGCACAAGCAACTGGCGGCAGTGTGACATATTCAACAAGCGAAAATGGCAGTTTCAGCAGCACAGCACCTAAATTTTCAACAGTTGGCGAACACACAGTTTGGGCAAAATTTGTGGCTGATAGCAACCACAATGCGCCTGCAAAAACAGTGTTAAGTGCAGTGCTTACAATTACAACAAGGTCATACAATATCACTATCAATGTTGGTGAGGGTGAGGCAGATGCAAACAACCCAACAAAATACAATGTTTCAAGCCAAAATGAAGCACAAACTTTCACAATCTTGGCAAAGCGAGATGGCTACAATTTGAAATGGAACATCTCTCAACCAAGCACAAGCCATGCAAGCGTTTCGGGCAACACCTTGACAATACCTGCAAACAGTTATGGCGACATCAGTTTGACGGCTGAATGGAGCATTATTCAATACACTGTGACAATCACTGTAAGCAATACGAGTGCAGGTTTGGGCTCAGTGAGTGCAAGCACTTTGACAGTGGATTATGGCACAGAATATAGAGTTGCTAGTGAAAAACTTACAGTTGGTTCAACAGAAGTAAGTGCAACCGCAAATTCTGGTGCAAGATTTGTTAGTTATAGCGTAAGTTCTGGCGTGATTAAATCAGACTTAACAATCGCCGCAACATTTGAAAAAACATATTCTGTTTCTATCAACATCACAAAACCATCTGACAGTGCAGCGTCATATAGTTTTGCGGAATATAGATTGGATACAAACCTTGCAACAAGCACACCTATTCAGACAATCACAGTTGACGGCTCAACTACGGTTGAAATTGGTGAAAATTGCTATTTTGTTATCACAAGCGTTAAACCTAGTGCGGCAAGCAAAAATGTTTATGAATTGTACAACATTTTAGTAAACGAAAAAATGAAAGGCAATATGCCTTTGAAGAGCGAAATCAGTTATTCTGACAGCGAATATGCGGTTCACAAAATCACAAGTGCAACCAGCATTGAGGTTGAGTTCTTCACAGCATATGAAACAACTTTGACATCAAGCAAATCATCCGATGACATCAATATTGGGTGGACAAGCGTGGATTTGTTGGACGCAAAAAACGGCATTGCAACAAAATCCGATGTGTATCAAAATTTGTATACATCAGTGATTGTTCGTAAAGGCGTAAGCTGGAAAGCAACACTTGATACATCTCAACTTAATAACGGCGATGTACTTATGGGCGTTAAATATTCTTATATTGCCGCAGATGGCACAACAATTGAAACAGCAGTTGGTGATAACGATAGCAATATCTCTCAATCTAATGGTGTCTACACAATCTCCGCATCGGCTCAAATTGTCAACCTTACACCAGTTATAAAATCTCCTTTGGCTTTAACTTTGCCTACTGGCGTAACTTTGAAATCGGTTGAAGACCATATTGTTAAAACTTCAATATTTGGTGAAACAGTTCAAATCTATGCTGGGTCATGGATTATAACTACTGACACAATTTACGATACTGCAGAAGATTTGGCAATGGCAGTCTTTGGAAAAGATAGCAGCTCATGGAGTGATGATACTGGACATTTATTTGAAATTACTTATGATGGCAGTGAGTATATATTGACAATCATGTAATATGATTTGCAAATTCATCATCAGTTGAACAAACAAAAAAAACGGACAAATGCGTCCGTTTTTTTTGTAATAAACAACAAATCAAATTTATGAGCGTCAGCGAAATAAATTGGTTTATTATACATTTATGTGCGTTGGCAGAAAACTAATTTATTTTTTATTTTTCTTTTCCAAAACCTTATCTCGTTTTTGTTTTTCTTTTTCAATCTTCAATTTGTCAAGTTGTTCCAATTTTTTTGCAGTCAATTCACGTGCAATCATAATTTTGGTTTCAGATGTAGGGGTGAGTTCTTTGCAATACCTTGTGAGTTTACTTATCAAGTCGTCAAGGTAAGGGTCGGTCAACTCGTTGCTGTGTTGATAGATTGTCAAAATATTTGCTTCGGTTTGTATCCCAGTGAAATGGTTGGTGTACAAATCTCTGTCAAACGAATATGTGATTTTAAATCCGATGCCGTTTGTGCTTTTATATTCCTCACTCACCGTTTGAATAGTGTAGGCAGGTTGCAGTTTTTGCATCAAAAATTCTGGGTCAAAATTCACGCCGGATAAGAACATATTTTTGAAATTATCAATCAAAAATTGTTTGTGTTTCATAAGGCTATCATGTGGCTTGATAAGTTTGCTAAAATGCTTGTAGGTGGAGCGGTAAGTCAGCCTGCTGGTTGAACTCACTTTTTCCGTTGCCATATTCAATTCACAAAAGTTGCCAATCTGAGTTTTGAACAGCACAATGTTTGATTTTAAAAGTGCAAAATCTGCGGTGTCGTAATACGTGAATGATTTTTTGATTTTGTCTTCAAAATGCATGGCATATTTATCAAAAAATGCATTCAATTCCAAAACGGCCGCTTTGGTTTTTTGGCTAAACATAATAAAACGTCTTTTTTGACGTATAATATCTAAACTTTGCATAAACCCCTTCTTTAAGTATAGTTTAGATAAAAATGGAAAAAAAATCAAGAATTTGCAATGTTTTTTTGATGTTTTAAGCAATATCTGCTATAATATGGAACGTATGAGCAAAAATAAATATTTAAAAACGCAAAATAGCGGTGTGGAAAAAGCAGTGGAAGCAGTGCAGTTTCCAAAGCCCTTTTTGGATAGAATGCAAAATTTGCTAGGGGACGAATTTGAGTGTTTCAAACAGTCACTTTCAAAAGAAAAACAGTCTGCAATTTTTGTAAACAATCATAAGATTGAAACAAGCAAATTTAAACAAATTGCGGATTTTGAAATTGAGCCAATTTTTTACGAGCCGAATGGCTTTTATGTAAACACAAAGTTGGGCAAACATCCTCTGCATCATGCTGGTGCTTTTTATGTTCAAGAGCCAAGTGCGATGTTTACTGTCAATGCTCACAAATTTGTGGGTGACGAAAAAGTTTTGGATATGTGCGCCGCTCCTGGAGGGAAGTCAATTCAGATTGCAAACCGCATTCCAAACGGAGTTTTGGTTAGTAATGAGATAAACAATTCTAGGTGCAGTGTTTTGTTTTCGAATATTGAAAGAATGGGGCTTGACAACGTCGTGATAGCAAACGACACACCTCAAAACATTGCAGAGGCATATGGAAATTATTTTGATGTAGTTTTGGTGGATGCACCTTGTAGCGGCGAGGGGATGTTCCGCCGTGGTGAGCAAGTTGTTAAAGAATGGAACGAAAATTTGCCAAAGATGTGTGCGGATAGACAACTTTCAATCCTCGCCTGTGCGGACAAGACCTTAAAGCAAAATGGCACGCTTATTTATTCAACTTGCACCTATTCTGTTGAGGAAAATGAGCAAGTGGTTAAGCAGTTTTGCCAAGAGTTTGACTATTCGATAGTAAATATTGATTATCCGATTGGAAATATTTGTGAGGGCTTGCCAAGAGGCGTGGATTTGCCACAGGCTGTCAGGATGTATCCGCACAAGGTTCGTGGTGAGGGGCAATTTGTTGCGGTCTTGAAAAAGAATGGACAAAACAAAAATTTGCAAAACGGAAATTTGAAGTTGAAAGAAAGTTCTTCAGCAAACGAATTTTTAAGAAAAAATTTAAGCACTCAAACGGGCAGTTGCTTTGAATATGGGGATTTCGGATATTGTGTTAAAGATTTGTCCGCTTTAAAAAAGGGAGTTAATTATTATTCGATTGGCGTCAGAGTGGGGCAAATTGTGAACAAACGTTTCGAACCTTGCCATAACCTGTTCACCGCTTTTGGGAGAAACTTTAAAAACAAATTGGAATTGAACTATCCTTGCAATGAAATTTTAAGATATTTAAAAGGTGAAACTTTAACAGTCGAAATGGATGATGGATATGGTGCGGTGATTTTGTCAGGCTGTCCAGTTGGTGGATTTAAATTGGCAAATGGGCAGTTTAAAAACCATTATCCGAAAGGGTTAAGAAATCAATTTTAGGTTTGTTTAAGTTTTAATCAACCTTATTGATTTGAGCAAAAGAAACTTTTTAGTTTCTTTTTTTATGCGTGCGACGGCGATTTTTTAAAGTTTAAAGAGGGTGCGAATGAAAGTTGTTGATTTATAAAAATTATAAAAAATATAAAAATTTGTAGAATTTTATTGATTTTTGCATAAAATTGCATAAAAAATGCCGTATTTTTTAATTTTTTTTAAAAAATTTTCAAAAAAGGTATTGAAAAATATAAATCAATGAGATATAATATGGCAAGTCAAACAAAAGGAGATTTATTTTTTATGGAATGGCAAGCACTTTTAGGAGTAATAGCAATTATAGGTATCGTAGTTGTTGTTGGTGGTTTAATTGCTTTCTTGGGTCATGTTATTATTGGGGCATTTGACAACGAAGATCGCACAACAAAACAACCAAAACAAGAAGTTATGGATTACACACAATATAAGCAACAACAGGCTTTGGCTGAACAAACAAAACAAGCTGATTACAATTTTGAAGCAATCGACGAAGCAAAAGCAGAAAAAGAGAAATCTTTGGTTGAAGGCAACACAGAAGACGATTTGTATAAATTGATTGAAGAAAACGATTCTGATTTAGATGAAATTGAAAATCGCCTTAAAAAAGAAAATGAAACAACTGAAGAGCAAACTGCACAAGATAGTGAAATCGTTGTTGAAAAAACTGTTGATGAAGAGCCAGAAACAACTGAAGTTGTAGAAACCGAACAGACAGAAGAAGTAACTGAACCAACAGAAACAGAAACAGAAACAACCGAAGAAAAAGTTGAAGAGTCAGAAGAAAAGGCTGAGGAAACCGAAGAACCTGTTGATGATTTGGATATCCAAAACTTGATTGATGAAATCAATAATGAAGTTGTTGATGAAGAAAAAGAAAAAGTTGACAATTTGGAAGAAGAAGAAAATCCAATTTTGGCACAATACAATATTGATGACATTTTGAACAACACTGAATCCGAAGAGGAAACCGAAGAGGAAAGTGAAGAAACAGAAGAAACAGCAACCGAAGATAATCAAGAACAAGTTGCTGAACAAGAAGAAGTTTCAGAAACTGAACAAGCAGAAGAAACAACTGAGGAAACAAGCGAAGAAACAACTGAGACTGTTGAACAAACAGAAGAAGTGAAAGAAGATGCTGAAAAAGACACAGCAAACAAGGAACTTGAAGATGCAAACAAACGTATTGCAGAACTTACCGCTCAGTTGGAAGAACTTAACAAACAATTAAGCGAACAACCTGCAACAACCGAAGTTGTAACAATTGATATGACAGAAGATGAATGCTTGAAACGTATCGCAGTTTTGGAAGAACGTCTTAAAAACGCTAAGAAAGATTACAAAACAAATATGAAAGAATATCGTCCTTTGAAAAAAGTGATGAACGACCTTGACAGATATCAAACAAAACTTCGCCGCAAAGAAGCAATTGTTGCTAAGAAAAAAGTTGCTTTGTATGGCGTAAACAACTATGTTGATATTGACAAAGAAAAAGCAGAAAAACTTGCAAACGAACTTGAATTGTTGGACGGTTTGAGATTGAGCGTAAATCATTGCGAAGAAGTTATCAACGCAAACAAAGATAGATTCCCAATCTTGGAACACACAAACAACATTTTGGAAGAACAAATCTCTCAACTTGAAGCAGATTTGGAAGAAGCAAATACAACTCTTCAAAAAATCCGTGACCGTCAAGGAAATGGTGAAAACAATCAATAATCTTAAAGATTCTGGTTTGAAGTTAAAAAAATCCCAAAGCAATTTGGGATTTTTTTTGTTGTTAATGTATTAACATTTTTTTGAAATGCGACGGGATGAATTCGTTTATTTTCTATAAATCCGTTTGATTGGTTGTATATATAATAAATGTTTGTTTGTAGTGCTTTGAAAAATTCAACAATAAACAATAAAACGAAAAAATATTAAATAATTGATAAAAATAACGTATTTTTTAATATTTTAATTAAATTTTTTATTTTT
>DHNC01000039.1 GCA_002406115.1 Christensenella sp. UBA4626
CACATAGTAAATATTAATCGTCACTGTTTAAAATTTCCATTAGTTTTGCATCAATTTCTTTATCTTTTGCAAAGAGTTCTTTTAGTTCAAGTTTAAGCTTTTTGATTTCTGCTTCAACTTGTTCTGGTGTCATTTCGTTAGAGTTGTCAATACCTACATATCTGCCAGGAACAAGTGAATAGTCAGCTTCTCTAATTTCTTCAATGGTTGCTGATTTACAGAAACCTTTAATATCTTCATAATTTTCATTTTTCAACCAATTATGATAGGTATCTGCAATTTTGTGAATTTCTTCATCTGTAAGAACTCTTGTTTTCCTATCAATCATTTCACCCATTTGGCGAGCATCTATGAAAAGAGTTCTGCCTTTATTTGCTTTATTCTTTCTTAAAAACCAAGCACATACTGGAATGGCAACAGTCGAGAATAATTGAGTTGGGAGAGTGACTATTGCGTCAACAATGCCATCTTCAAGCATTGCTTTTCTTATCGCATATTCTTCTTTGCCTGATGTTGATAATGAACCATTTGCAAGTAAGAAACCAGCAACGCCATTTGGTGAAAGTTTGGAAATAATATGTTGTATCCATGCATAGTTAGCATTGCCTGCAGGAGGTGTTCCATATATCCATCTAGGATCATTTAACAATTTTGGTTGTCCATAATCACTTATATTAAATGGTGGATTTGCCAAAATATAATCAGCTCTAAGTGTTGGATGTTTGTCATCATGAAATGTATCTGCATTTGAAGAGCCAAGATTTGCATCAATACCACGAATTGCCAAGTTCATTTTTGCAAGACGCCATGTATTGGCTTCTTTTTCTTGTCCATATATTGAAATTGCATCAATATTTCCTTGATGCTCTTGAACAAATTTTGCAGAGTGAACAAACATACCACCAGAGCCACATGCAGGATCGTAAACCTTACCTTTAAATGGCTCAATCATATTAACAAGCAATTCAACAATACATCTTGGAGTATAAAATTCTCCACCTTTTTGCCCTAAACTTTTGAAGAATTCGCCAAGGAAATACTCATATACCTTTCCAAACAAATCACCTTGATATGTTGTTGTGTCAAGTTTATTTGTAAACAGATCAACAAGTTCCCCAAGTGCGGATTTATCTATTTCAAGCTTAGAATAGGTTTTTGGTAAAATGTTTTTTAATGATGGATTTTCTTTTTCAATTTCTACAAAAGCATCATCGAGAACTTTTCCTATTTCTGGAGATTTTGTAAATGTTGTAATATAACTCCATCTTGCTTTTTCTGGAATCCAGAAAACCAATTCTTCCTCGTATGCATCACGATCGTTTTCAAAACCGTCACTTTCTTCAATAAGCTGTTTTCTTCTAACTTCAAACCTGTCAGATAGATATTTTAAGAAAACAAGGCCAAGAACAACATTCATATATTCATAAGGCGCAACACCACCACGAAGTTTGTTTGCAGATGCCCAAAGAACGCTTTCTAAACTTTCTTGTTTTACTTCTTTTTCTTTCTTTTCTCTTGCCATTTTTACTCCTTTAATAACACATAGTTAACATCTATGAGAAGTTTTGATGTATTCATTATAACATAAAAAATCTGTAAATTGTATTTATTTTACAAGATTTTATAAGAAAATTATTATCGCTTAAAAATTGAGTCAAAAAATTATTCTCTCCAGTTAATGCAACAAAATTGTATTTTCTGGAGCAAATCGTATATTCCCCAAAATGACTTGCAAAAGAAACATATTTACGGTAAAACACAAACACCTTGGAGGTGGTCTATGAAAAAGATTGTTAAACTTGTAAATATGAGTTTCAAAAACTCACAAGAATATTTTAGGCAAACCATTGATATTCAACACATTAAGGCTGATTTCGTTGAAACATTGTCAGCCGAGCAAAAGCATATCTTTGATGAATTGTTGTCAAGTATATACAAACTTCACAATCTAGATATTGAAGAAAACATAATTCATACCTACAATATCTGCAAAGAGGTTTTTAAACTAAGATAAACTTAAACCTTAGTAGGCTTGTGGTCTATCCGTTTTATTCTAGGAGATAATATGAAAGCAAGATTTGTTTGTAATGTTTCTAATGCAAGATTAGCAAGAAACAAGATTGATAAGCGTGATGGTTTTGAAACCAAGTATGTAGTTGAAAGAGTGGTATATTTGGCAAGAGATTCTTTTATATATTTAAGGGAACATTTGCTAGAAGATAACCCTAATATCGTTGCACATAAACACGAAATGTATATTGATAACAAGGGCTGTTTTCACGTAATTATGTTTTGTTGTTTACAAAGCGATATTATGCTTTTAGTTTACAGTGATGGCGAAGATTATGCCAAGTATGTTTCTATAATTTCAAATGGAGGTGAAAAAGTTGAACCACGTTTTGCAACTAGTAAAAGATACACTAGAAAACGAAAAACTCAGTGCAGAAGAGCAACTGCAACTAACTAAAATTTGCGAATTAGAAGATAATTTCGTAAAAGATTTTTCAAAAGAAAAATGGCGAGAGTATTTTAATTTAGACATAGAAAAAGGTCAACTTGTAAACCTACAAATTGACCGTATTGTTGAGATTACTTTTAACATTTGTAAAAAGTTGTTTATGAATTCTTAATAAAATTGATTAAATTTGGCAAATTTAATTTTACCAGGTTTTTAAACTCCTTTTCAAATCGTTGTTTGTTTTCTGGAGATAGTCTTGACAAATCGTTGTTAAAATCTTTTGCAGATTTTGTAAATTTTGCAATAAATTCTTGATATTCGCATTCTAACTCTGCTGAATTTTTCATTATTATGCTCCTTTTAAAGTATTTTTTATTGTTGCGATTATTTCTTCACATTTCTTTTTGGATAGCCCAAAATCGTGAGCAATTTGCATCAAATCACTTTCTGTTGGCTTACCGTTTAAGTTAACACTCATTTCGTGTTCTGGCTTATTTGGTAAGGATGTTATATCGTATGCGGGTGACAATTTGTATCCTTTAAGATTTTCATCATATAGGAATGAGAAATTTTTGCTATGATCGTCTCTGTTTTTATAGAAGACATTGAAGCACATACGTCTAAAAGCCTCATACATATCATTTTCTCTGTCAGCACTTATTTTGCAAATAACTTGAAATAAATGTCCATAATCTAGATTTGGCAATCTATGAGTTGTTTCAAGTAGTGCAGATAATGATATCATATGAATTTTTTTGTTTTCTATTCTATCAAATCTTTTTGCTCCAAAGAAGCCACTGCAAATTTTAGAATCAAATAATTTAAACTCATTGACATTTATCCCACATTTCTTTGCAAGTTGGTTGGCATTAAATTCTTTTTCCCCAATATTTTTAGGGTCTATTTGACAAGGAAATTTTACTATCCATTCTTCATCATTATAGGTAATATGTGCTTTTGGTCTTGCACCACCGCTAGATCCACCTAGGTTAAAAATACTATCTAGGTCAACATTTTCAGCATCATCGTTTAGTATTTTTTCAGCCTCAGTTGCAATTTCATCTAGATTGTAGTTTTCAGTTGCCGTGTCTAAACTTTTATTTGGCTCATATTCTAATGCGCCTAAACCATTCCTGTTTATTATAGATAATTTTTGAAGTGGAGAGAGTCTATCAAAGTTGATTCCATATTTGTTTAGCATTCGTCTAACCAAAAGTTCGCCCCAGCCATCTGGTAATGAATCCCAAAATACGCCATATAAACCATTGAATGTTGGTTTATCGCTCACATAAATTTTATTTGATAAAGGCAATGAAATTGGCGAAATTGAAAATCCGTTTTTTAACCATTCATCATCATATTGAAAAGCTATGCTCCCATTTTTTAATTCAGCAAGGTAACCAACAATCTTTCCATTATACTTAACATTTAATTTTTTCACTTCTTCAATATTCATCTTAATACTCCCTTAAGTCTGAAACTTGCTCATTGCCAAAAAGCATGTTAAAATCTGCAAGGGCATTTAATACACTTGCAATCTTCAAAAGTGAGTTGAAAGATATTTCCCCAGTACTTTCGAATCTTCTAATTGAAGCATAACTTACACCAGATCTTTGCGAAAGTTCTTGTTGTGTAAGTTTTAGTTCTTTTCGTCTTTCTTTAACTCTTTCTACTATTCCACTTAAAACACCTTGTTCTGTTAGTGTGTGGACAAAATTGTTTAAATCATATTTATTTTTCATACTGCTCATATTTTAGCACTTTTATTTATTATTGTCAATAAAATGCTAATATATTAGCGATTTAATTTTAAAGAAAAATTATAATAGTTGTTAAAATGTTGAAAATGCACCCAAAACATAAAATCTTGAAAAAGTGCACCATTTGTGCACCGTAGATTTCAAAGGTTCTGTGTTTAGATGGCAAAAGTTGGGCAAGTTAGTGAGTTTATTACACAATTTTAAGTATAATTTTCACAATAATTGCGATTTTTTGCTGTAACCAACCTAATTCGAACGTTCGAGTTGGCTCCTAAGCGATAGGTCGGCAGTTCAAATCTGCCTATTCACACCAATCCCACAAAAAAGACGCTCAATTAAGCGTCTTTTTTTCTGTTATGCTTATTCGGTCCGTTTATTTTTTTCAATAATCAAAACATGATTTTTTATAATATCAAAAAAATATATTTGCTGAAATTTTTTACAATTACTACCTATTAGAATACAAATATGTTATGATGCTCACATGAAAGCAGACGATGAGAAAAATCTCGGCACATTGGTCCATATCTACGATTTCTTAAATGGTGGATATTTTTCTTCTCATCATCAACTTAAATATTATAATGAAAAAGCTTATAACTTATATCTCAATAAAGACAATGACGCACTATTGAATTTATATGCGCAAAAAAAAAATACTATCCCAAATTCAATCATCTCTACTATTGAAAATTCTCCTGGAATAAGATATTTTTGCTGTGATGGTTGTCATGATGCGAAAATCACTGATGCTTATATTGATGAGGATAGTCTTTCAATTTCACTCAATCCAGATGGTATGCTTGGTTGTTTAGCTGTTGATAAACCTTTTGTTGTAAAAATCAAAACTAACAGCAATTCTGCCTGCGAAAAATTAGTCGATGACGTTAAAATTTTTAATAGCATTTATTGGTTATATTCAGATATTGATTTTAGCAACGGAAATATCTATTTTGAATTGGAGTTGCAGGGATTCACTGATACATCATACGAAAACATCATATATAAATTTAACATTAACGATATCGTTATAAATTAAAAAACAAGCCAAAATCTGTAAAAGTGTTACAAAAATTAGGTTAAAAAAGTGTTTTTTGTTTAATAGAATTTTGATTTTTAAATACGCTAGACCCTTGATTTTACTTGCTTTTCTTTGTTAAATGGAGTGAATATTGCGATCCTTTCTGAGCCTGCTACTAAGTTCTGGTTCCGGGTTTGAATCACGGAAGGCTCACAATCTAACCACTATATTTAGTGGTTTTTTTCTTATTCATTGATATCTGCTTTGTCACAAAACAACAAGATTAAACTAATTTTGCTTTAATTGGTATTACGAAATACGAATGTTAAAATTTCAAAATGCTTATATACTTGGGGAGAGGTATTGTTAAATTTTTTTAAAAAATTCAGTGCAGAAATGTCAAATATTATGATATAATTGCTTCAAATATTAGTGGAGAATGATAAAGTGAAATATAAACAAGAGATAATTTTCGAAAATGAATCAACAAAAACTGCATTGGTAGAAAAATATAAAGAAGATATAATTGACCAAGTGAAATCAATAGTAGAATATAGCTTTGATTTTGACATCGTTTTGATAATTAGAATTAAAGATATTGAAAAGACGGTGAATTATGTAAATAAAGAAATAACCAGTGGATATTCTACTTGGCAAAAAGATGGAAAATATGTTGTATGCTTTGGTTCAGAATCATTAGAAAGAATAGACCGAGATAATGGGCTTGATATTGCAATATCAATATGTCATGAGTTAGGTCACATATATGACATGTATCATGTCATGAACAATAAATATTACAAGATAAACCCACTAATATCTAAACAAACAAATATAAATGATTATATTATTCAACAAGGGTGGAATTTTTGGACCGAATTCTTTGCGTATTATTTTACATTCAAAAAGTTCAAGGGCTTGCACGATTACCCTACATTTCACCAACTTTTAAAAGGATATCAACATTTGATAGACCAATATGAATATTTAGAACCCAAACTTGATGATAAAACTAAGGAAATAAAAAATTTAGCAGATAAACACATAGAAGAAATTGAGCAATTCATATATGCCTTAGCAAAATATCTTGCTGGAAACTTAATGGGCAAACCAAGGTATTACAAAGTAATAGTTACAAAGAAAAATAAAAGAGCAGTTAGTCAACTTAGTAGAATTATAGAAAGACTGTATAGACTTAATATTAAAATGTTTACCAACCCACATGGCAAAGGCATGTCAACTAAACTATGGGATATTGGAGAATATTTGATTAGAAATTTTTATGTTAAATATAATATCTTCCCTGAAAAAATGAAAGATCATATCGTATTAGTTTATTATAAGAAAGATTAAATAAGTAAAAGCACGCAAGGTAGTGGTTAAAAAGAGACAGAATAGTGCCAAAGCACACGAGATTGAACAAAAATGAAGATTTCTCGGGTAAAACGCAATACTCATAATATACCAATCTACCCACTTCTTACCAGTCAAAAGCCCTTTTATTTATGGCATTTCCTAACTTGTATCACCTCGGAATAAAATTGAAATTCATACTTTTACACCTACTTTTGTTAGTTTTTCAATTTTGATTATGTTTGCCCCTGTCATTTGTTTGTTATACAATCTGCCTATTCACACCATAGAAAAAACAAGCCGTATTATGAAGTATTCTTTGATAGGTTTACTTCAATATGGCTTGTTTTTTTACGATATTGCAAATTGCATTTTTGAATTTGATTATTGTAATTTAGCTTAAACCGTCATTTATCTTGTTATTTGAATATTTTTGCTTCGTAACAAGCTGATGAAACATATTTGCCCTGTTCAAAATCTCTACCAAGAACCAAAACTTTGTCATGATAAACACGGATATAATAGCCCTGTGAGCCACGGAGATATTCCCCAGTAGGATTATCATAACTAGACCACAAATACCCTACTGATGCAGTGTTGAAAATGTTTGGCAAATCGCTTGTTGCGTTATGCATATTACCAACACTGTTCAAATCCCAATGACTATGTCCATTGAACATATAAACTTGAGGATATTTTTTCAAAATCTCTCTCAAACGCTGATCCTGCATCACGCCATTCCATCCCTGACCTTTAAAACTGCCAGCAATTGTGTTGTAAAGAGACTGATGCAAATACACAAATATTTGTTTGGTTGGTTCTTCACTAGTTATTGCTTTCAACCTGTTTTCGAACCAATCAAGTTGAGTGTCTGTCAAATCTGCATCCACACCACTTTTATTATTAGATTCTGACCCCAAGAAGATGTGATGAAAACCACTAATTTCCTTTTCATAATACACAGATTGAACATTTGCATATTTATAGAAATAGCCTATTTGAGTGTTATAAGCTCCGTTATATAAATCATGGTTGCCAATTGCATAATATGTTGAAGGCAATCCTGACACACTATTTAAAATTTCCGCATTTTTTTGCCATTCACTTTCTTGACCTGAATTGGCAATATCCCCAACGACAATCAGTGCATCACTGGTTGGACAAGTTGAAACGATATCTTCTGCCATTGATTTTAAATGACTTGCATGCAATTCTTTTGCATCTGAACTTGCTAAATGTTCGTCTTTAACAGCAATGTGCACATCAGACACAACTTGAAATTTTGTCAAAGTATTGCCAGACATATCGTATCCCGAATTTTCAGGCAAATCAATTTGGCAATATGATTCGCTAGTGCCAAGTTTGTTGATAGAGTACGCCCTAATTGCTGTCGCTTCGGGCGGAACAATTGAACCAGAAACAAACTCATATTTGAAAGGATTGGAACTGATTTTAACTTTTGCTAATGCTGTCCAGTCCTGTAAAATACCATTTTCGTCTGCCCAATAGAGCAATAATTCTGTCGCATTGAAATTATCTTTATCAAATTCAACATCTAAAACACCATCAGCCAAACCAGAGCCTGGATAAGATGGATTGTATGACATCTTGGTTGGTGCAATTGGTTTTGTCAAAGTTGTTTTATTAACAGCAAAATGCTCGGTCTTTAATATTATGTTTGTGCCCTGCGAACCAAATAAGACTGCCTTGTATTTCACTGCTGGGAAATTTTTAAATGAAAGTCTGCTTTCACTGAATGTTGCCGACCTTTGAACAATATAACTTTGTCCAGATAGGAAACCGCCATTGTAAACACTGTATTTTGCAATTGGGTCAACATTTTTCACATCGTCTTTTTCACGATAGACACCAACCCAATCGTCATCATCACCGGATGCTGTTATGACGATTTCTTCGCCAGACATATAATTTGATTTACTTACAATTAAACTGCTGTATTTTGCTTCATCTTTTTTGCAAGCGGTAAAGCAACACATTGACGCAATCATAAACACAGCAATCAGCAAACAATTCATAATTTGTTTTGCCAAATATTTCATTATGCACCTACGATTGTAAATGATGATGTTGCAGCGATTGTATAGCCACTAGAATTAAACAAAACAAATTTGTAATTGCCAGCAGGCAAATCTATAAAATCTGCACGTTCAACATTTGCTGTTGCCAATTTGATATTTGTTAATTGTTGACCAGATGGGACACACAACCATGTGTTATCTGTTGGAGTTGACACTTCAAACCAATAAATTGATTTTGTTGTGGTTACATCGTCAGATTCTAAATACAAACCAACCCAATAATATTTTCCGTCATTTGGAGCAACTGCTGTTACCATAACATCATCGCCAACTGAATATTGGATGTTGGCGGAATCCACACTTGGTTGCTCTGTCACTGTTGGAGCAGTAATTTCAAATACTGTAGTTGCCTCAATTTCGCCAGAAGTATTAAACAATACAAGTTTATAATTGCCCGCTGGCAAATTGATATAATCGCTACGGCTTGTATTGCTTTCTTGTTGTTTTATGTTATAAGCTGTGCCTGATGTATGAGTATCATCTTTTACATAATACCAATAGATTGAAACAACTGAGTTTGAAGGTGTTTCATCTGCCAAATAAAGCCCCACCCAGTATGTTGATGAACCAGCATTTGTTGGACAAGTTGCTGTAACCATAATTGTTTCGCCAAACTCATAGCTTGTCTTATCTGTTGAAATTGTTCCTGTTTCTGTTGAAGATGATGGAACAATTGTAATATTCACTGTTTTAAAGATTGAACCATTCGCATCAAAAAGAATAACTTTGTAATTGCCAACTGGAAGGTTTGCATAATCATTACGTGTAGGATTTAATACTTGTTGCCTAATATTGTACGCTGTTCCGTTTGTATGCGTCTCATCTTTTACATAATACCAATAAATTGAGTACACTGTATCTGAAGGTGTTTCATCAGCCAAATACAAACCAACCCACCATGTTTCGGCTGCTGAATTTGTAAATGCTGTTGCTGTAACCAAAATATCTTCGCCTTGTTCGAAAACTGTTTTGTTAAGTTGAAGACGTTCAATATTGTCCGCTTCAATTGTTAAAACTGCATAACGAGTTTCGATAACATCACCATCAAGAATAAAGTTTGCTTTGACTTGATACATACCTGGTTGTGTTTGATTGTTGTTTTCATAATTTACTGTAACACCTTCTGGCAATGTACCTGTGATTGCAAGTGAATGTTCTTGCCCGTCTTGAATTGCTGAATCGCTTGTAAATTCAACATTTGTCAAGTCCACATCAATCTTGGTCGATTGACGAACATTGATAGTTGTTTGATATCTAACATTGTAACCGCCGTCAACAAAATAGCAGATTGTATAATTGCCAGCTATGATTGAACCTTGCTGATTGTCTTTTTGTTCTTGAAGACAAACTGTGCGAAGTTTGCCGTCTTGTTCGGTATTAAATGAATACCAATACAATGAAGGGTCTGATTCAATGATTGCATTTTCTCTGTAAATGCCAATCCATGCATCTTTTGAAATATCTTCATCAATGTAAGGTGTTACATAAATTTTTTCGCCGATAGAATACACTTTCTTGTTTGTATAGATTTTGCTAACTTCAAGTGTAGCAACACGTTTTGCAACAACTTGGTCATCTTTTGTGAATGTTGCCATAACTGTTGCAGTACCCATATCTGTGAGTGAATTGTTTTGTGAATATTGTACAGTTACGCCTTCTGGCAATGTGCCAGTGATTGCCAGTGAATGAGCTGTTCCGTCATACATGAAAGTTCTGCTTTCAAACTTTACATCGCCCATATCAATTTTGTCTTCATATTCATATACTGTATCAACTGTTACTGGTGTTGCCTTTGACCAATCGAATGATGAGAAGTCATGTTTTGTTCCAAACACATTCAACAAATCCAAATACGATGTAAAGCCTTCGTTATATCTTTGAAGGTTTTGGTTTTTGTCAAAATATTCGATATACTGCAAATATTTGTTTGCCACATATTGTGAATATTGAGTGTCAATATATTTATAAACATTATAAGCAGGTTTTGCTTCAAGTGAAGGAGTTGATTGATAATCGCTTTTTACCAAACCAAATACTGCATAAGAAGCAGCTTCTGTTTGGTTGTCAAATGCTCGATAATAATTGAAAGCTTTAATAGAGTCCAATTGTGAAACTTTGTAATATACTGATGCAATTATGCCAGCTTGGATATTTTCGCCACCATAAAGCTGATCATTCCAAAAACTTGATACACCAGATTCTGTTAAATATACACTACGAACGGTGTTGCCAAATTTTAAACTATCTTGATTTAAATAATCATCAAGCAATTCAAGGTTACTAAATGTTATTTTTGAAGTTGTGTTATAGTCGTTTGTTATTCCTACATTTCGACCGCCTGACAAATCTCCAATGCCAAGGATCGATTTTGGATTTTTATAAGTATCCAAATAATAAACACCTGCTTGAGCAAGATGATAACCGTAAACATGCGGTGCCAAACCCCAATTATAATCGCCTTCCATTTTTGTTTTTGTGTTAAGCCATTCAATCATTTGCTTTGGAACATAAGCTTGAACTTGGTCGCCAATAAGTGAATAACCTTTTTGTGCCCATGAATGTGTTGTTGGGATTGCCACTGTTATATCTTTTGAATACTTCCTTGTTGCCAAGTTTGTCAAACGCATAAGGCGAGAATATTCTTCCATATAAGTGTCAAGGCTGGCTTGTTTTTCAGATATGCGGTTATAGTCTTTTGCGTAGTCAATTTCATTACCAATTACATAATTTGAAATATAACCGTTTGCGAAGTTGTTTTCACTATAACGATTTGCCAAAAATTCTATCACTGCAATATAGTAGTTAAAACCATAACTATTTGAAGTATTAAGACTCATCGTCGTTGTATTCTGTGTTGAATATGGTGCATAAGTCAATTTTTGAGGGAATTGTTCCTCATTGCTATTTGGACGTGCAATGATAATTGCGGTTATTTGTGAGCCAAGGCTGTAATAACTTTTGATTTCTTTATCCCATTCTTTAACAAGAGTTTTGTTAAAATAATAACTTTTGCCATTTGAAACAAACTCAAAATAATTTTCTTTATCCTCTTCAGACAATGTCAATTCAACTTCTTCGCCATCTTCAAAAATTTCATTTGGATGAATCAATGTTTCAATTGGAATATTTATAACAGTGTGAGAAGCACCCAAATCTTTATATGTTGATAAACCATTCCACTCTGCAAATAAACCCTTTTTAGATTTGTTGCTCAAAACTGGAACAGAATTATATTTTGCTTCAATTTCTGTTGTGTAAATTGGACCTTTTACAATCTTATCATCTTGCACAAGATAATATTTGTTGTAGAGATTGTCGTAACCAGCGGTGTTGCCAGCATCTGCAAATCTATCCAATATAATTGTTTTTTCAGTGCCAAGTTTATATTCCCCAACAACATAATCATCAACCTCATTAAGTTTGATTTTGTCTATTGAAAGACCGTTAAATTGGTCATCTTCAAGATATTGATAAGCTTTAAGTGCGACAACATTAACAGTTGATGAGCCAACGTTTTTGCTGTCACTAGATATCTGCAATTCAACCTTGTTGCTTGTTACTGAAGATGTCATGCTGATGTATGATTGTGCATTGTCCGGCACCAAGTCAGAATCGTCATTGCCAGGATTTGTTCCGCATGCAAACAAAGACAGCATTGCAAAAGCAATAACCCCCAAACATGACAAAGTCCTAAAAAACTTGTTTTTCATAAAAACTCCTTACATTTAGTATTGTTCAAAAACAATTTAAAATGTAAACATTCAGATTCTTATCAAATGTAAACATTTAAATCCTTATCATAAGTATATATAAAACTACAAAATTTGGCAAGTTTTTTCAAAAAAATTCAAAATCTACAATTTTTTGCAATTTTGCTGAACATGATTGCAAAATTAAAATATTTAAAGAAAATAAATGGAAAAATATAATTAAAAAATTAAAATCAAATAATAAAAAATTT
>DHNC01000042.1 GCA_002406115.1 Christensenella sp. UBA4626
ATTTTTTAATATTTTTTTAAATTTTTAATTTATTTTTTGTTTGCTTTGATAAATTTATTTAGACGTTTTCTAAAATTAGTTTAAGCATTTTGCAAATTTATTTAAACATTTTATAGATTTGTTTTAATTATTTTATAAATCTTTAAATTCTTCCACAATAAAATCTTTTAAAAGTGTAAAGCGTTTTGCGGTGTAATTGTTGTGAATCATTCTTGCCAAAATTTGTTTGCTGCCAACAAGCACGACCGTCTTTTTTGCACGTGTGATTGCAGTGTAAAGCAAGTTTCGTGTGACGATAATTGGCGCACCTGGCACAAGAGGAATGACAACACAATCAAATTCGCTGCCTTGGCTTTTGTGGATTGTTATGGCGTAGGCGAGAGTGATTTGATAAAGGTCGGTTTGTGCGTATCTGCAAATTTTCCCGTCGTCAAATCGTATTGTCACTTCACGGGTTTCTGGTTCAATGCGGGTGATAAATCCGATATCGCCGTTAAAGACGCCCGTCCCTTGTTGGGTTGTGCCATTTTCTTCGTACTTGGTGTATTCCATTTCATAATTGTTTTGGATTTGCATAACCTTGTCGCCAACATGATATTTTGTAAAATCGGTTGCAAGTTCCACGCCCGAATAATATGGATTGATTGTCATTTGCAGGCGTTTGTTGAGGTTGTCGATGCCGCAAGGACCCGCTTTCATCGGTGCAAGCACTTGGATTTTTTCCGGTTTATAGCCAAAATAGTTTGGCAAGCGAGTTGTGACCAAATCCACAATCGTTTCGCTATTTTTTATGAGGTCGTTGCCGTTTTCGTAAAAGAAATCTCGGCTGGTGTTGTCAATAACTGGCATTTTGCCGCTGTTTATCAAGTGTGCGTTAGTGATAATCAAACTGTCATTGCCTTGTCGATAAATGTTGACAAGTTGCGTTGTGTGGATTTTGTGGCTTTCGATGAGGTCACGCAAAACGTTGCCGGCGCCCACACTTGGCAATTGGTCTTTATCGCCAACCAAAATAAGCCTTGCGGTGGACTTTAACGCTTTTGACAAGTGGTAGAGCAGTGTAACATCCACCATGCTCACTTCGTCAATGATAATAACATCGGCGTCAAGCGGATTGTTTTCGTTCCTGTGGAAAAATCCTTCGCCGTCCGCTGGGTTCATTTCCAATGCACGGTGAATGGTTTTTGCTTCCATGCCACTTGTTTCAGTCAGCCTTTTGGACGCTCTGCCAGTTGGGGCACATAGCAAAACTTTGTTGCCTTTTTGCTTAAACATCTCCAAAATACAACGCACGATTGTGGTTTTACCAGTACCCGGCCCGCCAGTGATGATGCTGACGCCTTTGTTTAAACTGTTCAAAACTGCGTCTGTTTGCTCGCCGTTAAGTTGGATTTTGTGGATGCGTTGATAAAGGTTTATATTGTCCACAAAATTAAATTTTTCATCAAATTGGTTCATGGAAAGTTTTGCAAGTTTGCGTGCAATATATTTTTCTTGATAATAAAATTTTGTAAGCACCGTCACATCTTCGCCATGATAGTTGAAATTTTTAACCATGCCCTCAATTTGCAAATATTCAATACATTTTTCAATAAGGCTGGTTTCAGCGTCCGTAAAAGACAAAATCTCCAAACAGTTTTGCACCAAAACCGACTTTGGCAAATAGGTGTGACCTTCACGTTCACTGGCAGTTTTCAATGTGTAAACAAGCCCGGCTTTTATGCGGTTTTCGCCATACAAATCTATGCCAAGTTTGATTGCAATTTTGTCTGCAGTGGTAAAACCAATCCCGTCCACGTCCTCAACAAGTTGGTAAGGGTTGGATTTTACAATTTCAATGGTCTTTTCTTTATAAATATTGTAAATTTTGATTGCCATGTTTGTGGAAATCTGGTTTGTTTGCAAAAACATGATGACATTCTGCATTTCTTTCATTTCGTTGTATGCGTTGGAAATTTCAATCGCTTTTTGCTTTGAAATGCCTTTAACTTTGCTCAGTTTCACCGGATTGAACTCCATAACCGCCAAAGTGTCCAGCCCAAATTCATCCACGATACGCTTTGCCGTAACTGGCCCCACGCCGTATATCAAACCGCTTGCCAAATATTTTTCAATGGCGGGCAGAGTGGTCGGCTCCACAACTTTGCCGTCCGTCACTTGAAATTGCTCACCAAACTTTTTGTTTACAACAAAATTGCCCTCCAATTCCAATGTCTGACCTTCGTAAACTTCTGGCAAAGAGCCAACAACTGTTAATCGCTTTTTGTTGTACGAAAGATTGATAACAGAATATCCGTTATCCGCATTCCTAAAAACAGTGTTTTCCACATTGCCAACAATTTTCATGACTATATACTACTAAATTGCACAAAATATTTCAAGCAATCCACCGATTTTATTTCCATTGCCTTAAACTGCGTTTTGCAAAAAAACAATAAAATTCATTTTACTTTTCGCTTTCAAATTGTTATCATTATTACATAAAAATCTCGTCATGCGAAATAAGTGAAGCGAAAATCTCGTGTCACGACGTGTGTAAAAACAAAATCTCGTGTCCCCTCAGGGGTCCCCAAAGGGGCTGTTGATGGGGAAGGTAAAAAGTCCGATTGCCTCGTGTCCCCTTGTGAGGGGAAGGCTGGTGTGCGAGTCTTGTCCGCACACCAAAGGGTAGTTTATTTAAGTCCTCTTATGTCATCCTGAGCGAGCAAGGCGAGTCGAAGGATCTCGGGATGAAAGACAATCCGTTGTGAAGCATAGAGATGTTTCGACTTCACTACGTTTCGCAAACATATGAACTCGTAAACTCGTTATTCATGTGTTTTGCTTCACTATCGTTACGCTCAGCATGACAAAGTGGGGTTGCTGGCGAAGTCGGTATTTGTGTTTTTGTGGTATAAATATTGCGAGATTGTGTTGCGGCGGTGGGGTGAAATGAGATGTTATTGATTGACAAAACAAAATTGGCGTGATAAAATTTGAAACGTAAAACAATGTTTGTTTCGTGGTGTGGCAAGATTGGCACAAAACGGAACATGACAGAAAAACAAAATAAAATTTGTTTTAATGCTAAAAATAACAAAAAGGAAAGACATATGAAAAAGTTTTTTAAAGAATTTAAAGAGTTTATTTCAAAGGGCAATGTTTTTGATATGGCTGTCGGTTTGATTATTGCAACCGCATTCAACAAAATCGTGTCAAGTATGGTCAACGACATTTTGATGCCACTCATCACATGGGCAACCGGTGCAGCAAGTTTGGCTGACCTCAGCATTCCGCTTAGGTGGGAAATGGTGGACGGTGTTAAGGTTGTAACTTTAAGTTGGGCTTATGGCAACTTTATTCAGACCGTTATAGATTTCTTCATCATTGCACTCAGCGTGTTTGTTATGGTTAAAATCGTCAACGCTTCTCGCAAAAAACTTAAAGAAATGGAAGATGTAATCGTTCAACAGTCCAAAAAGGAAGTTAAGGCAGAACGCAAGGCTCTCAAATTGAAAGCAAAACAAGAAAATCGTCCATTTAAAGAAGTTTTGAAAGAGCATGAAGAGCAAAAAGCAAAAGAGCAAGCAGAACTTAAAGCAAAATTAGAGGCTGAAAAGGCTGCAAAAGAAGCGGAAGAAAGGTTGAATAATCCTACCGAACAAGACCTTCTTAAAGAAATCCGTGATTTGTTGAAACAACAGGCAACAAAAACCACAAAAAGCAAATAGAAGATAAAAAAGTTTAGCACTCGCTAGGCTTTTTTCTTGCCAATTTATATAGCCTGCTGCGACCACGTCATCCTGAGCGGAGTCGAAGGATCTCACGACACAAGATGAGCCTTTGCGAAGCATAGAGATGTTTCGACTACGCTCAACATATGAACTCGTAAACTCGTTATTCATGTGTTTTGCTTCACTATCGTTACGCTCAACATGACAAAAGTGAACTTAACTAAACTACCCTTTGTTAAAACACAAGGAAAACAAACTTGATATGGCGTTAAGATGAGGATACGACAGAATGTAAAATCTGCAATGGGAAATAATAAATTTGAATAAATTTTTTACATTTTTAAAAAAAATGTGGCAAAAATACACTTTTTTGACAAAATTTTTGGGTTTTTTATTAAAAAAAATCCATTCGACAAAAAAATAAAAAATTGGGTATTGACAAACTTTCGTTTTGTTGTATAATATCACAAGAAATTTATTTCAAAGGTGGGAGTATGAAAAAATTCTTAGTATTTTTGGTTTCTATCGTTGTTGTGGTAAGTTTTGGTTTGGTTACTTACTACTTTTTGCGTAACGATGAAGTTATCAACTTTAAAGAAAATGAAATATATTGCAACGTTGGGGACATTGTAACAATCAACGATTTGGGGAAATCTGTTACAAAAGCATCCAACAAAACCAAATATAATTATAATGGCGCTGACGAAACTGTCACAAACGCAGTTTCATTTGACGACAACAAGGGCTATTATTTGGCAAAACAAGGTGGTGACTTTGAAGTTATCATCAAAACATCAAACAAAAAATTCCCTGAGTTTAAGTTTACATTCCATATCGGTGACGGTAGCGATGCAAACCCATATTTTGTTAAAGATGAACAAACTTTAAGCAAAATTGGCAATATCTATTCTTTGTCTTCAAGTTATGTGCTTAAATCTGATATTTTGCTTTCAAACAGTTTTTCACCTATCGGCTATGATGGCATGACATCATCTTGGGCTGGTTTCACTGGCGTGTTTGACGGCGAAAATCACACAATCACTGGCACAAACTACAATTTGGATGTTGAAAATATCGGTTTCTTCTATTCATTGAATGGCGCAACTGTTAAAAACTTGAACTTGAACAAATTCAAATTTGAAGGTTCATATTCAAACGCTGGTATCCTTGCTGGTAAGGCTACAAACGCAGTTGTAACAAATGTAAAAGTTTCAGAAAGTGCAATCACAAACATTCAAACAGGTGCAAACACCGCTGGTTTGATTGGTAAAGCTGACGGCAATTTGACAAACATAACAAAATCTGCTGTAAACGACATCGTTTTAAGCACTGGCAACGCAACAGACATCAATGCAAACGTGGCTGGTTTTGTTGGCTCACTCAGCAACGGCACAATCCGTGCATGTTATGCAACTGGTGAAATTGCAACTGCAACAGATGCTAGTTCAAATTCAAAAATTGCAGGTTTTGTTGCAAACTTTGAAATTGACGGCACAAACGGCTCAATCCAACAATCATATTCTGCTGTAACAACTGACTATTCAGACTTTGCAGGATTTATCTACTCATTCAACGGCAACATGGGCAGTGCAAAATACTTGCGTTACCTCATCGGTAACTACGCAGTTACACAATCCAAAGTTGCAGTTAAAACTGTTCCAGATTCTTACACAACATATTTTGACGAAGCAAAAGGCATTTATGGTGTTAAATCTTACAACACTATTTCTGACCTTGAAGCAGAAACAAACTATGTTTACTACGCTTTAAACGGCAACAAAGTTTCATGGGATAACTTCATTTGGAAATTCATTCCAGGAAGTTTGCCAACTTTGCTTCAAACAAATTTGACCCCTTCAACAGTAAGTTCAGAATACTTCATTTCTGACGGCACAAAAGAATATGTTGACGACGTAACAAGCTTTATGTCATTCATCAACGATTGCCGCACAACTGATGGCAAGATTAAAGACAAAAATTATGAATTGCAAGCAGATATCGACATGGCTGGCATTGAATGGAACGCAATTGACGTTGAAAACTCAATTATCAACGGCAATGGTCACAAAATCAAAAACCTTGTTTTGAAAAACACAACAAACAACAATTTGTCATTCTTTGGCACAGTTAAATCAAGTGCAATCAAAAATATCGTGTTTGAAAATGTTAAAATTGAATCAAACGCAAACTCAGCAGCAGTGTTTGCAAACACAATCACAACCGCTGAAAACGCTGACGGCGCAAGCTCAATTGAAAAAATCGAAATCAGTTTTGCTGACGCAATCACAAACAACTTTGATCAATTTGCAGGCTTTGCAAACACAATCGAAAATTCAAAAGTTACAGAATTGAAAGTTACAAATCTCACAATCGCTGACGATGCTTCTATTGTTAAAGTTGCATCAGTTGCAAACACAATCGGTTCTGATTCACGTTTGGAAAACACAACAATAACAGCGACTTTAAAAGCAAGTGAAAATATCGCCGGCGTTGCAAACACAAACAATGGTTCAATTTTGAACACAGTTTCAACTTTGGTGTTGGCTCACAAGGCTTCTTCAAGAGTTGACGTTGCTGGTATCGCAGTTCAAAACGTAGGTCAAATTGAAGGTGCGGATTTGAACTTGACAATCACCGCTGCAAAATCTTTGGATAACTCAAACTTTGCTGGTCTTGTTGTTGAAAACAACGGTAGCATCCAAAACGCAAAATTGGCTGGCGAGGGCATCTCAATTGAACATGAAGTTGCAGATTTCGCTTATATTGCTGGTATGGTTGTAACAAACAATGGCAGGTTGATTTCTTCAAAATGCTTGATGGCTCAACTTGGCAGTTTCAATGCAGGCAAACGTCAATATGTTGCTGGTATCGCAATTAACAACTCAAACGAAAAATCTGTTATCTCTCAATGCCAAATTTCATCAAAACTTGAAGGTAACACAGTTGCAGGAGCGATCATCAAAATGGACAATGCTTCTGCATCTGCTGACCAAATCGTTATCGGTGTTTATGACGCTGAAAACAAAACTTTGACACAAAACTTTATGAAAGCAGACAGATTTGTTGCTGGTGTTGCAATTGATTTGCGCAAAGGTAACATTTCTAACGTTCAAACAAGCAGTGAAATTTATGGCGCTGCAAACAGCACTGTTTCTTCATTGATTGTTTTGATCTTCCCAAACGGTGCAAGTTTCAAAAATGCAAAAATTGACAGCACATTCAGTGGTTACAGTCAAAATCGTTACAGCGAATGCTGGCAAGATTTCCGTAACGCAAGCAAGACAGTTAAAGACGAGTTGGGTTACAACACAACTGGCAATTCAGACCGTAGTTTCGATATTTTGGACTATGATGCATCTGCTGGTAGTTTGCAATCTGTAATCATCAACAAATCCGCTGCTGAAAGAAATGGCGCAACATTCCAAACAGCATCATTCATTTCAGAAGGTATCTTCTTTGGCTTGTTCCAATGGCCTTCATATGAAAACACTGAAAACAGCAGTTTCTTCCGTCTTGTAAGCGACAGCGATTTCAACAAATCTTCAACTTACAAAACAATCACAATGTCAAGCAAAACAGGTTTCTTCAATCTCGGATCAATAGAATATGTTAAAGTTTGTGCTTTTGACACAAATGCAACATGGACAGAAACATCAAACTCAGGTTTGTATTTGACATTCTTGGTTAACGCTTAATAGAAAAGAAAAAAAGAGGCAAAGGGCTAGCACTTTTGAAACTAGCAAAAAAATAAACTTGAATTCAATTGGTTCAAGTTTATTTTTTATTTTATATTTTATATAATTTTTTAATTTCATCAAGAGTGATATCCAAACCTATCGCGTGATATTTTGGAGCACAAATTTTATAAGCAGTTTCAATCATTTTTATCTTAACATCATTTGATCCATAATGAAATGCTTTATGACAAGTAGGACACAAAGATAATAAATTTTCAACACAATCAATATTAACATGATATTTTTCCCAAATCATTTTTTGGAAACATACTGGTATTAAATGATGAGCCTCCATATAAGACTTATTTGTCTTTTTTGAGGTAAATGTTTCGTGTTGATAATTTTCTTCACATTGATAGTAGGATTTTTTTATAGCTATTTTCCCTAACAATGGGTTAGTTCTAAATCTTCGTTTTTTATCAAAATTCGTAACTGCTACAGGTTCAACTTTGTAAGCATCATTGCAAACGTCTTCATTGATGTTTTTTTCATCAATACTATCTACTTTTTCAATATAATCCGACTCATTTTCATCATCATCAATAAACGATGAAATAATCACTTTTTCATTTTCTGTTTTTTCTTGTTCTTCTTCTGTAGGTTCATCAATAAGATTTATATTAAAATTTTGATTATTATACAGAAAATATGAGTAATCAACATCTCTTAATAACTGCTCATGTAAGTCAATAAAATCATATTTTTGAATAAAGTGATTATTGAAGTAGTCATCAAATTTAGGATTTATTGAAATGCTAGAATTCGAAAAGTTAAACAACTTTATGTTGTTTTTAATGAAAGTCAAAACACGACTTCTACTTTTATATTCAGCTACAAAAGCGGTAATAGGCGAATTGGTCCTAATATATTCTACCGCATCATCCAATTCTTGGTATGATTTACATGTTAAAACATATGTATATAAAAGATCTTCACTGACTTCATTAATACCATACTTTTCTTTTAAAATTTTTAATACTTTATATATAAAAACAATTGGCAATATATTGTAATCTTTATTATTATTTGCTGTGTCTATAATTGCATGAAACTTAATCTTTAATAATTGTTCTGTTTTGAAGGTATTATATTCTTTAGAACCAATTTTTAAATTTTTATATAAATCGAATACTTCTGTTGGAGCCTCTTTTGAATAATTTCCACCTCGTACATAAAATGGTGTTTTTGTAATCAGCCCATAAAGTTGTGCAATTACAAGCATTCTATGTCTATCAGTATTAATTCCATATTTTTCATGATTGACTGTAAAGTAATTTTCAATATTTACATTCTCTCTGTTATCTATTTCTGAAAATAATTTGGTGGCTTTAAAAGATTCGTCAAAATCGGTATCTTGTTTAGTAAATAACCAAACAGAATTATTTGTTAGATTGTTTAATTTATTATTTACCATCATTTAGTATCTCCTTAACCATTTCTGCTAAAAAATAAGCCAATTTAGGCGGAACAGCATTTCCAATTTGTTTACATATATTAGATTTTGTTCCTATAAATTCAAAAGAATCTGGGAAACTTTGAATTCGTGCAGCCTCTCGAGGAGTAAGTGTTCTATTTTCATAAGGATGTATAAATTTTCCTCCAGAAGGAGTATCAAATCTAGTCGTTATTGTTGGTGCAATATTTTGTGGATTTAATCTTCCATATGATCCACTATGCACAGATTTTATATTCTCATTTAGAACTATAAAATTTTCATCAATTTTAACTTTTTTCATCCTTTCAATTGCAACTTGTTTATGATGGTGAGGTGTGTGATTGTAGGTCATTAAATTATCATTAGAAAGGAATTGTTGATACTCAGTTTTCGGACTCATATTTTTTACTATACCACTTTCTGAGGGACATGGTAAGTTAGAAATTGCATCCCATACTGTAACAATATTGAAAAAATCATTAAATCTTTTGTTAATTTTATCTTTTGTTAAATCTATAACCTTATCTAAATCAAAATCACTTAATGAACCAATAATAACGACTCTTTCACGAGCTTGTGGGATGCCAAACTCTTTGGCTTTAAATAATTTGTATTGTATTTTATAAGATTTACCATCAAAATTATTTGGGTCGGAAAATAACTTGACTATTTCTTTAAAAATGTCGCCATTTTTAAGAGTTAAGATTCCTTTAACATTTTCTATAATAAATAATTTAGGTCTTACAAGTTTCACGATATTGAAATAATGTTTAAATAAGTAATTTCTTGGATCTTCCAAAAATCCGTTGTGTCTTATTCTCGCTCCAGCCATTGAAAAACCTTGACATGGAGGACCTCCTATAATTATATCGGCACAATTAGGAGCGAAAACATTACTATTATCAACATTTTTTATATCATCTGCAATCATTAATGTGTTTTGATGATTATGTTGATATGATGCTGCAATCATTTTATCGTATTCTACCGCCGTAGTGATTTCGAAACCTGCTTTTTCAAATCCACATGAAAATCCACCACAACCAGCAAATAAGTCAATCACTTTATTCATGTGTATCTCCTCCAGTTCTGTATCTAAGTGCAAAATTTTTAATATAAGAAAGTTCCTCATCGGTTAATTGATAAATTTGTGCTAAATAATCATCTATTTTATCAATTTCAGATTTACATTCCTTGTGCTTATATTCATAATCAGATTGTTTACTGCCAATATATTTTTTTGTTTTTTCAAGTTTTTGCTCTAGTTTGCGGAATAATAATTTACAATGGTTATTGGTATTTTCATCTATTTGAGGAAAGTAAAAACCTTTTAATTCTTTAGATGTAATATGCCAACAATCGGACATTATAGTCCAATAGACCCAAAATAGACTTGAATTCAAAATGCAACTTACTAACCAATAATCTTTATCACAGAATTTTAATTCCTTATATTCATTTGAACCAGGATTAAATGAAAAAGCCTTAATCCAAAAACAAGCTCTCATGTTTAAGTAAATAGATTTCCCTTCTATACATTGTTTTGTGAATAGATTTTCTTCTGTTACTGTGTAAATCTTTCTAAATATATTTTCCTCTATATTATTGCCAATTTTAGGAATAAACGTTCCATCGATGTGATGGTTTTCTTTAATTTCACAACCATTTAAAAGGTTTGCTCTTTCTTCTTTGTACCAATGCTTGTAATTGGATGTAAATAACTTATGTTCAGATTTACTTTTTCTAACTATTAAAATGTTTAGCTTTTGATGCACTCCTTGAAATAAGCAATCTGGTCTATCAGCAAAACTCAATATAAACTGCCTATCAGTTTTTTCTCTAACATAAGATCTTATTGGATCCATTCTTGATGTAGAAATATAAGATAGAGGCACGACAAATCCAACAACGCCATTGTTTTTTATGGTTTTTATACTATTTTTAATTACATCTGCATATATGTTGCCATAATTGTTCTGTAAATCTTTTTTATATGATAAGTTACCATATTCAACATATGGTGGATTGCCTATAACAAAATTATATTTATTATTATTTTTTTCATTATATAAAACATAATCTTGATTGCTAAATTGTTGTTTTAATATTTTAGAAATTTTTTCATAATAAGAAACATTCTTTACATGTTGAATTACTTCAAAAAATAATCTTATTTTAGCAATATCGGTTGAATCTTCAAGAATATCATTACCATATATAGTTTTAACTATTTTATAAATATTCTCATCTGAATAATTTCCTTCGTATAATTCCAACAATTTCAACTTTATTCTAAAAAGATTTATTAAAAATTCGCCAGAACCACATGTTGGATCTATAAAGGTATTTTTATATAATATTGTATCAATTTCTTCACTATTATGTTTTAGAATATGTTCTAATGCGTCTTTTTCTTTATATGTTCTTGAATTATCTTTTTCTAAATTCATTATAATAGAATTAAGAATTATATATACACAAACATCTTCTGGTGTGTAGTAAACACCATTTAGCTTTCTATCGTCAGTCTTTTCATTTATTGTATATAAAATTTTTTGTAATTTCTCATTGCTGTCATAATTAAAAGTTGATTCTAATTCTAAATTGTATTTATCATAATTACCATTCAACAAAATATGTAAAGAATTGATCAGGTATTTTCTGTTCTTTACATTTTCTTTATTAATATATGAAACCACAATATTATTGACTTTTTTTACTATTTCATTTTGACTTTTATTCATAACACATAAAGTATAACATAAAACATATAAAAAAACATATAAAATTTATAATTTATTCTAAATTTTTCTAAAATTGGCATTTAAACGTGTGCTTGTCTTGATACAAGTCGGTGTCGCTACGCTCCACCGAAGACAAGCACACGAACACAAAAAACAATTAAACAAAAATATTTCTCTTGAACAAACATTGCCGAGTGAAAAAGAGGTTTGCGCGCAGGCTATACGCAAAACCTCTTTTTTTACCACTCGGCAAATTGTATTGTAATTTGTTTTCAAATTCTAATATTGTTGCTTTATAAAATTTATATATTCTTACGAAAGCCATTTTTCAAATACATAACTAACAACATTTTGTAATTTTTTAGTTATTCCAAAATCATTAAAGTATTTTTTCCTTACTTAATCTCCTTTACTCGCTTTTGGTGTCTTTTGTAGCATAGTTTTCCCCTAAGTCAAGGGAAATAAATATTGCTTTGTGTAATTACTAGACTAGGTTTTTAACCTGGTTTTTTTGCATTTAAGCACAATATTTCTTTCTTCTTCCTTGACTTCTTGTATTAGGAATTCAAGGGTTATGTTTTGTATCCAAACCATGCTCCAACGCCACTTGCCAAAAGGCGGATAAAGGAGAAAAAATATGAATAAAAGAAAAAATGAAATACTAGAAGATAATGTTGTAATTAGTTTAGACAACATTGAAGAAATCTCAAAAGTTATTGCACTTGCTAGTCTAGGCAACTTTGAAAAGTATGCTTACTCTAACTCAAAAAGAATAGAGTTTTTACACAAACAATTACAAAAAGATATTTGTCATCACAGTGAATTAGATAATTATTCAGATGCTTACGATTTAGTCCAAGAATCAAGTTTGTTTTTACTAAACTTTGTAGGACAAAGACTTGGAGATAATTGCACTTTCATTAAATCTACTGCAAAAGTACCACAAACAATTTCAATAAGAATGGCTTGCTTTAAGACATTGTTTGCATACCTAAGAAAAGAAATGAAGAATGGAAATTCAGAAAATGAAGAATTACTTGAGTTTATTCCTGCAAAAGATTGTTTTGAAGAAGAAAAACCAGACTTTACAAAAGTTAATGAAATCATAAAGAAAATTGTAACCAACAAATTAGAAAGCCAAATTTTAGAATATTACTACAATGGTGTTGAAGTAAAACTTATTGCTGAATTTTTAGGAGTTAGCACAGACATTGTTTACAAACGCAGAAGAAAATTTAAAGATAGATATTTAGCATATTGCATATAATCAAACAAATAGAGTGTGTAAAAAGCACTCTTTTTTGTTTAAGAAATATCAAGTAAAGACAAGTTTTGTTTGGGTAAATGTTAAGAAAAGTTATTTTTTGTATAGGTAAAGTACAAGTTAAGTCATTACATTTTGTGAATAACTTGTGCTAAAGTAAAACTGGAAATAAAAAGACAACGCAAAAATGACAAGACCGAGTTATTGTTTATTGGTTTGCTTTTAGCCAAAATTAAAAGCCAGTGGTTGCATTTTATGGGCGTAGAAAAGAAAACTTTTCTATGTCCTTTTTAATTCCAAATTTACAAAAAGGAGTTAAAAATATGCAAAAACTAGAAATTGAATTTGAAAACGAATTAGATTTAACTTTGCTAGACAATGAATTTTTTGTTGCAATGTTGAATCAGATAATGTCGTTCAAAAAATGCGAGGTGCAATATGGACTATCCAAAAACTAAAGTATATTTTGATGGTAGTCATTTTATTGGAATACCGCCCGAAAAACAAATATGGAAAAAACGAAAAAATACAAAAGCAAAACAAAAAGATGAAATACAAGAAAAAGTTAAAGAGTTGTACAAAGCCGAAACTGGAACAAAGAAAGAAAAAACCGAAAAAGTAATTGAAAAGATAAATGAAGAAATTAAAGATGAAGAGAAAGCGAAAGAACTGGTTAAGACTACACTTGAAAAGGAAAAGAGAAATAAAATTGTTAGACTTACGAGATTGTATAGGAAAATTGGACTGCAACAATGGACGCATTTTTGTACTTTTACTTACGATGGAAATAAACTTATCGAAGAAGAATTTAGAAACAAATTACTTACTTGTTTAAGACATTTATCTCATAGAAAAAACTGGAAATATATTGGTGTATTTGAGCGTAGTCCAAATTTAGAGAGATTACACTTTCATGGAATATTTGTAATTGCTGAAATGGTTGGAGAGATTATTGAAACAAAAGATTATTCCACTAAAACACATCAAATGCAAATTGCTCACCAAAATACATTCTTTTTAGAAAGATTTGGGAGAAACGATTTCAAAGAGACAATCAACAATATTGGTGTTAATGACGCAGTCGGTTATATCATGAAATACATTCGCAAAACTGGTGAAAAAGTTATTTATTCTAAACACTTACAAACATATTTTGTTGCAGATATTTTAGATGATGACGTTGTTTGCAAAATTGGTCAAGAAGATAGGAAAATTTTACTTTTTGATGATTTTAAATGCTTAGACTTTGAAACTGGTGAAATTTTAGGTCAACCGAATAAAGATAAATCTCTCATAGATAAACTACCCAAAGCTTATTGATTGTCTTTCGGTTACAGAGCATAAACGAAAACTCTTTCTTGTCAAGGGTAAAATGTATTGATTCTCAACCCTTGACAAGAAAATTAAGATTTTAAGAATTGAGAAAACAATCCCTTTTCGTTTCTTTTTGCTCTGTCGAAAGACAAAAATAAAACTAAATAAAAGGAGAAAATAAAGTGAAAACAGCAGTAATATATGCAAGATATTCTAGCACTAACCAAACTGAGCAGTCTATCGAAGGTCAAGTTCATGTATGCGAAGATTATGCTAAAAAGCACGACATAATTATTGTAGATTCATACATAGACCGAGCAATTTCTGGAACAACAGATAACAGAGAATCTTTTCAAAAAATGTTAAAAGATAGCAACAATAAAAAATGGGACTATGTGTTAGTTTATAAACTGGATAGATTTGCAAGAAATAAGTTCGAGTCAGCAATTCATAGAAAACATTTGAAAGATAATGGAATAAAACTTTTATCTGCTATGGAAAACATACCTGAAACACCAGAAGGAGTTTTGCTTGAATCTTTACTTGAAGGAATGAA
>DHNC01000037.1 GCA_002406115.1 Christensenella sp. UBA4626
TTTTTTATTGTGATTAACAACAAACCAGATTTATGAGCGATAGAGAAATAAATCGGTTTATTCTGAAATACAACAAACCACAATTATGAGCGAAATGTAAATTAGTTTATTTTCCCCTTTAAATTTACAATCTGGTTTGTTGCACCTTTAAAAGATGCGGACGAAATGTCTGCATTTTTTTATAGTAACTGTCGGCGAAGATGAAGTGATTTAAGTTTATAGGCTGTCTTGGTTGAAATGGATTTTGTTTGACAGAAGCAGATGCCTTATATATAATATGTATAAATTGCAACTGGTGGATTTTGGCGTCTTTTGTATTTTGACTTTGTGGTGTTCTCTACAAGTAAAAATCTGATTGGTGGCACAAAAAAAGCCAGCGTTTGCCGGCTTGTTCATCATTCGTACTTTTATGTAAATTTTTCTTTTGAATACAAAAATTATATCAAAACACATCAAAATTGTCAATGCTGATTAAAAATTTTTGTTCAGGTAAAATTTGGATATTTGCAAAGCGTAAACAGAAATCGGATTTGTAAAAGTGAGTATAATGAAATCAATTGTTAAAAGGAAAGATATGGAAGAAAAGATAAATTATAAAAAAAGTTTGGGGCAGAACTTCTTGTTTGATACAAATCTTTTGCGTGCCATTGTTAAGGACGGCAAAGTTGAAGCAGGCGATACAGTGCTTGAAATTGGTGCAGGTGCTGGCACTTTAACAAACGAACTTTGCAAGGTTGCAAAAAAGGTTGTTTCGTTTGAGATTGATACAAGTTTGAAGCCTAGACTTGATGATATAAAAAAACAAAATCCTAATCTTGAAATCAAATTTGGTGATTTTATGGATTATGATTTGAATTGCTTTAATGAGGCTGATGCTAGGGTGGTTGCAAATATTCCATATTATATAACCACGCCTATCATATTTAAATTGATTGACCATGTTGAAAAATTTAAAAGTATTTTGGTGCTAATTCAAAAAGAGGTTGCTGAACGTTTTGCGGCAAAACCAAACTCAAAAGAGTACGGCATCACAAGCGTGATTTTGCAATCAATTTTTGATGTCAGCATACCACGAATTGTAAAAAAAGAATGTTTTACACCTAGCCCAAAAATTGATAGCGCACTTTGCTTGTTGGGTCCAAACAACAAATATCAGATATCGGATTTTGACGGATTTAAAAAGTTGATTCACCAGGCATTTTCGATGAGAAGAAAAACTCTTGTCAACAATTTGAAAAACAGTTTTGAAAAGCAAAAAATAGAACAGACAATTGTGTCACTTAACTATGACTTATGCGTTCGTCCAGAGCAAATCAGCGTTGAAAATTTTGTTAGATTATTTAATCTCCTTACCAAATAAAATCTAACGTATCTAACCAAAATTAAAATTTGATTTTTGAAAAATAAATAAAAATTTAAAAAAATTATAAAAAACACGTAAAAAATATTAAAAAATGCGTGTTTTTTTGTTAAAAAATAATTTTTTATTAAATTTTATGAAAAAATATTTAATTTTTCAAATTCGAAAACATGCTACAAAATAGATTTTTAACCGGGTTTTTAAAAATTTAAAGCAATTATTTTTGTTTGACATAGCAAATTTAAAAATATATAATATTTTTGTAATATTATAAATTATTTGGCAGATTTTTGACAAAATTTACTGGGGTAAAATCAAGTGCGATTTATGTGTAATTTTGTTGAAAATGAGGATAATAAAATAAAAGCATTTAGGTAGGGGAAAATGGCAAAAAGAATTTTTAAAGTTATTGGTATTGTGCTTGCAAGCATATTCGGATTTACCGGATGCGTGGTTGGCGTTTTGGCAATCATGGGCAAATTTAAAAAGCCAGTTGTTTATCCACAACAACTTGTTTTTGCTGAGCAAGAATTGATGATTGAGGATTACAATAATTATGAAAACGACGCAGCGACTGGCCTCGACCTAAGCGTAGATAAAACCGAAACAGAAAACAATCAAGACGTCCTTTACAAAGGCATTTATTCATTCACCCTCACCGGCCTTAGTGGTGGCGACCAAGATGTGACAGAAAAGGAATGCACACTCACAATCACCTCTGGCTCGAATTTAATTCAACTTTGCGATGAAAACGGGGATACTTCCGCCGTTGAAAAAATCAACAATAGCAGATACAAAATCAAATGCAACGAAAAAACATATTTTAGATTGAAAAAAATTAGCGAAAGCAAATTTACTGGTTCAGTATATGGAAAGGTTGTTTTGAGGGCTAGATCCTCCAACGAATTGGCGGACACGGGCGATAACGGCATGACAATTTGGATTGACCGTGCAGTTAAAGAACTTTCTATTGACACAACAAAATTAACCGAAGATCAACTTAAAGATGAAGGTGGCGTCAAAAAAATAACCCTTGGCTTGGACGAGGCGGTTTCATTTAACCCAGAAGCTACACCCGAAAATTCTTTAAACCCAATCAGCAGGGAAGAAAATGCCGGTGGAAAAATTGTGGAATACTTTTATTTTAAAGAGCACAGCACAATGACCGACTGGGCAAGGATTGACACAAACGATTTGTCAAATTATCCATTTTTGACTTTTGATGAAGAAACTGGCTTAAAATTCAAGGCAAGTTCACCAGAATATGCCGGTCAAACTTATAGTTTTAGAATTGCGACTTTTGCAACATTCAAACAAAAAGTGGAATTCTTGCAAAAAGTTGAAGCAGGGGAATTGGATACAAGCGCCCGCACTCGTTTGCAAAACATGGTGTATGGTCAGTTTGACATCACTGTAAAAAGCACAAAAATCACAGATATTGGCACAAACAGAAACCAAATCGGTTTGAGTTTGTTTGAAAAAAGCAACAACATCATTTTAAATTCAAACGAAAGAGATAATGAGGGTTATTTAAACCTCGGTCTTTATATGACCGGTGCCGGCGCTAACACTTCATTGCGTTTTGATGAAATCAGTTTTGACCTCCGTGACTCTCAAATCATCAACTGGGGGAGTGGAAAAACCGCTTTGGATTATACGTTTGGCAGATATACGGAAAGTGATTTCAGCACGGATGAAAGCTTAAAATTGGATTTGTCTTCTCAAACAGGCGACAGCTTTATAGATTTCTTTGTCTACAACACTGCAACAGGGGCTTATAGGCTTGTCAAGACAGAAGACACAATAAATGAAACTGGAACAGTGACAGAAAAAGCAGAGTTTAAATATACTGCCACATATGAGCAAGGCACAACCGGCAACGACCGTGCATTTAAAATAGTCGTTGAATCTATGCCTAACTTGCAACCAGGCGAGAAACTTGTGCTTGGTGTTATGGTTGTGAACAGTTCAGGTGAATATTATTTGGCTCCAATGGACGTGGATATTCAAGAAGTTGCCCTTGACTTTGGATTTGTAAAAGGTCAACAATTTGAAATGATAATTGACTACAACAAAACCACAAACAGATGTGAAGTTTTGGATTTTTACGATGTTATAAATGTCAATGCAGGCAGTTATCGTGGTGCCGTTTTAATCACTCCGCAACGTACTAATAAAGATTACGCCGTTTCAGTGGTGGAAAATATCACTTTCACAAAAACGGGAGATGATACAACTTATGTTTTGGTTGGATATTTTGAAGGTAACCAATTTGTAAACAATGTTAGGGCAAGAGAGGGTGCAACAAATAGTGCAATCACAAAATTGTATGTGTTGCAACTTAAAAACACTTTTGAAACCAACGAAGCAACAAACAATCAAGATAGTGCAGAACAATATATCAACTCAATAATCAAAGGCGATACTACGGGGACATACACAATTAGTAAAACGGAGTCTGGCACCAATGTAATCCTCGCAAACGCAGATTATATCGGCGACACTCGTGTAATCGGTGTGACAGTTAAATATATAATCAATGACGATATCAATTTTGATAATGCTAATGTTAAAGCCGCAACCTCAAACCGCACCGACTTGATTAAAGATGAAACCGGTGAAAAAATAGAACTCATTGCGTCATTTGACTACACAATAGATTTAACATCATCAACCAATGGAATGCTTTCAAACATTTTTAACGCGGGCGGCGATGGCTTCAAAAACTACTTTGAAGTTTTGACATATAATAAAGCTGGCAATCTTGTTGTAAATGATGGATGGGTTACAATTGAAGGTGTTGCTCTTGGTGAGGACGGCAAAATATCTGTTACATTCTCTATCAATGACAGTGCAAACTCAGACGCTGAAACAAACGCACACACCTACAAAATCAAATTTATTTATGGCGATGTTTCTGCCGAATCTATAATGATTTATGCAAAAAGCAATAAGCCAACAGATATCGTATTGAGATACAAGAACGGCGAAAACCTTGACGAAATCGCATTGGCTGATGCAACCCTAGATATTGTAATAGGATATGATACTGCTAATAATGTATATAACTATAATTATACTCTGAAAAATTTGAATGGTGATACTATTTTAGAAACAGAATCATTTAACTTAAACGGTGAAAATAATTCAAACAATGAGGTTTATTTCTATGTGTCACCTGACTATATGCAAAACCTCACTTTGAGTTACAAGATTGGGGATAAAGATGCAAATTTGGCAGAGCTTTCTGTGGGCGATTATGTTTTAACAGTTTCAACTTCTTATGTTGAAAAAACCTTGAATATCAAGGTGACTGCGGATGAGGGATTTGATTATAATAAAAACATAATCAGTGCAGAAACAACAGAGGATACATTTGAATTAAACAACAAGGATTTTGGCGTTGGATACAAATATACTTCTGGCGATACCGCTACATATCTGCCAACATTGGTTGATATTTCAAATGTCATTTGTGATTTTGCTGGTGGAACTCTCAAACTTGACGACAGTATAGACAATGAATACAAATTTTATACAATCAAAACTGATGGGTCATATGATCAACTTGTTTTGACAATAAAAAAAGATGAATCTAAAGGCTGGACATTTGTCAGAGAAAGCTATAAAAATACATCATTAACGGTTATCGTAAGCGTAAAGATGGATACAATTGAATCTGCTTACGACTTTACAATCAGTTTTAAATCTGCAATCCAAATAAATATGAACAAAAACTGGGGTAGCACAATTTATCAGGGCACAGCGGTGAATTTCTATCAGCATAATGCGGAAACAAGCAATGCACTGTTTATATCTTCATCAACAAACGCCTCAGCAACAAATTTATCTTACACTATCTTTAAGGAAAATGTGAATACTTCTGAGTTTGAAGAATATGAAAGTTTTACAAAAGAGAAAGACGGAGTAACTTATTTTGTGTTTGGCGAAGTTGGCAAATATAAAATTGAATTTAAAGCCAATAGTGGCGATAAAACATCGCTTGCTTCGTTCGTTTTTGAAGTTAAGTTGAATTTGTTTGTAAGTAAAATAAAATCAAATTTGACAAGCGAAACAGACTACGATTTGACAGAAGCTTTTGAATTTAAGAAATATCAAGAAAAAGACAAAGACGGCAATTATGTGGTGTATGGCTCTGATACAAAAAAACAAGTCATTTATTCTGACGACGATAAAGTAGCCGCAACACCAAGTGGGCTAGGGCTAACAAACACATATAATAACTTGATTACACTCAACGATTCAACATTGTCAATCGGTGCGATAACAGAGTTAGGGAAGAACAAAGAAGTTACATTAAATCTGACATCAAACGGCTCAAAAGTTGGCGACGATTTTGTATTTACGATAGAAAATGTATGGTCAGTGGAAACTATCAGAACCGCATCAATGGTGAACAAAGACGATTTGCGTACGATGTTTACAATGATAAATGGTGGAACAACTGTAGCCGCAACTTCTGTAACTATTGATGGATATACCATTGTAGATGGCATTGTTACAACAATCGTAACCGAGAACAAACAAGTTGACGCAACATTTACATTCGTAAATAACGGCAATGAATACACTTATACATGTCAAATCACGCTCAAACCATATGTTCCAAATTTGGTAAAAGATAAGGACAAATATAAGGATAATGAGTATAAGATTTATAGCGAATATAACGAATTTGATATTATAAATTCAATATTTGACAATATTTATCAAGACGAAACGCTTGCTGGCGGCAAAATCACTCAACTTTATGTAGATGGTGTTAGCGACTCATCAGTGTTTACAAGAGATGTGAATGGCGTCGGCTTTAAAACCGATTTGCCAAATCAATCAACATTTATAACCCCAATTGGCATAATTTCAGGTCCAAGCGTAACGTTAAAAATCACATATCGCATTTACTATAATACAGAGCAATACTACTTATATGAATACGAACTCACAATTTGCAATACAAACTCGGTAAAATCCGAATATCCATTTAAGGGTAACACGACCACAACCACAACTGGAACCAATTTCAAGGTGGCGGACGGTAAAGAAGCGGATATGGCACTTTACAACGAATATGTTGGCAAAAAGGGCTTTACAAACAACGGTGACAATCTTTATACCTTTGCTCAAGGCTTGGCATTCGAACCAGTTGCAATAGGACGTAAACTGGATTTGAACGCTGACGCAAGTTTGGATGTACGCCGCATTTCAGTATTGGATAAAGACGGCAAACTAATCACCGATTCCAACAAAATTTCTAGCGTCGAACTTATTGCATGGCTTAGTTCTCCAACCGCTAAAAATTACGTGGACGTAGGGGCTATCACAATTTCCGGTTCTATAATAACATTTGCAAATATCAGCACTTTTGATGCTGAGGCAAGTGCATATTTCTTGTTTAAAGCAACAACAACATCCGGCAATTATGGCTTCTACCTCGTCAAATTGTATAATCCAAATGGAACAAATCTTGCAGGTGCAAATTTTAAAGATTTACAATCAGAATATGTAGACGGCAACGGAGAAGTTGACATTATTCCATCTTTGAATGTTGTAAATAAAGGGTTTAATGTAAATTTAAATGATAGTAGCAATTTGCATTATTATTTGTTAAGCGTAAAAACTGGTGCAAATACATCAACAGGTGCTTTTGAAACAAGCGGTGTAGAGGAATTGAAAGACTTGCCTCAATATAAAGAATTGACATTGGATAATGGTGAATTTAAAATCTCCTACAACGGATTTTTGCAAGTTAAAGTCGGCATTTTGTATGTCAATGGCACGCAAGTTATGTACTTGGGCAGTTACACAACAAACATCACTTCAACTGCGGGCTTAAATATTTATGACGAAACTACAAAAGAAGGCGTTTTGCACCAAACATCTACATTGGGGCACTACACAGCAACAATCAACGACTTAAATCAATTAAGCATTACAACCGACGATGCAACTGCTGAAATTGTAAAAGTGACCTTGCCAAATAATTCAAAATTTGAATTCAATCAAGGCAAAATACAATTAAAAGTAAAGAAAAACGACACCACAACCACAAAAGATATAATCAGTTTGACTGGCGGCAATGTTTGTGCTTCAACATATATTCCAGAAAAGTTGTTGTTTGAAGTTGAATATAAACTAAGCAACGGTACAACAATTTATGTTGAATTTACATTTGACGCTGTAACTGTTGACGCAATGAGCGACGCCAAAATTGGTGAATTTGACACAATCAACAAGACTGGATTTGACACCGGTTTGGATTTGACATCTCGCCTTGGCAACTATGCAGGTGCGGTTTACTATGATGAACTTAATACGGACGGAACTATTGTTGAAGCAAAACACACAGAACTTACAGTCGGAAATAGACAAATTGATTATAGTGGAGTTCAATCAACGCAAACACAAATTGTAAGAGTTCAGTTGACATTGAATGAACTGCTTGATTTGGAAACAGGTTCAGCAGCCGTACGTACGTTCAGCGTGACAATCGTGCCAGCGTACTACATTGTCAACACAAACAGTGCAAGCAACCCACTCAACGCAACTGCAAACCGTGTTTATGATTCAGTAATAGGTAACAAAGTTAAAGTTGATCAAGTTGGTGACAGAAACAGCAAATTCTACACTTATTCTATTGGCGAAAATATCACCCTCTACCTTGGCACTGGTGCAAGTTTGGAAATTACTTCTGAGTTCTATAATTATATTGTAAAATCGGCAACAACAAATGGACAAACAACATACAGTTTGCTTAGCGACAATAACGATAAACTGGAAGTAGAAGGAAGTCAAACACTCAACTTTGTGCATATGCCAACAAGCAAAGTAATCAGTTTGGCAGTGAAATTTAAAAATGAAAGTGGCTATTACAAAGAAGAAAATGGTTCAGACAAAGCAATTGAATTGTACATCAACCTTATGCCAACATATTCAAACTTTAAGGCTAATTACACGGTGGTTGGCTCTAACCATGACAACTTTAAAACTGGGAAAAATCAGGAAAATATTTTAGCATACCTTTTGAATGACGTCACTGGTACTGATAATGGCATTACAAATGTTAGACGCATGAGTTTAGTTACTACACAGAAAGAAAAAGATGAATATGTTTTGAACAATGATTTTGACGCAGTGGCAATGGGCTTTATGAACGCAGATAACCCTAACCACATTGTTTTGAACACTGGTGCAGCAATTTCGATAGTGGCAAACGGTGGCGATTATGATATCACATTTGGCACAGTGTCAATCGACACAGCCTCATACATAAGTTTCACAAATGCGGCAGGGCTTTTGGGCGAGCAATATCAGTTGTATGTTTTGGCTGCTGATGAAAAATTGATTTATCAGCCTGAGGGTGACGAACAACAATATTATTTGGAAAATCACTCTACTTGGGGCGAAACCAGTCAATTTGCGTCCGTGATTATAACCGACACAAGTGCTGACTCAAATTATGAATACACCTCATCACAAAACCGCATCGCAAGGATAAGCGATAACAACAACGATGTTTTGAAATTTGGCAATATCAAATATGACGGTGCGGATGCAAAAGTTGAAGAAAAAGACGGTGTATATACAATCACAGCAGGCTCTTACACAATCAAATTGTGGAGATCAGCATCTTGCGATATTTTGTTTGCAATTTCTCGTGCAAATGGACAAGTTGCGTCACAAATCACAATCACCATGGATATTTACACAAACTCTGGCAAAATTTGCAGCGGCTTTACACTCAACATCTACAACTATTCAATAGTTGAAACCGAAACAGAATGGTATGCAACCGAACAAATAAAATTGGAAGATTTGTTTGATATTAAAGACCAAAATAATCAAAAACCGACCGAGTTGAAATATTCCTTGATGACTGATGGCAGTTCTTATTACAGCGTTGGCGGTGACAAAGTTGTGAAGATTGAGTCAGAAACCAACGATTTGTTTGAGTATGACGAAACAACATCATCATTGATAACATATCAAGTGCCAGCAAACGTAACTTTGACGGCATATGTAAAAATTACAAAAGGCAATGTGATAGTTGCGGTTGTAAGACGTGTTGTAACAATCAAATGCAACCTTCAATTTAGGCTTGACGGTAAAGAGGCAGCATCGGGCAGCCCATTGACTTCAACATATGATATGAATGGTGAAGTGACAGAGACATCAAGCAATGGCAACAAGTTTAATTTGAATGCACTTAATTTGAAAAATGGTTATAGTGTTGAAGAAAATGGAATCAGCCAAAATTTTGGAAAGTTGACTTTAAATTATGCAAAAGCACCTTATACACAAATCACAATGGGCACAGACAACACAGATATCCACATCAGCCAAATTTTGATAAATGGGGAAGAGGTGGCTAGCAAAGACTTCTCAAAATATGTAACTTACGATCCAAGCGATTTCACAATAACTTTTGTTAGGGATTTCTCTGGCGTTGTAACCATAAGTTTGGGTTATGAAACCAACTGCGGCGTGTATCGCCAATATTGGGATATGACTGTCAATGGCTTGGCAAACATCGCTTATACAGCAACCCCAATGACAATTAAAGATGACAATGGTTCATCGTTCAAATCTGGCGACACAGTTTTGATTGCTGGTGCGCAAATAGGCAAAAATCCAGCATTGAATGTTTCAAAATCCAACAACTTTGCAAATATAGAAACAAACGAAAGACAAATCAGCATAGACACATCAGTGGAATATGTGGTTTTGACAACTGACAAACAATCATCAATTAGTATGGATTACTTAAACAGCGCTGACACATGGAAAACTGCAAACTCGGTACAAGGGATTACATCTTTGGAAGTTGAAATACCTTTGCCAACAGTGCCTCAATCAACACCATATGAACCGGTTAATTACTATGTTATATTTAAAATTGAATATGGCTATGTTGTTGACGGTGAAAATAACCTTGTAAACACAATGCCATATTACGCAATTTATCAAGTTGTAAATACCGCAACTGTAACATTGAATGCAAATGCAAGCACTGACATAAATGTTGACACCAATATGGCTGTTGGTGAAACTAGCAATTATTTCTACATATCGGACGACAGTAGATTGAATTTGTTCTATTATCAAGAAACTTACGATAGTTATACAATCAGTTATGGCGGTTTATCAGATAATAAACCAAAGTTTATTGTAGATGGCACCACTTATACTGCCGAAATTGTGACCGATTCCAACTCCACTGGGGCTAATTGGTTTAATGGCAGCGTCTTGCAGTTGACGAAAGATGATGGTACAACATACAAGTTTGACTATTCAACCTCAGAACCAACATTGAAGATTGGAGACAACACGATTGAACGTACAAGCGTCAAAACTGTTGGCAACACAATGTATGATTGCGATTACGCAAACTTGTTGAGATTTAAAGCATTTATTGACAATTTCTCAAGAATAACAATCAACGATGCGGACTTTACAACACTCCACTCAGATGATAATGGCACATTCTATATCATTTTAACCGAAGGCAAAAAAGGTGATAATAATGTAATATTGTTTGAAAACTCTGCGTCGACCCAACTTAAATTATTTACAAAAGATAGCACTGAGGCAATGTTTGAAACAGACATTAGTTTGAAAGGCAACAATTCAATCACCGCAAAAGGCACATTGAGTTTGTCACAAATCTTCCAAAACGGCGGTTATGGCACAGACTATACAATTGTCGGCATTGCAGAAACTACTGATAAAATAGGTACAAATTGGGTAAATAAAGCAGAAGAAGTAATATCAACAACAGAAGTTTCATCATTCGAAATTGGAAAAACAACTGAAACAAATGGAACAGAATATACTATTTATAGTGTAAAATTCCAAGGCTCTGGCAAAAAAGGTCTTTACACAGTTTCAGAAGAGTGTTACGTATTGATTGGTGCGTCAGAAATCTATGCAGTGGATTATAGGTCAAAAGGCGAAAGCAACTGCTTTAGAGTTAAATATAAAGAAGGCAGTGCTTCTTCAATCGACCTTAAAGATGCATTAAAATGCTACAAAAACGGCAGTGATGGCACACTTGCAGCAACTCCTGTCACATTGACAAATGCAAGCACCATTATCACAAAAACAGACGAAGAATTGATTGAATATAAACAAGAACATCCGAATGCAACAACTTTGGATATTGATGTGAATTTAACTTACGCATCAGGCACAATCACAGCAAAAGTAAAATTTGTTTTGCCAAGCTCAGTTCCTTCACAGTCTGAAAATGGCTAGATTAAAAAAAGGTGGCGAAATGCTGCCTTTTTTTGCTTTCTTGTTGACATATTTTCTTGACAAAGTGTATTATTCAATTTAAAATACTAACAAGGAGATGTCTATGACAAATCAAGAAGAGTTTGAAAATAAATGTATGGATATAATCGAAGTTATTGTTTCGATTGATGTAAAACAAGATAGGAAAGGTGCAATTGAGGTTGCAAAAAAGATGTTGGCTGCGGCAGAGAAAAAGACAACAAACAAAAACGTGCTTGCCATTTACGAACGTGTTGTGCACGAGTTTGAAATCGCAACTGACGAAGAATACGAAACTTTGCGTAAACAAATTTTCGGCTAAAAAGGGTGAACTATGGGTTTTTTCAATTGGATTATGAATGGCCTTGGCTTTGAAGGCGAGGATAACAAAAAAAAGAAATCCACCGAGGTTGCCACTGAGGACAAATACGCAAATTTCAATTTGCACGAAAGGGTTAAAGGCGAAACAAACAATATCGACAGTTTTTCCGCAACAAATTTTAACAACTTTGGGGTTCAGTCTGAAAGCAACATCATTTTGGTGGAGCCAAAATCTCACAAGGAAATTCAGCAGGTTGTGGACTATTTAAAACAAGGGCAAACTGTTGCTGTAAACTTGGAGGGGATTTCTCAAAACGACAGCGAAAGGATTTTGGATTTCTTGTCCGGGGCACTTTATGGCTTGGATGGCAGCATTCACCGTTGGCATGGCGACTTTTTTATCCTCACACCAAACGGACACAAAATTTTGAGGCCGGAAACTAACGGTCAAAATTAAAAATAGGATATTAAATGAAAAAATTTATTGTAAGTCTATTTACAATTATTATTGTTTTGGTGGCGGATCTTGTCACCAAACATTTTTTATCCGCAATTGAGTATCAAAACTTAATCCCTGGGGTGATTTCCATTGCAACAAATCATGGCAACACGGGCGCTGCTTTTGGCATTTTGCAAGGCAAGACGCTTGCACTTGTGATTGTGAGCGTGGTTATGATTGTGGCTCTGTTTGTGTTTAACTATTTTGTTAAAGGCAAAAACACTTTTTATTGCATCGCTTTTGGTTTTGTTATTGGCGGGGCAGTGGGCAATTTGATTGATAGGATTGCTTTGCATTACGTTAGGGATTTTATTTATCTGGACTTTTTCCCATCTTTTCCAATATTCAATTTGGCGGATAGTTTTTTGTGTATTGGGGCGATTATGCTTGCAATATTCATCTTGTTTATGCAAGGCAAAAAGGGCAAGACGGAAACTAAACAGGAAAATGCTGATTTATGATTAAACTGATTTGTGAACAAAACGATATTAGATTGGATATGTTTTTGGTGGAACATACCAATTTTTCTCGCAGTTATATAAAAACACTTAACGAACAAAACAATATTTTTGTAAACGGAAAATCGGTTAAGGCAGGATTTATGCTTAAAACTGGCGATGTGGTTGAATATGCTGAAAAACAGCCCGAAACCATATCTGCCGAGCCAGAAAACATCCCGCTTGACATTGTTTATGAGGACGATGATTTGCTGGTTATAAACAAACAGGTTGGCTTGGTTGTGCATCCTTGCAACACCACCAAATCTCACACTTTGGTGAATGCGCTGATGTATCACATCAAAAATCTTAGCACAATAAATGGCGTTCTAAGACCAGGCATTGTGCATAGGCTGGATAAAGACACTGGCGGGCTGATGATTGTTGCAAAGAATGACAATGCACACAAAATTTTGAGTGCGCAACTTAAAGATAAGACGTTAAATAGAGAATATAAAGCCTTGATAAAAGGTCGCATCAAACAAGATTTTGTTGTTGATGGATATTTGGGCAGAAATCCAAAGAACCGTGAACAAATGGCACTTGTTGGTGAGCAAAATGGCAAATATAGCAAGACAATTTTCACCGTTGACAAGGTTTTTGACCATTACACACTTTTAAATTGCAAACTGACTACAGGTAGGACGCACCAAATCCGAGCCCACCTAAAAAGCATAAATCATCCTATCGTTGGCGATGTGCTTTACGGCGGGCAGGATAAAGCAATAAAGACAAACGGACAACTGTTGTTTGCTTACAAAATCAAATTTGTGCACCCAACTTCGGGCAAGGAAATGTGCTTTGAAGTGGATTTGCCTGAATATTTTAAAAACATTCTACAAAAACTGTAAAGATAAATTTGCATAACTGATTTTTTACGACAAAAGTTGTTGTGCAAACTGTTTGTATCAATGCATAATTTGTGATATAATAAAGTTAAGTTAAATGTTTCTTGACGTTATAAAGGAGTTTATATGAAAGGTAAACAAGTTGTAAATTTTATGGCTTACATCTCGGTTGCATTGATTGCAATTGTGCTTATTGTTGGCAAACTTTTGGGCTGGTTGGTTAATGCTAATATCTTAAATTTGCTCAACGTTATTGCTCAAATCATTGCCTACATCATCACCGCCGTGTACGCATTTTGTTACGCAAAAAGCAAACGTAACGTGGGCTGGATGATTGCTTACATCATCTTTGTGGTGCTTATTATCGTGTTTGTCGGCTTGAACATCGCTGGCATTGTAAAGGCTTTCCAAGCATAATGAAAAAGTTCAATTTTAAGATTGTTGGGGCAGCCGCTTGCTTCATCATCAGTATTATCTTTTTGGTTTGCAGCAAACTGTCAAAATACTGCACCTTTTTTGCCTGCTTGTTTATGGTGTTTTGCTTGGTGCTTTACGCCTTGTTTAGGCAGGAACAGGTGAACAAAACCTTGCGGGAAACTGATTTGGATTTGGAAGAAAATCCAGCGGATGAAGAAGAATTGATTGAGATAGAAAAACTTAAAAAGAAATTGATAAAAAAATCAAGACGCCTCAATTTTACATTCTATACTTGTGCATTTTTGTTGGCAGTTTTTGGCGTGGTTTCCTTGTTTTAGGTGAGGGGTAAAGCGGTCAGTCAGAGTTTTTGTGCGTTTTGCCTTGTCCGGCTTTCAAAAAAAATATTATTGGTTATCAAAAAACAATTTACAAACTTTAAAATGTGTGCTAAAATGCGTTAGTTATTTTAAAAAGTTAAAAGTTTTAACTTGATTTAAGGAGAAAAAATGAAATACAAATTAGAGAAAAAAGAAAATGGATTGTATGTTGCAAACGTAAGTTTGACAGCAGAAGAATGGGATAAAGCTCTCAACAATGCTTATGAAAAAAACAAAGGCAAATACAGTGTTCCAGGTTTTAGAAAAGGTCACGCTCCTCGCAATGTGATTGAACAAAACTATGGCGTTGGTGTGTTCTTCAATGACGCTTTGGACGAAGTTTACTATTCTGCATACACAACCGTTTTGCGTGAACACGAAGATGTTCGCCCAGTGGAAGCACCAGCTTTGGAAATCCAAAAATTGGACGAAAATGGCTTGGAAATGACACTCAAAATCAGTTGCGTGCCAGAGTTTGAATTGGCTCAATACAAAGGTTTGACATTTACAAAACAAAAAGTTGAAGTAACAGAAGACCAAATCAAAGAAGAAATTGAACACGAATTGTTGCGTGCTTCTCGTTTGGTTGAAACAAACAAACCTGTTAAAAATGACGACTTTGTAACTCTTGATTTTGATGGCTACATTGACGGCAAACAATTTGACGGCGGCAAGGCAGAAAATTATCAACTTAAAATCGGTTCTCACACATTTATCGACACTTTTGAAGACCAACTTGTTGGCTTGAACATTGGCGACAAAAAGGATGTTGTGGTAACTTTCCCAGCAGACTACCATGTGGCAGATTTGGCAGGCAAACCTGCAACTTTTAAAGTTGAAATCAAAAACATTCGTGAACGTATTATGCCAGAACTTAACGAAGAATTTGTTTCAAACAGCACCGAATTTGAAACTGTTGACGAGTTCAAAGCAAGCATCAAAGAAAAACTTTTGAAACAAGCACAAGAACACGCAGATATCGAACTTGACAATGATATTTTGGATAAAATCATTGACGATACAAACGTTGTTGTTCCTGACGTACTTGCAGAAGACGAAACAAAACGTCAATTGCAAAACATGGAAGCACAAATGAAATATCAAGGCATTGATCTTGAAACTTATGCAAAATACATCAACAAAACAATGGACGAACTTAAAGCAGAAGTTAAAGCGCAAGCTACTCGCAATGTGAAAGCTAGATTAGTGCTTGAAAAACTTATCAAAACAGAAAATCTTGACATTACAGAAAAAGATATCGACACAAAAATCGAAGAAATGGCAAAAAACACCGGAAAAACCGTTGAAGAATTTAAAAAACAAGTCAATGATTCTATGGTAAATCATATTGCCAATGACCTTCTTATGAAAAAGATTGTTGATTTCTTGCACGCAAACAACGAAATCAAATAATTTGGTTAAACCGATTTAAAAGGAGAATTTATGTTAATTCCTATGGTTATCGATCAAGTGGGCAGCAACGAACGTAGTTACGATATTTACAGCCGTCTGCTTGAAGATAGGATCGTTTTCCTCACTGGGGAAATAAACGACCAAATGGCAAACACAGTTGTGGCTCAACTTATCTATTTGGAAGGCAAAAATCCAGATAAAGACATTTTTATGTATATAAACAGCCCAGGCGGTAGTGTTACTGCTGGAATGGCAATTTACGATACAATGCAATATATCAAATGCGATGTGTCAACAATTTGTATAGGTATGGCTGCAAGTATGGCAGCGGTTATTTTGTCAAGCGGGGCAAAAGGCAAACGTGTTTGCTTGCCTCACAGCGAAGTAATGATTCACCAACCTTTGGGCGGAACTCAGGGTCAAGCAACAGACATTCTTCTTCATGCAAAACACATTGAAAAAACTCGTGAAACTTTAAACAAAATTTTGGCGGAAAACTCAGGAAAAGACATCAATGCCATTGCAAAAGATACCGATAGGGATAATTTCCTTGACGCAAAACAAGCAGTTAAATATGGTTTGGTGGATAAGATTTTTAGCAAACGTTAAAGCAAAAATGCAGGCCATCATGTCTGCATTTTTTTCTGTTTTTTAAGTTAAACAAGCCTTTGGTATTCCGTTTGGCTTAAAAACCTTATGGCAATTTTGTTGTGAATAATTTATTTTATTTAACCTATTATATATATGAAAGCAGTTGTGTGTTTTGTCATGACGTAAATCATATATTTTTAGGTGCTTGACCTATAAATATAGGTTTTAACCTACAAGTTGTAGGGAATGGGGGAACTTTGAGAGAGATAGAAACTATTTGCTCATTTTGCGGGCGTCCTGCTCGTGAGCTTACTGATATTATTAGCAATCCAGAGGGCGATTGCTTCATTTGCAAGGATTGTTTGAACATCTGCCGTGACCTTATGGATTACACTCACAAAACAAAACAGGCAGAAAACCAAACAAATCAGTTTATTGATTTGCCTAAGCCACAGGAAATCAAACAAAAACTTGACGATTTTATTATTGGACAAGACGAGGTTAAAAAAATTCTTGCCGTATCTGTTTATAACCACTATAAACGCATAAATTACAATCTGATAAAAAAGGACAACTCACAAGACGAAATTGAACTTGAAAAGAGCAATGTTTTGTTGGTGGGGCCTAGCGGCAGCGGCAAAACTTTGCTTGCAAAAACACTTGCAAAAACTTTAAAAGTGCCTTTTGCCAGCAGCGATGCAACCGCTTTAACTGAGGCGGGATATGTCGGTGATGACGTTGAAAATATTTTGTTAAAACTCATCCAAAATGCGGATTACGATATTGAAAAAGCGCAACGTGGCATTATATATATCGACGAAATTGACAAAATTGCACGCAAAACACAAAACGTTTCAATCACCCGTGATGTCAGCGGCGAGGGCGTTCAACAAGCCTTGCTTAAAATTTTGGAGGGGACTGTCGCAAGCGTGCCACCACAAGGCGGACGTAAGCACCCTCAACAAGAAAATATCAAGATTGACACAACCAATATTTTGTTCATTTGCGGCGGGGCGTTTGTTGGGCTGGATAAAATCATCAGCGAACGCAAAGGTGCAAGTCAGTTGGGCTTTGGCATGGACATCAAAAGCAAGCAACAAACTGAAAGCATCAACAAGTTTGAAGATATTCAACCGCAAGACCTTATCAAGTTTGGCATGATACCGGAATTTGTTGGACGTCTGCCAATTGTTGCCACTTTAGATAGTTTGGACGAGTCCGCTTTGGAACGTATTTTGGTTGAGCCTAAAAACGCAATCACAAAGCAATATATCCAAATGTTTAAAATGGACGGCATAGATTTGCAGTTTGACCCAAAGGCAATCAAGGCCGTTGCAAGACGAGCAATCGAACTTAAAACTGGCGCCCGTGGGCTTCGCACCATTCTAGAAGAACGTATGCTTGATGTTATGTATAGCGTACATTTTGAGGAGAATATCAAGAAGATAGTGGTAACCGAGGACTTTATATTAAAGAAAGGCAAGCCACAGATAACTTACGACAAAAGCAAAATAGCGACACACAAAAAATCTGCGTAAAAGCGGATTTTTTTCATGTCATCCTGAGCGGAGCGAATGACCTGAATAATTTTCATTAGAAAATTTTCAGATTCTAGCGGAGCCGAAGGATCTTGTGCCGCAGGCACTTTTGATGATAACGTTATTTGTTTAAAATCTCGCTACGCTCGAAAGATTCTTCACTTCAAAACTACGTATTTCGTTCAGATTGACATCTTCAAACTCTAATCCACATATTCATTTGTCATCCTGAGCGTAGTCGAAGGATCTCAGGATACAAGATAGGCTTTTGCGAAGCATGGAGATGTTTCGACTTCACTATCGTTACGCTCAACAAGACAATACTATATCAAGAAGTAGTCAAAAAAAAGACGGCTAAAATGCTGTCTTTTTTGTATAACAATCCAAATTTGATTGTTAGATTTGTGTCAAATTTGTTTGTGGTTTGATAAAACTGGAAATGTTGTCAATCTTTGCAACGTGGTCAACCAACTCCAAATTTAAATAGTACTTCTCTTTATCGGTCAATTTTTCAATTGGGTGTGAGATATAAAATTCTCGTTTTTTACCAATCAAATAGTCGTATCTTGTCTTTTCGTCAACTTTCATTTGAGCCAAACGAGCAACCAAATTGCCTTGAAGATAAGTATATCCGTTTTGATTGAGATATTGCACCAAACTCATTCCTTTGGAAATAGAAATTCTTATGAGTGTGTAATAAAAATCTTTGTCTAAATAAAGTGACGCATCAATATTTTTGGAAGGGTACAGCGCTTGCAATTTTTTCAGATTTGCTGCCTCGTCGGAAATTAAATGACCGCCATGTGCGCTTTTGCTATTCTGAAATCCCAACAAGTTTACAACTTCTGCAATTGTCAATGACGGATATTTGTATCTCCTCAAATGGCGTATCATCTCGTACAAATCCGAATTGTCACGGCGGATTCCAGCCAAATTCTTGTCAGGGTAGGCTTGTTTCAATTTTTCAATCAGTGCTTTTTCGTAATCAACATTGATGTTAGCCTCTTTCAATCTATATCCAGTTGTCAAAACCAAAAAATCGTAAAGGCAACTGCCATGTTTTGTGGCGAGGGTGCAAAGTTTGCCATATGTTTCACTTTTGGCTTGCTTAAAATTTATCTCCTTGTCAACATAATTATTCCCGTCCGCCAAATCACGCAAATCGGCAACAATTTCAAGATAAGCCGCAAATTCTGGGTCAAAATCAAAGCCACACATTTTGTAAATATCGGCAGTTTCGTATTTTACGCCATCACGTTTTGAAAATTTGGTTTTAAGGTTTGATAAATAATCGTAATAAGGCAACTGCCTCTTTGGTTGATAAATGCTGCCGCCATTATCAATGTGGTTTTGGATTCTTTTGGTTAATTCCCCAATAGGATTTTCAAATTTTATCATGCTTTTATTATACAATAAAAATCCGCTTATGTCAATATCGGATTTCGCCATAGGTCAACCCTGCAATTTGCTTTGACTAAATTTGCAATTTGAGTTAAAGTTAAGATATGAAATTGATAACAATTGATATAAAAAGTGAACAACAAACAGTCAAGCAAGCAATTGCTGAATTTTTGGTTGAAGTTGATGCCTACAAAAAAGGCGGATATAAAGTGATGAAAGTTATCCACGGCTATGGCAGCCATGGGATAGGCGGAGCAATCAAACGAGAGTTTTTGCGTGAATGCCAAAACTTGAAAAACCGTGGCAAAATTGAAGATTTCGTCTGCTGCGACAATTGGACGGAACATAATATAACCCGCAAAATTGCAATCAACTATTGCCCAGATTTGCTGGCAGATAGGGAACTGTATTTGCTCAATCCCGGCTGTAGCATTGTGATAATTTAAACGTCGCAGCACGCCATTAGGTTAGTTTGCTAATGTAATCCAACGCAAACATAAACCTTTTGCTCCGTTGCTTCTTATCCCACAAAATCTCACGCTTTTGCGGGAACCCTAATAAAGCGATGGATGGTGACGTGGTGGTGGGGTTGTTATAAAAACTACCCTTTGGTGTTCATTGCATTCACACCAACCTTCCCCTCACAAGGGGACACGAGGTGAGAGGATTTGCTGTAAATATTGTCGTCCTGAGCGAGCGTTAGCGTAGTCGAAGGATCTCGGGATAAAAGACACACGATTTGATAAGAAGAAACACAACATTGTCATTCTGAACGAAATACGTAGTTTTGAAGTGAAGAATCTTTCGAGCGTAGCGAGATTTTGAGAAAATAACGTTATTTTTCACATCTTTGTCATGTTGAGCGAAGTCGAAACATCTCTATGCTTCGCAAAGGCTTGTCTTGTGTCGTGAGATTCTTCGACTACGCTCAGAATGACAGCAATAAATTGTGATAACCTTGGGAGCCCTGTTTTCTTCATTCTAAACAAATAAAATCAAGAAAAATATATTAAAAAAAATATATTTAGCAAAAACATTGTGCAATTTGCTTGACTAAAAAACTTTAAACGACTTAAAATACAAGTATGAAGATAGGGGGAAAAGCAACCCCAAACCGCCGTAGGGGGGGGGGTAGCGTTAACATTTAAGGTAGCAATGCTTTTCATTGCTGTTTTTTTAGGCGTAGGTTTGACCTATGCCTATTTTACTGCCACTTCCAAGGACCATAACGACATTCAGTTTGCTAACGTGTCAGTGGATTTTGTAGATAGTAACGACATCTACACAAACGCACTTTTCACCAACCAACAATTATCTCAAAAAATCCGCCCAGGTGAACAAATTCAACTAAAAACAGTGTACGTCAAAAACACAGGCGAATACGATGTATACGCCATATACAAACTCACATTAAACGTAACCAAAAAGTCATCATCAACGGCAGACTATGCAAAAGAGTATTGGTATAACCTAGACGGCGTAGCACTCTCAGGCTCAGCCAGTTCAACCACAGACGAGGCAACATTCTTAGCCATTGATGCCAAAAAGCAAACTAACCTTACAGTTGAAATCCCATACGAACTGGATAACTCATACAAACAAGCCTCAGCACAATTTAACTTAGAAGTCTACGCAATCCAATCTCTGCTAAAAGAAAACACAGTTTTATCTGACAGCATAACTGCTTGCCAATTGATACTTAAAAACAAAGACCAGCAAAATGTCCCATCTCTCAAATTCTATCTAGACGGCAAACTAAAATCTGCCACATACCCAGCCTCTGGCTTGGTTAAAGATATATCTGTTGACGGCATAACCACAGACAACACCCCAGGCTGGTTTTACGACGCCGACTGCACCGAATTTGCCTACGATAACGACACCATAACCGAAAACACAGTTTTGTATACAAAAACTGCCACATTGGATAAATTGAATATTATAACCACCTCAAATGATACTGCATGGATTGATAAAAGCTTTGATGTGGCTATTGGAGATGTTGTTATTCCACGTACTTACACGAAGGAGGGAAAAACATACACAATAACGCAAATTGGTAAAGATGCCTTTCATAACGGAACGGGCAACAACTGGGAATATAATGATAATTTAACAAGTATTGTAATCCCTCAAACAATAATTGATATTGGAGATTCTTCACTATATGGTTGTGATAAAATTAAAAAAATAGGATTGCCAGAAGGTATGACTTATTTGTCGTACGCAGCAATGAAGGGTTGTTTGCAACTAACCAGTATAGTTATACCTTCGACATTAACTCGCATAGATGGTGATGCTTTTTATGCTTGTCGATCGGTGACTAGTGTTACTTTTGTTGACATAGAAGCCGTGACTTATATTTCTTCATATGTTTTTGGTGATATGAGGTCATTAAAAACCATTGAATTGCCACCAAATATTACCTGTATTTATAATTACACATTTGATTATTGTATTTCTTTAACATCTATCAAAATACCAAGCAAAGTTAATACTATTGGCAGTTATGCTTTCGGAAATTGTAATGCTTTAACTCAAATTGTAATACCTAAAACGGTTACAAGGATTGATGCTAATGCTTTTCAAAATTGTTCAAATTTAAACATCTTTTGTGAGGCAAGTTCAAAGCCAAGCGGCTGGTCAGACACATGGAACTCGTCAAACCGTCCAGTGACATGGGGCTACACCGGCACCAGCACAACAAGCACAGTGGATTTAACTTCAAACACAATCGCCATTTTGCCAAGCAAACAAAAATGGGACGAATAAAGTTAAAAAACAAAAAGTACCAAACATTTTGGTACTTTTTTGTTGTGCTTTGTCATGTTGAGCGAAGTGCAACGAAGTCGAAACATCTCTATGCTTCGCAACGGCTTACTTATAGTTGTGAGATTCTTCGATTTCGCTAACGCTCCACTCAGAATGACAAATAGAATTAAGATACGCTCAATATGTCAGCGGTGAGGGGGCGGGGATTGAGATGTTTGAATATTCGACATCTAAATTTAAAATAAAGCACAAAAATGTTTTCTTTTTATGCTTTTTTGTGACATAATAAAGTTAACAAACGATGATTGCTTATTATAATTTTGTAAACAATAGTGATTGTTTGATGCAGACAAAATGATTGCAATTTGAAACATTGGCGGGTGTTTGCATTGAATAATAAAGATTTCCTTTTATTGCAAAGGTTGTTTGTCAAAATCTTTCTAACAGAAAAGGTTGTAGGGCACAATCTAAAAAAATAAAGAAAGTTGTTTACATAAAAAAACGAATTAAGGGGTAAAAATGGGCAAGAGAATTGGTGAAATTGAAAGAAAGTACAAACGTCGCAGTGGCTTGGGGTCGTTTTTCCTTGGCACATTTATAGGTATTTTGCTGGGTATAGGTGCGCTTGTTGGTGTTGGATTTTTGGCGTATTACAAACTGACACCTGAATGGATTAACAACACTTTTAAAACCGACATTGATTTGGGCAGTGACGAATTGAACAAAGTCACTTTAAGCACAATCATCACAAAAGCGTTGTATATTTCCAACAATTCGGACAGATACACTTTGGCGGATTTTGAAAAAGACTTTGGATATGAGTTGCCAAAGGAAATCAAAGGGATAAATATTGAAAAACTTAAAACAAAACCTCTCAACAAACTTGGCGAGGGCGTAAACGAGATTTTGAACGATGTTTCTATGAACGAGTTGGACGAGCTTTACACTCCGTCCAGCGATGTTGAAAAATTGCTTGATGATACGCTTACATTGTATGTAAAAACTGGCTATTTAAACGGCGATGATGTGTATTCGGACAGCGAATGCACTGAGGTTGTGGAATTTGCAAGCATTGAAAACGGCTGCATAAAGGTTAAGGACATCAGCAAATTGCCTGTTGACGGCAAAGCGGAGTTTGACCTTAAAGACGTGCCATTGCTTCAAGGTTTGCCATTGTATATCACGCATATTGGCGACAATCTCACAATCAAACGTCTTGAAAACACATTTGGCGTGATGTTGCCAAGCATAATCAAAATCACTGAGGCACAAAAAGAGGAAAAGACAATCAACGAATTGGGCGACATTATTGACGATATGTATCTTGCAGATTTGCTTGATTATGAATACGACGAAACCGCTGATAAGGTTTACAAAACTGTTGACGGCGTGAAAACCGAGGTTACAGGTGCGGTTGCAACAATTTCCAAAAAGAAAGTTAAAGAACTTAACACCATGGAAGACACTATCAGCAGCATGAAAGTGTATGAGGTGTTGGATTACACTTTCCAAAACGGCAAATATTATGACGGCGGCACCGAAGTGACTGGAATAATGTCAAAACTTGCAGGCTACACGATTGGAACACTTTCAAGCGATATTCAAAGTTTGTCGATTGCGGATATTATGGATTACACCATTTCCGGCAACACGGTTTTGGATAAGGACGGCAATCCAGTTTCCGGCGTTTTAAAGACTATCGCAAACTTGACCGTTGGCAACATGGCGGATCAATTGCAGGGCAAAATCAATGGTATGACAATCGCTGATGTGCTGGATTACACGGTAAATGCGGATGGCACTGTGACAGACAAGGCGGGCAATCCTGTCAAAGGCGTTTTGAAGTGCATCGCCGACCTTAAAATTGGCGAAATGAGCAACGGGCTTCAATCCAAAATTGACGACATGACACTTGCCGACGTGATGGGCTATGAGGTGCGTGACGGAAAAGTGTATAACGGCTCGGAAGAAGTTAAAGGCACTATGGCAACGCTTATAAAGAAAGGAACAACTGTTTCTGGCATGGTGAAGGCAGTCAACAATTTGACAATCGCAGAGGCACTGGATTATACTTTGCAAGACGGTGTCTACATTGACAGCGACGGGAAAGCGGTTTCTGGCGTACTTTCTCTCATCGACTTGGGCGACAAGGTTACAAATCTTTCCACACAAATTGGCGAAGTGTTCAATGGCAACGAAACGACTGGTAAGGCAGCAAAAACTTTGGGCGACATGGCTGATGCGGGCATTGTGGATTTAAAAGACGCTCGCAACAAAAAATTGCCGGGTGCAACAAAAACAATTGGCGAAATGACAATTCAAGAAGCAATTGATATTATGGTTGCTATGGCGGTTTAGTAGCCGAATGATTTTCTTGCTTTGTGGGGTTTTTGTGGGGTTATTAAAATGATACTTTATTAACCTATCAATACAACCTTTATTCACTTGCAAATACAACTATTATTAAATAAGTAAAAAAGATGCTAGCATACCTAGCATTTTTTTGTTGCAAGCGATGTTGAAATTTTTTATTTTAATGAAGTAGCCTTTTTTGTGTTTTGAAAATTGTAAAATTCGATAAAAATTTTAAAAGAGGGGTAGGGCTAAACTCACTGATTTTGATAGACTGTCAAAAATTTTTTAAATGTAAGAAAGAAAAATCTTTTTTGGTGGCGGGGGATTGGCCAAATTTTGTCTTAAAAGTCGGCTTAAAATCCTAGTTTTTAGAACTTTTAAAAAAAATTGCAAAATTTTAAAATTTTTTTGCAAAAACCTTTGACAATTGTTTTTTAGTGTGTTATTATACGTATGCTTTTGAATTAAAAAGGCATTTTTTAAGAGCAATTTGAAGATTTTAACAAATTTTCAAAAAAAGTTTAAAAATTTTGAAAAAAGTTTTGAAAAAACTGTTGACAAAAGATTTTAAATATGTTATCTTAATCTTGCACTTGAAATAAAGGGGCACAGAAATGTGTTCAAATTCAGGAGCCAAACCGATAAGGTTTGTTTGAACAATTTATATCTTAATAGGTACTATGGTAAGAAATTTGAACAAAAGTTTCTGCCAATTCCAAGTTTTTTGAACAACGAAAATAGCCAAGCTTTTTGAGCAAGGTAATTTTACAAAGATTGTTTGTTTATCGCAAGATAAATTTTCAATACCATTTTTGTAGAGTTTGATCCTGGCTCAGGACAAACGCTGGCGGCGTGCTTTAAACATGCAAGTCGAACGGAGGTTAGGTTTTCCACAGAGTGTTCTCGACTACGAAAGTAGAGTATAGTGCACTGTGTGGAGAACTTACCCTTAGTGGCGGACGGGTGAGTAACGCGTGAGTAATCTACCTCTATCTGGGGGACAACAGTTGGAAACGACTGCTAATACCGCATAGGACCACAGGTACACATGTACTAGGGGTGAAAGATTTATCGAATAGAGATGAGCTTGCGTAGCATTAGTTAGTTGGTGAGGTAACGGCCCACCAAGACAGTGATGCTTAGCCGATCTGAGAGGATGATCGGCCACATTGGAACTGAGATACGGTCCA
>DHNC01000009.1:0-476 GCA_002406115.1 Christensenella sp. UBA4626
TTCGAACCCCTCTTGGCGCACCACCACTCGAAAGCACAAGTTTTAGCGACTTGTGTTTTTTTATCAAAACACAAAATGTCGCATTGTTACTTGGCTTTCTCGTTTCCCCTTCAAAGGCGCTTCGCTAGTCTTTGTTGGGACCCCAAATTTTAATTAACTCGGCTTTTAAGTCGAGTTGTTTTTTACAAAAAAACAACTGCTGACCCTTTGCCGTTTGCTCCTCATTCCCTTCAAAGGCACTTCGTTAGTCTTTGTGGGAACCCTATTATGTTTTCACAAGTTTTAATGACTTGTGTTTTTTTGATAATAAACATATTATATTGGGTTCGAACCAAGGTTCGCTTCCTGTCGGAGCCAGACCGCAATCATAGATTGCTCCCGTTCGTTTGCTAAAAACTTGCCACTGGCAACTTTTTTTAACGCACTCACCCCCTCTTGGCGCACCATCGTCGCAACTCGGCTTTTAAGTCGAGTTG
>DHNC01000009.1:543-12070 GCA_002406115.1 Christensenella sp. UBA4626
GGCACTTCGTTAGTCTTTGTGGGGACCCCAAATTTTAATTAACTCGGCTTTTAAGTCGAGTTGTTTTTTTTGCCCTTAAGGTGTAAAGGGTGGATATGGAAGGTTTGGATTAAATTAAAATGAGGGCTTGCAAATTTGATGCAAGTGTGGTATCCTTATTACATGGAAAAAGCTTCAATAAAGAAAAAGATTAGAAATTTGGTTATTACAAGTTTGGCGATTGCCACAATTGGCACTGCTGGATTGCACGCCGGGAGCGAAATTCGTCATAAGGACAATTCCCCGCTCTCTCAAACTTATGAGTTGCAGCAAGATTTAGGCTTCACTGGCGATTACAGGGCTAACGGCGGCAGAAGGTTGGAACACAACAATGGCGAACCGATTTATGTTTCAATTTCAAGCGAATTTAATGATGAGCAAAGAGCAATGATAATTGAACAATTAAATCATATATTTGGATTGGTCGGCAGCATCAACGATAATTATAAATACGAAATTGTTGATAATGTGGACAGCATAAAATATATAGGCAAAAGCACAATTAAAATTCGTTTTAAGGACCTTGCCCCTAGATACGCCGGTGAGGCAGCAATGAACAATAGTTTGCTGAGCCTATCCTCAGCGGGCAAGTTCACCCGCAAATGCGATGTAAGGATTTCAAGGTTTTACAATTCGCCAGAGTCCGCCGGCGAAGATTTTGAACATTTATATGATATGAGTAATTTCCCTTACACGGTTGCTCATGAACTCTTCCATTGTTTTGGTGTGGGCGACCTTTACAAACTTGATACCCTTTCGCATAACAGCCTTATAAGTGTTTCAAATCAAAGCATGAAACAAGTCAGCCCTAACGATTACAAATTGCTTGTGAGTATGTATTCAAAATCTCTTTCTGACTGTTCGGAAGAAGAAAAACAAGCATATATCAAGCAAGCCAACCAAATGATTGAAGAATACACTCAATCGTACTACGAGCAGTATTGCAAACAACAGAAAGATAGTCCGCTTTTTAAATATCATGACACGATAAAGGATGACATTGATGTCACTTTTAGCAGATTGATAATGGTTAATTGGGATTACACTACGAAATTCTCTAAGATTAGAGTTGTGACTCGAAACAACAAGTACACCCTTGCCCTGTATGATACTGACGATAAAATTGTGGACAAGTGCAGCGGCAAACTAAGGAATATTGACGGCGTATTGATTTTGGAGGGGGTTCATTTAACTAATTTCATCCAAAATAAGGACGTCTATGTTGATTTCTACCTCACCTCTCGCAGCAATAGTTTGAATTTGTATGAAATGTCATCTATTGCCGACCTTTTACTTTCCGCAAATGGACGCTCCACTAATTATGTAGACATTTACAATCTTTAATTTATAAGTAACCCTCTCAAATAAACCAATTTATTTCGGTAATGCTTATAAATCTAGTTTAATGTAGAGCACAATAAAAAAAGCAGCAATCATTTTGCTGTTTTTTTGTATAATAAACCAACTTATTTTGCTATTTTAGGTTTGTCGTATTTTTTTAATAACACTGAAATAGCCTTTTAAAAAATCAATGTCTTCAACTTTTATGGTGTTCATTTTGCCCCTCTATGCGTTGGCGTCTGTTTCAGGTTCTTTGTTGATAAACAAAATGCCGAGAGTGCCCGGGCCGCAGTGAGAACTGATTGTTGAACTTGCGTTTACATCGTATACTTGTTTGAAGCCGTATTCACGCAAACGGTCGCATATTTTTGAACTGATTTCCATTGGGCTGCTGTGAGTTACAAATGCAACAGACAAATCTGGATTTGATTTTTTAAGCATATCCTCAACATATTTTTTGAGGCAACCATTTATGCCGCCCATGTATTTTTTTGTAACTTTCATTTCGCCATTGATGACGGAAATTTGAGGTTTGAGCATAAGAAGTGTTGCACCGATAAGAGCCAAAGAACTGCACCTGCCGCCCTTATGCAAATATTTGAGAGTGTCCACCAAAAAACTTGCTTGGACATACGGTGTCAATGCTTCAAGTTTTTCAACGACCTCTTTTGCTTCCATTCCGGATTTAACAAATTCAACACACTTGATTGCAAGCAAAGCGATGCCAGAAGAAAGTGATTTGCTATCAAAAATATACACCGGCAAATTTTCGGCACCCAAGCGTGCGTTTGCACAAGCGGATGTCATTTTGTCAGACAAACTGATGTGGATAACAGTATCGTAATCCTTTAAAATATTTTCAAAATACTCCTTAAACATTTCCGCACTTGGAGCGCCAGTTTTTGGCAAAACGCCTTGTTGCTTAACATATTTAAACAAGTCTGAACTTGAAACGTCCACCCCATCACGAAATTCTTTTTCGCCCATAATTACGAAATAAGGCATACAAAAAATCTTGTTTTCTTGCACATATTCTTTTGGCAAATCACAAGCACTATCAATTGAAACAGCAATTTTCATTTTAATTCTCACTTTTATTTTAAATTATATTGGTGAAGCCAACAAAATAACCAATATTAAATTATATATTCTTCTGTCAGTGTAACATTAAAAATGAGATTAGTCAAACAAAAATGCCAAAAAGAGCGAAATATAAAATTGTTAGTCATTTCCGAAAAATCGTAAAAAATTTAATAAAAAATGCAAAAAATTTCACTTTTTTAGCGTTTTTTAATGATTTTTTTGAAAATAAATATGTTTTTTAATTATTTTTTATAAAATTTTTTATTGTTCATATTTTGTTTTTGTTGTTAAATTTCAATAGAATATTTCAATTTTAAAATTCAATTTGTTACAAATTTTTTAGTAATTTGTTGCACAATTATTGCAATTCCGTTACAAAATCATTGCAATTTCGTTACAAAACTTAAAAGAAATTTTATGTTTTTTATGGATAGATTTTTTATATTTTAGCCTCTCAATTTTATTTAAACACCTATTTAAAAATCCAATTTTTGACCTATAAAAAAATATGATATAGATTGCAAAACAAACGATAATGTGTTATGATTTGAAAGATGAATTTAAAAAAATATTTGGATAGTTTCAATTTAAACAATCAAACAATTTTAATAACAGGTGCAGCGGGTGGCATTGGCTCTGCACTTTCTTTCCATTTGGCAAGTTTAAATGTAAAACTGATGTTGGCTGGCAGAACGGGTTTGAAATTGGATAATTTAAAGTCTGAAATCTTAAAAAAATATCCAAACACTGATGTTGAAATTTTAACGTTGGATTTATGCAGCAAAAAGAGCGTTGATGAATTTATTGAGAATGTGAAAAATATTAAAATTGACTTTTTCTTTCACAATGCTGGCGTGTATAATGTGCCTAGACATAACACAGAACTTGGCTTTGACAATATCTTTCAAACAAACTGCCTTATGCCTTATTACATAAGCAAACGTTTAATGGATAATTTTAAACAAAATCGCACCAAACTTGTATTTATGGGAAGCATTGCTTATAATTACAGTAAAATCGACCAAAGCGATATTCAATTTTTGAAGTGCAAAAAGCCAAGCAAAGTGTACGGAAACAGCAAACGTGTTGCCATGGCGGCGTTGAGCGAACTGTTTAAAGAGAAAGGTGTTGAGTTTTCAATCATCCACCCCGGTGTCACGCTCACACATATGACAAACCACTACCCTAAAATTATAAATTGGCTGGTTAAAATTGTTTTGGGTCTGGTTTGTCCAAAACCAAAAATCGCCTGCCTTTCATTTTTATATGCCACAAATCATCACACCGATTTTGATGAATGGATAGGCCCAAAAATTTTCAATACTTGGGGCAATCCAAAAATAAGCAAAACAAAATTGGAAGAGAACGATTATAAATTTTGCCACGACGTTTTGGAAAGCATGATACAAAATTTTGACTAACTTACTTTTCCTCTTTTTGTTTGATAGGATTTTTTTAAAAACAAAAATCCTTTTTTTTGTCTTGACAGGCAAACTCTTTTGTTGATGTTAAAAAATAAAAATTATTAAAAAATTTAATAAAAATTTTAATTTTTTTCTATTTTTTCGCTTTTTTACGCATTTTTGCTTTATTTTTTAATTTTTTTTAATAAATTTCTGATTTTTTTCAAATATTTTTACAATCGCTTTAAAATAGATTTCTAAATTTTTTAAAATCCAAATATCACTATGTTGACAAAATATTTTATTTTCCTTTATTCCTCCTACTCTTGCTTAGACATTTCAATTGCCTTAAAATTTAATATATAAATTTTTAAATATATTGTTTTTTATTTTTAATTTAAAAAAATTTTGAGTATAATCTTTATATAAATAGGGGTTAAAAATGAAAACAAATAGAAACACAAATTTACCAAATAAATGGTTTTATTCAAAAGAATATATGCAAAGTTTGGACGCTTACTGGCGTGCCTGCAACTATTTGTCAGTTGCACAACTTTATCTTCTTGACAACCCTCTCATGAGAGACCATGAACTTTGCATGGATGATATAAAGAAAAAATTGGTTGGTCACTGGGGCACTGTGCCTGGGCAAAATTTTGTTTATGCTCACTGTGACCGTGTTATCACAAAATATGACCTTGATATGATTTTCCTTTCCGGCCCTGGGCATGGTGGCAACTTTTTGACCTCAAACTGCTACATGGAGGGGACATATTCAGAATATTATCCTGACATAAATTTTTCACATGACGGCATGAAAAAGTTTTGCAAACAATTTTCTTTCCCAGGTGGAATTGGCTCCCACTCTGTGCCTGAGGTTCCGGGCACAATGCACGAAGGTGGCGAACTTGGCTATTCCCTCGCCCACGCATTTGGTGCTGTTATGGACAATCCAAATTTGATTGCAACTGTTGTTGTTGGTGACGGCGAAGCGGAAACTGGGCCATTGGCAACCGCATGGCATGGCAACAAATTTATCAATCCTCAAAAGGACGGTGTTGTTTTGCCGGTTCTACACCTCAACGGATACAAAATCAACAATCCAACAATTTTGTCCAGGCTGCCAAAAAATCAATTGATTTCCCTCATGCAAGGCTATGGTTATGCCCCACTTTTTGTTGAAGGTGACGAACCAAAAACTATGCATATAAAAATGGCAAAAGCAATGGACAAAGCCATTGAAATGATTAAACAAATCAAACAAAATGCCGCAAGTTACACAAACTCAACACCAATTTACCCTATGATTGTTTTGCGCACCCCAAAGGGCTGGACTGGCCCAAAAGTTGTGGACGGAAAGCAGATTGAAGGTTTGTGGCGAGCACACCAAATCCCTATCACCATGCAAGGCGAAAACGATTTGCAACTGCTTAAAAATTGGCTTGAAAGTTACAAACCTGAGGAATTGTTTGACGAAAATTATACACCATACAAATATATAACCGACATTTTGCCAAAAGGCAACAAGCGTATGTGTGCCAACGCCTACACCAATGGCGGAAGGCTGCTTAAAGAACTTAAAATGCCAAAGTTTGAAAAATATGCTGTGAAATTTAAAGGTCATGGTACAGTTAAAACACAAGACATGAACGAACTTGGCAACATGGTGCGTGACGTGCTGAGCATGAACTCAACAAATTATCGCATTTTTAGCCCAGATGAAAACAATTCTAACCGACTTGCAAACGTTTTTGAAAAGAACTATCGCAATTTTAGCGGCATTAAACTGCCAACCGACGACCATCTCGCCTGCGACGGTCATGTTATGGACTGTTTTTTGAGCGAGCATATGTGCGAAGGCTGGTTGGAGGGCTATCTCCTGACTGGAAGGCACGGAATGTTTGATAGTTACGAAGCATTTATACGTGTGGTTGACAGCATGATTGCCCAACACGCAAAATGGCTTAAATCTTGCCAACACATCGAGTGGCGTGCCCCAATCAGTTCGCTAAACCTTGTGCTTACAAGCAACGTTTGGCAGCAAGACCACAACGGATTTACTCACCAAGACCCTGGCCTGCTTGACATGATTGCAACCAAAAGCAAGGACACCGTGCGTGTCTATTTGCCAGCCGACGCAAACTGCCTCCTCTCTTGCTACGACCACACCGCACGCAGCAAAAACTATATCAATGTGATTGTTGCAAGCAAACATCCGACATATCAATGGCTGAATATGGACGAGGCAAAAGAGCATTGCAAAAAAGGCTTGTCCGTTTGGGATTGGGCTTGCTTTGGCGACAGCAAAAAACCAGACATTGTCCTTGCAAGTTGCGGCTCAACTCCAACAATCGAATCTTTGGCTGCCGCAAAACTTTTGCACCAATATCTGCCTGACCTTAACATTAGATTTGTAAATGTGGTTGACCTTATGAAAATCGTTTCAAACAACACACATCCGCACGGTTTGACCGACAAGGAATATGACGCAATTTTCACAAAAGATAAGCCAATTTTATTCAACTTTCATGGCTACCCTCAACTCATCCACACCCTCACCTACAACCGCAACAATCAGAACATTCACGTCAGCGGATATCGTGAGGAAGGCACAATTACAACTGCCTTTGATATGCGTGTGAGGAACCATATTGACCGTTTCCATTTGGTGCTTAAAGCATTGAACTATCTCAACATCGACAAGTCGGTTGAAACAAAAATAAGGCGTGAACTGAACAACAAATTGAAGCAGCACACCGCTTACATCGACGAATTTGGCGTGGATATGCCTGAAATTGAAAACTGGAACTGGAACGACTAAACAGTTAGCCTTAACAAACTTATAATTCAAGAAAATTCACATGAGGAGTGTGGATTTTTTTCTGCATATATAGATTATATTTATAAGAGTGGCGAAACAAATTGGATTATTTATACAAAATGGATGTTAAAATTTTTTAATAATTTCAACTATTTTTTGTTTGCCGTTGGTTGGGCGGATTGCTTTGTATTTTTGTTTGTAACTGTTTAAATTGCTGTAAAAATCCTCAATTTCTTTTTGCAAAAGGCTTGCATTTATGTCATGTTCGTGAAGCATTTTTGCCACGCCGTGCTGAACATAATATTCCGCGTTTTGAACTTGGTCTCCACGGCTTGCCTTGTTTTCAAGAGGAATTAGCAACATCGGAAGTTTTTTAAAATAGCATTCTGCCGTGACACCCGCACCAGAACGCCCCAAAACAAAGTCGACAGAATTGTAAATCTTGTTCATATCTTCTGCCATTTCGACTGCGTTGTAATTGCCAAACGAGTTGAGTTTTTTGTTGCCTTTGCCAGTCAAGTGAATGACATTCATCTTTGTTTGGAGGTCTTTTGCCAAAGCAAAAATCATCTCATTTATTTTGACCGCACCAAGCGAGCCGCCCACAATCAGCATAGTTGGCAAATTTGGATTTAGCCTTATTTTGTGTCCATTTATTTTATCGTTTGATGTCAATTTTGAGGTTGTATTTTCAAAATTTGAACCGAAAATAGGGCCTGTGTAAACAACTTTTGGGCTTTTTGAAGTTAAATTTTCAAAGTTGACACACATTTTTGTGCAAGTTTTTAAAATAATTTTGTTGGCAAGTCCAAACGAATAGTCGCTTTCGTGTGCAATCACCGGAATTTTAAGCATTTTGGCAGCAATACACACTGGAAGTGCCACATATCCGCCCTTGCTGAAAACCACATCGGGCTTGATTTTCTTTAACGCTTTTTTTGCCTTACAAATCGCATTAAGAAGCACAAAAGGTATCTTTAAATTGACAAAAATTTTGCCTCTAACAAGTTTTACTGCCGGTATCGTGTAATATTCTTTTACCATCTTTTCAACCAAACGTTTTTCAATTCCATCGCTGCCGATATAATAGCACTCATAATCTTTCAAGTCTTCAATAATATAAACATTTGGCATGGCGTGTCCATAAGTTCCGCCACCAGTAAAAACAATTTTCTTCATAAAACTATTGTATGTCTAAGTTTAAAAATTATTAAAATTTGAGATAGCAATTGGCAACTTTTTGTTTGTTACCTGCCATATTTTTAATATGATTTTTAGTTTATGCGGCAAGATTCCTTAACCTCATCAATACGCAAAGACGCAAACCTCATTTTTTAAGCGGCAACAACACAAATTTGGTTTATTAAATTTTTAAAATATTGGTGACAAATCCTTGAATTTGTGTTAGCATATTAGTATGGAAAAATTTGATATTTCAAAGCATATAAACCCCACTGATTTTAAATCAAAGGAAGAATATATTGCTTTTTTAACTGACGCATTGAAAAAGCTTGCCAAGGCTGGCGATTACAATATTTTTATGCACCAAGTTGACAATCATAGGACTTATTTAAGCAGCAGCAAGCAAGAGAAAATTGACAGTATAAAAAGTTCCGGGCTTCACATCTACCCTCACGCAACCATTCTTGCCACTTTGGCTTTTATCGGAAATGTAAAGGATGTTGATGTCCAAAAGATTGTGGATTACTCTTTCAGCAAAGACGGCGGGGATATTGATTCTTTTATTTTTGCCATTCCAAAATACATAACGGTTGACGGCAAAAAGGTTGAACTATCCACTATCGACGGTCAATCCTGCGTTGGGTTTGACAAATTTGAACACAAGGAACTGACTGAAAAATATTTAAAAGAATTTGGACAAAAACCTATTGTGCCTGAATGCAAATTCTGCTTGCTTGATGTTTTTGATTTGACAGATTTAAGCAACTTATTTTGCTTTGGCGTGCAACACGTAAAAAAAGACGGCAGCGTAAATTTTGAGCAGAATGAAAAGCACCTTGCCCTTTTGCCAGAGCAGGAAAAACAAAAATTGATGTCCGAAATGGAGGCAAAAACAAAGAAAGCCTACAAGCGTTATGGCACGGAAAATTTGTGTGACCTTATTGTTGAGGCATACGCCGAGCATAAAAGATATTTGGACAGTTGCACGGATGATTTTGACTAGCCCATATTTAGGCGTGCCACAAATCCATTTTGTTGAAATCTCTGCTACTATTGCCCCATGATTGCCTATTTCAAGCGGATTTTAAGATATTTTAAGCCAAAAACAATCAAAACCATTGACATTGGATTGTGCATTTGCTATAATTTAAAAGTCAATATTTATGGACTGTTAGCTCATTTATCTTAATATATCATGGACTGTTAGCTCAGTTGGCGAGTAGCGTTAAGCAATATGCCACAATTGGCATGTTGTAGCGGTGCCGTCAGGCAACGAGTGAGCAAAGCGAGGGAAGAGCAACTGACTCTTAATCATACGCTCCGCAATGAGTATAAACTATAATCGTGGGCTGTTAGCTCAGTTGGTAGAGCAACTGACTCTTAATCAGTGGGTCCGGGGTTCGAGTCCCCGACAGCCCACCACTGAAACCCTTTATTTATAAGCAAAATAGTCATTTTGCTTGCGTAAACTAAAGGGTTTTTTAATGTCCATATTTCAAAAGTGTCTAATAAAATTTGTAAAAAGTGTCTAAAAAATGACATTTTTGCATTTACAAACTTACGATTTCAATAAACCTAATAATGCTTAATTTTGCTCAAAAAATGGCACTGTCTAATAAATTGTCTAAAATTTTTAGAAAAAATTTCACAAAAAAATGCTGAGAACTCGTTAAAATTCCCAGCATTTTTTATTTGTATAAAAAATTTTTACATTTCCATATCAGATTGTCGTTTGCGTTTTCTTCGTTCTTCTTTTTCTTTTAACCATTCTTGATATTCTTCATCTTCTTGTTGCTGTCTTAATTGTTCTTCCAGTCTTGCAAGTTTTTCTTCTAGTTCCTCTGTCTTGTCTTTTTCTTCTTGCTTTGGTTGTTCTTCAACCTTATCTTTACTATCCACAAAATTAAAAACATTTGAAATAGTATTCGCTGAATTTTGTTTTGCTGTGTAGTCAAGGTGGCTATAAATATTCGCAGTTGTGCCGAAATCAGCATGACCAAGCCATTCTTGTATCTGTTTCATAGGAACACCATTTTTAAGCATTATACTTGCACAAGAATGCCTTAGGTCGTGAAAACGAATATGTCTTAATTGATTTCTTTTAATAATTTTTATAAAATTATGAGTTAATCTATTTGGCAAAATTAGTCTACCAAGATTATCCACACAAACATAGTCCAAATATTTTTTGTTATAACTTTTTCCAAGCATTTGTTTGTTGACTTCAATAAGAGTTTTTTGCTTAAGCAGTAGTTCTTCCGCTTGTGGTAAAAGTGGTAATGTTCTATTGCTGGTCTTTGTTTTCATTTTATCTGACATTTGAATATATCTCTTTCCATCAAACCTTGTTTCAACTATTTTGTGTTTTACATAAACAAGTTTATTTTCAAAATCTATTGCTTCCCATTTTAATCCCAAAACTTCACTTCTACGAAAACCATACATAGCAGTAAGCATTATGGGCAGTTTACACTCATTGTCTTTAATGCAATCAAATAACTTTTCAATTTCTTCAATTGAGTAAAAACTTGCTTTGTAGCCTTCGGTTTTTGGTCTATCAACCTTGTCTGCGACATTAAAATTTACAAAATCATTTTTGAAAGCATATTGCAAACATTCTCTAATCAAAATGTGATAATGCAAAACAGAATTTCCTGATAATCCTCTTTCATAGAGTGTTCTATAAAAACCTTCAATATGATATGGCTTCAAGTCTTTAAGTTTAATTCGCATATTTTTGAAATACAACTTGCTTGTTTTGTGTAAGCATTGATAGTTATTGGCTCTACTTGTTGCTTTTTTACTTGCAAATAACTATTGAGAAAATCCACAAACAATATATCTTGCGTGATTTCTTTGCTTTGTTCAATTTCCTTTGGCAAGTCTAAATTTTTAAGTATTTTCTTCATCTCAATTTTTGCTTTTGTTTTATTGTTATTTACTCTAAGTCCAGTTGAAATCCATTTTTGTTTTGGTTTCCCAAATTCATCTTTATAACCAACCACAACATACCAAGTTCCGTGCCTTTGCTGTAAACTTCCTTTACTCATTGTTAGCACCTCCGTTGTTTAGATAGTCAATAACATTTTGCTTTGGTATTAAAATCAAATTACCAGATTTAATACTTTTTATCTTATTTGTAGCAATTAGTTCATAGGCAAGATTTCTTCCAATGCCTAACATTTTTTGTAAATCTTTTACTTTTACAACATCTTTAAAATTTGTAAAAATATTTTGTAAATTTAGATTTGTATTGTTTAAATTCATAGTTTAATATTCCTTTCATAGTTTAAATTTAACTCCTTTCTAAAACATATTTTTTATCTCTTTCTAAATCTAAATTTATTAAAATCTATTCGCATTGAGCGTAATAGAAGTAGCAACTGTGTTGCCAAGAAGAAGCGTTGGGTATCCCAACAGCTTCCAAAATGACGAGAAAACATAGTAAATTTAAGTGTATCAGTTAAAAGTGCCGATTTTATCGGACTTTTACGCACTAAATTTAATAATTGTTTCTCGCTTATGCTCTATCACGTCAAAACACTCATTCTTTGCTCAAAATCGCAATAGATATTGCAATTTATATCGCTTTTCATTCGGTTTTTCCTTCTCCCCAAAAATCCATGCAAGCGAGCATTTTCGGGGACCCCGAAATTTT
>DHNC01000002.1:0-30813 GCA_002406115.1 Christensenella sp. UBA4626
CCCCCCTGTTGGTTGAAGGTGAAAATTTCCCCTGTAATTTCATAACAATATTTTAAATTTTTTAAAGATTTTTAGTCAAGCAAAATGTATGAATTTCTTAATATTTATATTTTTTCTTGATTATATCTCCTTAATATTGACTTTTTATGTGTCATGTTGAGCGAAGTGCAACGAAGCAAAACACATGAATAACGAGTTTACGAGTTCATATGTGAGCGAAGTGCAACGAAGTCGAAACATCTCTATGCTTCGCAAAGGCTTGTCTTTTGTCCCGAGATCCTTCGACTACGCTAGGATCTGAAAATTTTCTAACGAAAATTGTTCAGGTCATTCGCTCCGCTCAGGATGACATCGAAAAACTCCGCATTCACTCGTCCGCCCCTAGTGAGCGGGCGGGGGACCACGTCGCAACTGGACGTGGTGGTGGGGTTGTAAAACTACCCTTTGGTGTTCATTTCATTCACACCAACCTTCCCCTCGCAAGGGGACACGAGGCAAAAAAATTGTTGAAAAACTCGTAGGGATACACAGTTATATAGTTTACTTAAAAAAAGAGGCATGAATTGCCTCTTTTTAATAATTTTCTTGTTAAATTTAAGAAAATGTTATTTAACATCGTATGCAACTTTGACACTTGGACCCATTGTTGTTGCAACATAAATGGATTTTAAGTAAACGCCTTTTGCTGCTGCTGGTTTAGCTTTAACAATTGCGTCCATAACTGTTGTCAAGTTGTTGAACAATCTTTCAGCGCCGAAACTAACTTTACCGATACGAACGTGAATGATGTTTTGTTTGTCAAGACGATATTCAACTTTACCAGCTTTAACGTCTTTGATTGCTTTTGTAACATCCATTGTTACAGTGCCGCTCTTTGGATTTGGCATCAAGCCCTTAGGTCCAAGGATACGAGCACAACGACCAAGTGCACCCATCATGTCAGGTGTTGTGATGCAGACGTCGAAGTCAAGCCATCCACCCATGATTTTTGCAATAACGTCATCATCGCCAACGATATCTGCGCCTGCTTTGCGGGCTTCTTCTGCTTTTTCGCCACGAGTGATAACCAAAACACGAACTGTTTTACCAGTACCTTCTGGCAATACGCAAACGCCACGAACTTGTTGATCAGCGTTACGGCCGTCAACGCCAAGTTTTACGTGAAGTTCAACAGTTTCGTCAAATTTTGCTTTGCTTGTTGAAACAACAGCGTCCATAGCTTCCCTAGCGGAATAAACTTTTGATTTGTCGATAAGTTTAAGGGCTTCTTGATAATTTTTACTTTTTGTCATTGTAACCCTCCACTACTACGCCCATGCTACGGCAAGAACCTGCAATCATGCTCATTGCTGCTTCAAGGCTTGCTGCGTTAAGATCGCTCATCTTTGTTTCTGCAATCTTTTTAAGTTGTTCGACTGTGATTTTACCAACTTTGTTTTTAGGTGCTTTGTCGCTACCTTTTTCAATTTTAGCTTCCTTTCTGATAAGGTCAGCTGCTGGTGGTTGTTTCATGATGAAAGTGAAACTTCTATCTTCAAAGATAGTGATCACGCATGGAACTGTAAAACCAACCATGTTTTGTGATTTGTCGTTAAATTCTTTAACAAATGCTGCAATGTTGATGCCGTGTGGACCAAGCACTGAACCAACTGGTGGTGCTGGTGTGGCTTTTGTTGCAGGAAGTTGAATATTAACAACTGCTTTAACTTTTTTTGCCATCTCTATTTTCTCCTTTTTAATATGTGGCGTGGTTGATGAGTTCGACTTTATACTCTCCCACGAAAGTCCTCTCTCTTTAAAGGCTGATTAGTTTCCTATCTTGTTTGATGCTAATTATTGCGCACTCTTACCTGAGCAAATGACAATTCAACGTCGCTTTCACGGCCAAACATTTCAACACTTGCAACCAATTTTTGATTTTCTTTGTCGACAGATTTTACAACGCCAACAAAACTTGCAAGTGAACCTTCAATGATTTCAACCATGTCGCCAACTTTGACATCCAAATCCATTTTTGCTTCGTGCATACTGGCACCGTCAACACCCATGCGTCTTGCTTCGTCATCAGTGATACAAATTGGACGACCTTTTGGACCAACAAAACCAGTGATGTATTGAGTACGAGTTACTGCGTGCCAAATATCGTCGCCATACATCATTTTAACGAGTATATAACCAGGCATTGTCTTTTTTGGCACAAGCACTTTTTTGCCACGTTTTTCAACCAACTCGTCTTCCATAGGGATTACGATTTGGAAGATACGGTCATGCAAATCATACTTGTCAATTGTGATTTCAAGATTTTGTTTTGCAATGTTTTCGTATCCAGAAAATACGTGAAGCACGTACCATTTTGGTTCTTTATCAATGTTATTATCTACAATAGCCATACCTACTCCTCACCTAAAACAAAAGACTTACAAGCCAAGAACAGAGCCTGTCCAAGCCGAACAAAACAAGAGTGAACACAAGCACAACCACCAATACAACGCCAGTTTGCTTTACAACATCTTTAAATTTTGGCCATGTAACTTTTTTAAGTTCTGCACCAGTGTCTTTCAAAGATTTAGCCAACTTGTTTGGTTTTTTTGCTTTTTCCTTTTTTTGCTTTGTTTGTTTTGCCTTTACTTCAACAACCTTGCCATTGGATTTGTTTTCAATTTCCTTTGTTTCAACTTGCTTGTTATTATTTTCAGCCATAAACTCTCCTATTTTGTTTCTTTATGAGTGGTTTCTTTTCTGCAAGCAGGGCAGAATTTTTTAAGTTCCAATCTGTCAGGATCATTAGCCTTATTTTTAGTTGTATTGTAATTGCGGTTTTTGCATTCAGTACATTCTAAAATGATTTTTTCCCTTTTGCTTTTTGCTTTCTTTGCCATATTGCTCTCCTTTTAAATTTTGGAAATCAGCCCAAATCGGTTTATCAACAGGCTGAAATACAATTAGTCCATTTTATTAGGTGCCAAGCAAAACAATAAGTTTGCTTAAAAAAACACCTGCTTTGGTGTAACTATATGTTAGCACAATAATAAATCCTTGTCAACACAAAAAGCAATTTTTTTTGTTAAATTTATAAATTTAATTTTGTATAAATGACGCTGCTAGAGCAAATTGATGAAAGTTTTTAAAATATTGTTTTAACCTACAGGTTGATTTCTGAACAAAAAAAGACTTGGCACAAGCCAAATCTTTAAATTTTAAATTATTCTTCACCTTGTTCGGTTTTATCATTTGGATTGACATCAACAAAAACCTCTTCAACTTCTTGATTATCTTCATCCAAAATTTCTGCTTCGGTTTTGTTTGGTTTTTCCTCCAAACTGCCATTTGAAAGTTCTTTTGCTTGACGTTCTTTCTTTTGAACTTTTTGATTTCCAAGCAAAACTTCAACAAAAGCAAATCTGTAACCTTTCATTTCGTAAATCAATCTGAAAACAGCATATGCCAAGAACAAAAATGCCAAAACAGAGATAACATTTTGATAAATATGCATTGCTGTGAAGATGTTGCTTTGACCGACACCGGCTTCAAGAGTCAAATAACTATAACTGCTTGAACCGAACTCCAAAGCGAAATAAACGACACTTTCAAGCACCAAGAACACCACGCAAACAATAAACAAATCCATAATTCTGCTTTTTGTTTGTTTGTCCACAAGCACAATAACCAAAAGTGCCAAACACAATGCCAACATGATGACAAAATTCACACCAACACCGCTGAAAAAGTTTGCCAAACTTGTCCACGCCAAGCACACTGCAAACAACACAAAGGTGAAGATGAAAGATAACTTTAAATTTTTAGACATAACATTTCTCCTGACAAATATTATAAAAAAAGTTTTTCCATTTTGCAAATAAAATTAAACACAAATACATTATTTGGTGTGTTTTTGTGCAAATAAAAGCAAAATATTGAAATAAAATTGATTGAATTTGGCAGGTTTAAGCGGAAAAAACTAAATCTTGTGCTAAATTTTTTAAAACCAAACAAGGGAGGATTTATGGAAGAAGAGTTAGAACTGGCTTTGCAAAAAATTGCTGAGTTGGAAAAGAAGTTGGAAAAATATTACGACCTTCTTTTTGTTGAAAACGAACTGGACTTTATTTTGCGAGGCAGTTATATGTTTGAGGATGATTTAGACAAAATCCTTGCCGGAAATTACACAATTTAGGAGAAAATTATGACAGCAATTGAACAACTTAAACAAGAACTTTTAAATCAAAAAACCGCCATTGTTGCGGTCGGAGGAACTGTCAGTACAGAGTTTACAAATCCTAGTCCAGCAGAAATCACAGCTGGGATAAAGACGATAAAATCGGTGGATTTTTCGCTGGGAACTGCAACTGCAGATGATGTGCTTTCAGGCAAAACTTTTTACGCTGGCAACCACGTGCTTAAAACCGGAAATTTGGTGCAAGCGGACAACTCGACATACGAATTTATTTTAAACAACTCCACCGACGAAACACAAGTGCAATATCAAGTGCCAAGCGGAACAACAAAAGTGCGTGACTATTTTATGTATCACAATCCAAGCCATATTGCAGTATATTTTAACGAAAATTTGCAAGAGATTGGCGATCACGCATTTAAAAGTTGTAAAAATTTTACCTTTCCAAACTTTACACAAATGCAAAATCTGACAACTATCGGAAAATATTCTTTTAATGACGTGCCATCAATTGACCTAGAAAATTTGCCTAGTTGTCTTATTACTTTGGGGGACTATTCGTTTACGGATTCTCAGAGCGGCAACACAAGCATTGTTATTCCAAGTTCAGTAACCAAAGTTGGAAACTATGCTTTTGCCAGGTCAAGCAGTTCGTCAAGATATACGTTAAACAACATTGATTTAAGCCAAGTCCCAGCGAATATCAGCCTCGGGCAAGGAGTTTTTCAGGGCATTAAAGCACTTTGCGACTTCACACCTCCAACAAACCTCACTATTCTACCGAACTATTTTAACTATTATGGTGGATTTTATACAATCAATATCCCAGCCCACATCACAAAAGTTGGGCAATGTGCTTTTGGCAATTCCGCAAGCGATAAAGCAGAGGATATTTTGTTTAATAAAGTTGTGTTTGCAAGCGAAACCCCGCCAATTTTTGGCTCGTATCCGTTTGGTCCAATTGCAACAAGAACAAATACAAGGATTTATGTGCCAGACCAATCGGTTGAGGCGTATAAAGCCGTGACACAGATGGCTGTATATTCAAACATAATATTCCCAGCGTCACAAATGGAATAAATTAAATTCAATCACGAAAAATTAAGCGGTCACCAAGAAGAACTCTTGTGGCCGTTTTTTTGCGCCGAAAATCACAACTTTATCTTGTGCTTTAAATTTGTCAAACCTAAGGAGCTGCGTTTCTTCAAGTTGGTTATCAACATATTTTTGGCGATACGATTTGACCTCCATGCCACGGCTGCCTGCTTTTAAAACAAAACTTTGGTCGTCGTAGACAACTTTGTCAGAATACTCGCCTTTTGTGTCGGACTTTTCCACCAAATTTGGCTCGGTTGTGGAAACAATTTCGTTCACCAACTTATATTTTACGTTTGCTAAATCCTGCCCAAAAATCCTAATCCTTATTTTTGACTGCGAAAAATTGGTTATAATTGTCAACTTTTGGCTGGTGGTGTTTTCAAATTTCAAATCGCTGCTGCCAAAGTTCACCATTGCGTCAAAGCCGTATTTAACATAGCCCACTTGCTTGCTGTGCTTGTTGGCTTCCACAATTTTAAGCCCTGACAAAAGTGCGGTGTTATACAATGTTGATGACACTTGGCAGACACCGCCACCCAAGCCGTCAACAAATTCGTTGTTCACAATTATTTTTGCGGGGCGATATCCATTTGCCTCTGTCCTTCTGCCAATTGCGGCGTTAAACGAAAATATTTCGCCCGGCTGAATTTCAAGCCCGTTTAAACTGCTGAGTGCATTTTTTATGTTGTGCTTTCGGTCTGCGGAAGAACTTGCGATATTTGTGGAAAAATCCCCTCTCAAATTTGCAAAACGCTTAAACTCGGAAGCATAAATATTTGGCAAAAGTTTTTGCGTCGGCAGGTCAAATTCAAGCGGTTTGTTGGCTAAATATGCACTGACAATGTCGGAATACAACTTTGCTTTGTCCAGTTTTAAACCGGGTCTTTCTTTTGTTATGTAAAACACTTTTTCGCTGTTTGGGTTTAAACTGAGTTTTGCGTCAATCGGTTTTAAATATATGTTTTTCCCCATTTTGTCCACCAACTTGTTGAAATTTGGGAAAATATAACTGACAGCAATTTGATTTTCAAACCCAGCATTCAACATAACTTTAAGCAGTTCCTTGCGGGTGTTTTTGCCGTCAAACCTGCCGTATTTGTTTATCTGATAATCCAAACTGAACACGTCACTTTTTTTTATATTTTTGCTTAAATCATAGCAAAATGTTTTGTTTTGGTAACTCAAAATTATCTTTTCGTTTTGGAAAGATTTTTGCGTTTCATTAGTCTGTCCGTTGTTCAAACAAGATTGATATGTTTTATTTTGATAACTCAAAATTATCTTTTCATTTTGGAAACTGTTTTGTGCTGCATAGGTCTGCTTGTTGCACAAAAAAGATAGGCAAGTTAGGCTTGTAAAAACAAAAATCACACATACAAACGTATAAATTTTGGTCTTTTTCATATGCGTAGTATGTGTAATTAAAACTCGAAATATGTAGATTCTTCTCCCCACAAAGCCAAACAAAGATGACAAATGAATATGTGGAAAAAGTTTGAAGATGTCATGTTGAGCGAAACGATAGTGAAGTCGAAACATCTCTATGCTTCGCACAGCCTTATCTTGTGTCGTGAGATCCTTCGACTACGCTCAGGATGACAACTTTTACAGCAAATCCGCTCGCCTCGTGTCCCCTTGTATTATTCTAGAAGAACCAAAAACTCGTGTCCCCTTGCGAGGGGAAGGTTGGTAAAACGCTTGCGTTTTAACAAAGGGTAGTTTATTTAAGTCCTCTTCCATTTGGCTTTTATATAAGGATAGTATCATAACTACCCTTTGGTGTTCATTACATTCACACCAACCTTCCCCATCAACCGCCCCAAAAACGTAAGTTTTTTGGGGACCCCGAAGGGGACACGAGGCTATCGGACTTTTCCAACCTTCCCCAGACAAACGCTCATAAAAACATAAGTTTTTTGGGGACTCCGTAGGGGACACGAGATTTTGTTTGCGTTTGCGAGTAGTAAACTAACCTAATGGCGGGCTGCGACGCTATTCAATATTTGGCAATTCATCTGGTGGGGTGCCGTCATCGTCGTCTTTATCGTAATCTATGCCGACAACCTGGCTGACATCGCCCAATTTTTTGGCAATTTTGCGAGAGGATTTTGTTGCCAATTCAATGTTTGTGTTTGCCTCACTGATTTTGTTTTGAGTTTTAAGCAGCAACGCCACAAATTTTTCAAATTCTTGCTTAAATGTGGACAAAACCTGCCACAATTCGCTGCTGCGTTTTTCGATATACATGGTTTTAAAGCCAAGTTGCAAACTGTTCAAAAGTGCCGTCAAAGTGGTTGGGCCGCACACAACAATTTTGTATTGATTTTGGAGTGTGTCCATAAGTTCCACGTCACGCACAACCTCGGCATAAAGCCCTTCAATCGGCAAAAACATAACTGCAAAATCGGTGGTGTCTGGCACGGAAATATATTTTTCCTTAATGGATTTTGCCTCTTCTTTTATGCGTTTAACCAGTTGTTTTTGAGCGTGTTCAATGGCGTCTTTGTCCATTGTTTCGCTGGCTTCCACAAGGCGGTTATAGTCTTCAAGCGGAAATTTGCTGTCGATTGGCAAATACACTTCTTTTTCGTCCTTGCCTGGCATAACAACCACAAAATCCACACGTTCCTTGCTGTTCTTTTTGATTTGAACTTGCGCTTTGTATTGGCTTGGTGCAAGCATTTGGTCAAGCAACGAACTGAGCATCACTTCGCCCCAGCCGCCACGCACTTTAACATTGCCCAAAACACGTTTAAGGTCGCCCACGCCGTTGGCAAGCGTACGCATTTCACCAATGCCCAAATTTACGCTCTCCAAACTCTGCTGGATTTTGGAAAAACTTTCATTAAGACGTTGCGAAAGACTGTTGTTCAATTTTTCATCCACCGTTTCACGCATCTTTTCCAGTTGCTTTTCGTTTTGTTGGCTCATTGTTATAAGCGAGGTGTTTACATTGTTTGTCAACTTTTCAATGCGCTGCTCGTTGCGGGCGGTCAGTTCGTCCACACGCTTGGAAATACTGTCAAACTCCTGCTTTTGCAACACGGTCAAATTGTTGATTGTGTTTTGCGTCATCACTTCGCTGTTTTTAAGTTGCTGCATAATCATATTGTTCACCAACTGATTTTGCTCTTTTTGGCTTGTAAAAAGCGACTGCAATTTTTCCGCATCATATTCCGAACTCATTGCCGCTTTCTTTTTATACATAACCACAAAAATGATGAGTGATATCAACCACACACCACCCAATATTCCACCTAAAATTATATATCCCATTTGTTTTTCCTTTTAAATTTGATTTTCACAAATCATTACATAAAAAATAAATATAAATATTCACAAATTAACCATAATTAATGATTAAATATATTTATTATAAATAAAAACCACAATTTTGTAAATTAAAAAACAAACAAAAAAAACACCTAACCAAAATTAGATGTTTAATATGTTAATTTTAAACTTCCGCCCCAGCGATAAATGCAGTGCCAGCGGTGCTGATGTAAAATTTGTTGTTAACAGTGTCATACATACCTGCAACGCCGGCACTGTTTTTGGCTGGGATGAGGTTATATTTCATTGCCCCGTCCTGATAAATTTTGAAATATTGCATTTTGCAGAAATTGCTGTATGTTGTCCCAGTTTGAGCCAATGTACCAATTGACAACTTACCGCTAGTTTGGTCTACCCATTTCGCACTGTTTGCAACAACGTTGTTGATATACAATGCCTGAACTCTGTTAGTCACGTTACGCACAAATGTTAGACTATCATATGAAGTTGAACTTGCAGCAATGGTGCTAGGACCATTCATCTCATAATTACCACTATTATTTATTCCCCAATAACCATATGCACTGCTATTATATCCCATAAGTTGGCGTTTGGATGTGTTTGTCCACATAATGGAAGTTTCAACGATGAAATTATCGGTATCGGCAGTTACTTGAAAGTCTGTGTCAAACCACTGATGTCCATTCATTTCGATATATTCAAGTTGAGTATAGTCGGTTGGTAAACTAATTACCCCCCCCCCAGAGCCTTCCAACAATATATTGGTTGCTTCAAGAGCGGTTAAATGGCTTTGCTGAATTGCGTGGGCAATTACATACAATTTTGCGGTTTTGCCTTTATATTCGTTGCCGTAAGAAGAATCGAATGTAAAACTTAAATTGAAATTTTGACTGCCGTCCACTGCGATTGGTGTGGATTCGGTTGTATATTTTTTTTCTGATGGGCTGTAAACCATTTCGGTTGCACCGTTGGCTGTGTAATATGCGGTTTGGATAAGCACGCCGTCCACATAGACGTCACATTCAAGCAAAGCATAGATTGCGGCAGTGCCTGTGTTTTGAACCACGCCTGTGTACTGCACGGTTGAGCCCGGAACTATTTTTGTTGATAAAGCACCTGTTTGACCAGTTGCTGTAAGTTTTGTGTTTGAGATGCCAACTTTGATGATTGCGGTTGTCATGTTGGACTGCTGTTTTTTTGCAGTTGCGGTGAAATAAGCGAATGCTCCACCCATGGAAACAACAAGGGTAAGAGCAAACGTTATCACCCACATGAAAATCGACTTAAAATTGACCCTCTTGTAATTTTTCAAACTACCACCTAGTTAAAGTTTAAACTTTATGTCGTTTATTGTCAAATAAAATTTGCAATATCCTAGATTTTGTATTATCAAATTTAATTTAAAATATCTTTTGTATTGGAATCTAAAATGCCAATATCGTGGTTTATTGAAATTTGGAATTTCTTCTTTCTCATGTCCCTTAAAGTTTTTGACTAAAACAAAATCTCGTGTCCCTATGGGATCCCCAAAAAAACTTATGTTTTTAGGGGGCGTTTGTTTGGGAAGGTTGGTGTGGATTGTGTCTAATAGTCCGATAGCCTCGTGTCCCCTTGTGAGGGGAAGGTTGGTACGAATGCAATGAGTACCAAAGGGTAGTAAAAATTAGTTGACATTTGTATCTAAAAAATTATAGTAAAATTGATATGTACGAATACAACCATAAAAACAAAAACAATGCAAAAAAATTAAGAAAAGAAATGACACCATGGGAAAGAAAACTATGGTTTAATTTTTTTAGAAATATAAATGTAAAATGTTATCGTCAACGAATGATTGGCGAATATATTGTGGACTTTTACATTCCTAGTTTAAAAATAGTGGTTGAACTTGATGGCTCGCAACACTGTGATGAAAATCAAAAACTATACGATAACACACGCTCAGAATTTCTAAAAAGCAACGGAATAAATGTTTTGAGATTTTACAACAACGATATAGATAAAAACTTTGAAGGTGTTTGCGAGCAAATTTTGATGTATATAAAATAGGACTTAAATAAACTACCCTTTGGTACTCATTGCATTCGTACCAGCCTTCCCCTCACAAGGGGACACGAGAAATTGTTTCTTCCAAACTCTCACTAGGATCTGAAAATTTTCTAACGAAAATTATTCAGATTCTTCACTTGCGTTCAGAATGACTTGATGAGATTCTTGGGACGGCAGCGGGACTTCCGCAAAGGCTAACGTAGTGATTTTGAAAAAAAGGAAAGCGGTTTATTTTTAATATTTAGGTCAAGTTGTTTACTTTTGCGTTTGATTTGGGTATAATAAAAATATGTTAAACATTATGGTTGCTCCATCAAACTACTCAAAAGTGAGCGAAAAAATTGCAAAAAAAATTGTTAGATTTTTAAAAACTGAAAATAAAGAATATTCAGTGTATTTTTTTATGAATATTGACGATTTTAATGCCACAACAAAGGAACTTACTGAGCAAATGGAAACCGAATTTGCGATTGTTGGGGATGACTTTGTTTTGAGCAATTTTGTGAACAATGTAAAAGACATTTCAAAGATAAAAATGGGCATTATTCCGCTTGGTGGGAACGACGATTTTGCAAATTATATTGAGGTTGAACAAAATCCGATTGCTGCAATAAAAACCATTTTGAACAACAAGCCTGAGCCAATTGATTATCTGATTTTGAACGACAAAATTGTGCTTAACAACATTATTGTTGGCGCAAGTGTGGAACTTTATGAAATTTGGAATCAATATAAAGTTAAAAATGTGCTTACAAAAAAACTTGCAAGTTTGAAATATGCCGCAAAATGTGAGGATGTGGAACTGATTATCGACACAAAAACCTCCAAGCCAAAAAAGGAAATGGTTTACGAACTTTCCATTTCTAACGGCGGGCTTTTGAACGGCAAACATTTGAACGCTTTGGCAAACGTGAAAGACGGGCTTTTTAATTTGAGTTATTCCAGCAATTTGGACGAAAGCAAACGCAAAGCATATATGTTGCAATTCAATTCTGGCGACCAAATTTACAACGAAAACACAAAGCAATTGTGGATTGGCAGCGTGAGCGTAAAAAGACCTGAAGGCGAACTTAAAGTTTATGCCGACAAGCAATTGTACAATTTAGAAGAAATGAATGTTTCGGTTGTGGAAGCCGGGTTGAAAATTTTTAGATAATTCAATTTAAAATTATAAATTTAAAGCCAAAAATTAAAAACAAATATTTGAAACATAAATAATTTAAATTTAAAAAATATGCAATAATTTTATAAAAAAATGTAATTTTTAATATATTTTTGACAAATTATTGCGTTTTTTTGGATTTTTTTAATATTTTTTAAAATTTATTTTATTTTTCAAGTTCTCTATTTTTTAGTTTTTATAATATTTTTTTAACCCATTTAGGATAAACAAAACCTTTTTTGTGTATAGTTACACAAACTTAAAATAAAATTTATGGATTAAATTTAATTTTTTTAATTTTTAAAGCGTATTAAAAAATAAATATTTGGATATTTTAATTTTTATTCGACAAAAATACATATATTAAATGTGCAAAATTATTTGGTAATTAAAAATTGATTTGGTATAATAAATAATATAAATTTGTGTTTAAAACAAAAATTTGGGGGTAAAAAATTATGATTGAAAAAATTGCAATGTGGGGTGGTTTTGCTGGCATCATCGTTGCGGTGGTTGCAATGATTGTGCTGTTTTTAACAAGACAAAACATTTTGGACATTTTGGATAGAGATGTTATTTTGTTTGACAAGAACTTTGAACTTAAAAAGCAAGCGATTGAGCAAGCAATGCTTGTTGTTGATGAGTTGGAAGAAAAAGGTGAAGCCGCAAAATCTTATGAATTTGTTGAAAGGTCAAAAAAGATTTACAACGAACTTTTGTGTGTCGTAAGTGACGTGCGTGTAGCTGACGAATTTTATAATCTTACAATCGAACAAGTTGAACCAACAAGCAATCAATTTGCACACTTTAAATTGATGTGCAGGCATGATATCGGTCTATCAAACAAAAAGGCAAAATTGCTTAAACGCAACAAGGCAGAAGTTGAGCAAAAACCTGCCACCAAGCCAAACTTTGACACTGGCTTTGAAAACCCAAGACCAATGCCTTACAATCAGCCTCGCTCAACCCAACCTGTTCAACCAACAACTCAAACTCAGCCTCGCCCAATGCCAAGGCCACAACCTCGTCCAACGGCGGCAGGAACTCAACCAACAGCAACAGCAGGGACCCAACCAAGAGTTGCCAATGAAAATACAACTAGACCTGTGCCAGTTTCAAGACCTATGCCAAGGATAACTGGCGACCCATCAAATCGCAATCAATAGGATAAAAAATTACAACACTGATTATTCTTAACAAAAATCCACCAGCCTATCTGGTGGTTTTTTTATATCCTAATTTGTTTCGCCGATTATAAAATAAAAATATGACGTAGCATTCACAAAAAAACTCACCGTTTTGGTGAGTTTTTTATGCCCCAATTTATGGCTTTGATTGAGATAATTTTAGATTATTTCTTTTGGCTTTTTGACATAGCCTTTTGCAAAAGTGCTTTAAGTTGGTCAATGTCGCCTGTCAAAAATTCTTTCCTCAAACAAACATATTCTGCGCTGTTGAAAACCAAAATCAAACGTTTGTCATCTTCCAAATAACTTGTAAGACTTTTGAGTGAATGAATATTTTTTGCTTGTTCTTCATCGTCCTTTAAAAGCACTTCGGTGCAAGTGTTGTTGTCGATTGTTACTTGCAAAAAGTCCATTGTGTCCAATTTTTGTTTGTAAAATGATTTTTTCTGTGCGTGATTTAAACTCACTGGTATCATAAAATACATAACCTGCAAGACAACTAAACAAACGATGAGGATGATGTCCAAAATGAAAGATTTTTTGTACACAATATCCACAATCATAAGAGCAATCATCGCAACCAGAAGGATTGGAATCATAATTGCGATAACTTTATCTTTTGTGCGTTTTTGAGAGCGGAAAACATATTTTGCACTGATGAGAGAATCTTCCAACTCGTATTTATATTTACATGAAAACATTTTTACTCCTAAATTTTTTCGTTTATGCTGTAATGCTGCAACTTACGTTTACGAACCACAATCAAAACGATGATAACCACTGCCAACAGCAATGCCGCCAAAGAGATAATCAAAATCAACTGCCATGGCTGCAAAAGCACACGTTGTTGAATCAGTGCAAATTGACTGATTTCGTAATTTGTTTGGCTGAGGTCCAAAATGATTTTGTCGCCCTGCTCGGTGTATTGCATACCAACCGAACCATTTTTAAGAAGCAATAAAACATTAGTTAAGCGATCCGCATTTGGCAAAACCAAAGTTAAATTGTTGCTCAACTTTGTGGAAACATTATTTGTTTCAAACGTCAAGCGATAGCCAACCACAAAATTGTGATTTTTGTTGATATAGTTGGACAAGTTTGGATAAATTGCAACATACTCTGGACTGTCCGCATAAATCACGTCAACTTTAAGTTTGGCACCTATTGGAATGAGATTTGCCAAATCGTGATTTGTGCCGGCGGATGTGTTGATAAGCCCTTTATCGTTGCGGACTTCGATTTCACCAAAGCCGTCCACGGTTGCACTGACTTTGTAAGGATAAATCGAAGCAGTTGTGCCGTCAACTTTTATTGTATAGTTGGAAGCATCTTCCCCACGCAAAACTTGCGCTGCGTCAATGATGATATTTTTGTTGTAGCCTACTTCAACCTTGCCATAAGCATTCTTTTCAAACCTCAAAACAAGGTTCCTTGGGTCTGGATTGTCGACCAAATCGCCAGCGATGAGGTTGAGCCATCTCAAACCGTCTTCTGCCTTAAACTCTGCTTTATCCGTGCCGTCATCCACTTTGTCATAGACTTTTACGCCTATCAAAGTTATTTCCCTTGGGTTGATTTTTATTGCATTTTCAAACACAAGGTTGTCAGTTTTTAAAGTAAAGTTTGTGCTTAACATTTTAAGCCCAGACAAGTGAAGATTTAACAATTGCCCGTTGCTTGTTGCCTTGCCAGTGTAAACCTGAGTGTCACCATTTGTGTAACTTATCAAGGCTTGCAAGCCAGTTTGTTGCAAAATAAAGTTTTGATTTGAACTTGAATATGCGTAATTTCGAACGCCGTCTGTGAAATATACATAATTTAACAAATCGACAGCATTGTTGAACACGTAAGAATTTTTTCCGTCATAAGTTTTTTCGTAACTCTGTTTGCGGTTGAAAATCTCTGTGTTTACTTTAAGTTCCAACTCTTTTGGTGTGATGATAACAAATATATCTTCTTCAAATTTCAAGTCGCTGAGCCAACTCCATGCCCCAGTGCCTTCAAAGTTGAGTTCAACTTTATATTTGCCAGCGTCGATAGGTGTGGTTTCCACATTATTGAAACCTACGCTAACGCCGTTGTCCAAAATTTCTTTGTAATAAGCCAACTTTAAATATCCTTGCAAAACTGATGCAATCTCGATATTAGAAGTTGAGGTTTGCCCAACTGTCAGGCTTTGTTGCTGCCCGTTGCCGGAAGCATCGCAACTATAAACAAATTCAAATTGATTGTTGCTTGCATTGATTTTTACAACCGGTTGAACTTGAAGTTCGATATAAATATTGTCTGTAAAACGATAATCAAAGCATTTGTTAGTTGTTGAAATGTTTGTCAAGCCATATTTTTGAAGATCAGATAAGGTTGTGGTGGCAATTTTGTCGCCTTTGCCATAACTTATAAATCCATAAATATCCTCAATTTGTTTAAGTTGATAGATTTGAATATTTGTGATATTGAAATATTGATTATATTCCTGATAAGGTGTGATGAATGCGTATGACACAAACACTTTGCCCAAATATTGGAAATCAACTGTCAAAGTTGTGGAGCCTCTTGAACTTGTGCTGCCTGCGCCAAAACCGTATCTCAATTGGTCGTTGCTCATGCTGAAAATGGTGTTGCCGCCACCGTCTTGATAAAATTCTGATGCTGAGATATTGGTTGTCAACATCATCTTTTTGTTTTCCACCCTATATTCAAGATACAAGTTGAAAATGTCATAATCTGACAAGCAGTTTTTAAGCAACAAGTCACCAATAAAGAACTCGGTTTCATACACGCCATAACCTTTGTTTTCAAGTTGCAAAACACCGTTTGTGGAATCGTAGATGTATGCTCTTCTCAACACTACACCTGCCGATAAACTGTAATCCACGTTGTCGATGTTGAATGTGTTGAGATTGATTGTAATCCTTATTTTATAATCTTGGATACTGATTGTCTCTCCGCTTGAAAGTGCGGTAACATTGTTTGAACTATCAATTTTGTTGTAAGTTAAAGTTGCATATTCGATTGGTTTGATTGCCAAATCGCCCAATTCCAAACTTGCAATACCAGAAATACTTGCATTTAAGTTGAGGGCAATTTCAATGTTGTCATATTCAACATAGAAAGTTATTGAATAGCCACCGGAAGAATTTACTTCTGCAAAATACTTGCCTGCTTGGAAATCTGTATCTTCAAATTTTGTGTTTGAATATTTATAATATTGAATGTTTGCATATTCTGAACTTGTGTTACGTTTAAAACCATTTTCGAAAATATAATAGAGTTTGTTCCAATCATTTGCCCAAGTTGTTTGGTCATAATTGTATGGTTCAAAAGCTGAATAGTCCACTCTCACCTTTTCATAATATTCTATATTTTCGTCATAAGGTTGTGAGTTTTCACTATATTTTCCGTCCGCACGAACATATAAGGTTTTATCTTTAAATCCCTCTTGCCCGCCAGTATATGGCACGAGTTTGAAATAATACATATTTACAAATCTGATGCCGCTTTGTTTGTCCGCATTCATGTTGATTGTAAGTTTGTCAAAACGAGAAATCTTTTTCAAAACTTCTTCGCTTTGGCAATCTCTTATCACCACGATTGGGTCACTGGTGTTTGTTTTGCCTTCCATGCAAATGTTTATGGAATAAGAATTGTAATTGAGTTTGTATTCAAAATTATGATTGGATGTGATTTTTGAAACGGTCAAAGATGTCAAGTTGTCAGTGATTCCTGAAATTTTGTCATAAATCCAACCAAAAGGTGACATACCATCCTCATATTTTGCCTCGGCTGTGAGGATAACTACCGCTCCGTAAGGAATGTTGTTGAAAGTACGAGTTGTGTTTAAGTCGTTGTAATACACCTTTTCACCATTTGCGGTCATCGTTATATTTGGGAAACTTACACGTCCGTCAAAGACCTCGCCTTTTGAAACAACCAAACCGTATTTAACTGCAATCGAATAGGTGTGCAAAGTGTAGACAAGCAACATATCCACATTCACAACGCCGTCAACATTTTTGCCATAGTTACCAACAATTCCGCTCAATTCATCACCGGTGAAAGTGTAAGTGTAAAATTCTGAACTATAAGAGTTGTCGCATTTTGCTGCTGCATATTCTTTTCTGCCATTTGATGTGACAAAATACACTGCCGAAACAAAGTAACCCTCGGTTGGTGTAACTATGAGTTTCAAATTTGACATATTGAGTGTGTAACTGCCCAATTCTGTTGGTGTTTCGTCCAGCGAGTAAGCGTATGAAACATTCAAAACATAAGGGATTTCACGAGTGATAATTTGAATGGTGTGAGGTTCGGTTGTTGCGTTGGTGTCAAATTCAAAAATGTAAGGATTTGCCAAAGTTGAAGCAGAAATTTGATTGCCGTTATAATCATAAGCCACCAATTCATAGCCGAAGTTAAAACTGCTGTTAAGGTGCAAAACGTAATGTTGTGCTGGCTTCAATTCGGTTGCAAAACGCATATTTTTAGCGTCAAATGCTATCATTTCACCATCTGTGTCCACAACATAATCCAAACTGCTTTCATCTTGTGCTTCCCTTGTTAAGTCATATGCCAAAGGATTGTCAATGTTCATATTGAGCCACAAGCCCGGAAGTGAATATATTGCAAAGATTTCAATGTCATATTTAACAACACACTTGTAAGTTGGTGGATTGTCGATTGCCAGTGTGAGGTTGGTTTGGAAATTTTCGGTGTATCGGTTAAACAGATAATATCCAGCGTCCTCCTCATTTGACAATTTTTTAGGATTGGAAATCAAATTCACCACATCGTACATTTTGAGGTTGGAAATCACAATTTGGATTTTTTCATTTTCAATTTCGGTGTAACTGATGTTTTCGATATCTTGGATATTGTCTTTGTTGTAAACTGTGCCATTAAACTCGATAGACAAATCCGCCATCAAAGTTTTGTTTGTTTCATCAATGCTTGATGAATTGAGAGTGTATGTCAAACTAAATCTTTCAAAGTCCTCTTTGACAAACATATCAATCGTGGTTAAGTTTGAAAGGTCATAACTTGACAAGAATTCCTTGTTCAACACAAAACTTATCGTGTTGGTTGAAGAGGCAAATTGGTCAGCAGCAAAGCCGATGCCTTTTATCAAAAATCCTTTGTTTGCTGTGACAACGATTGTGATGATGTCATTTATTTTAAATGTTCCACTAAAACTTGCACTTACATTTTTTGAGCCTAAATTTGAAAGGCTGAATGAACTTAAAGTTTGGTTACGGTCAAGCGATAAATTTACGCCAGCGATTGGATAAATTTCTACATTTTCTTCTGTAAGCAAAGTTTCTTTGTTTAAATTGTTAAATTTGATTGTGTACTCATTTTCCACAAACAACATATAGACCAACTTGTTTTCTGGTTTTGTTTTGTCGATGCCAACGGTCAATTCTGAGGAAGGTGTAACTCCGTCTAAAATCATCAAATCATTACAATCATCCTCACAAACAAAACCCACAAAATTGTATCCCACATTGTTGGACACACTGGTTTTTGCAACGACACTAGAAAGCCCACGCTCCAATTTTAAGGTTTGCTCAACATTAAAATCGCCACTGATGCTACTAAATTTGTTGTTCAAACTGTCAAACAGAACAAATTTAAAGTCAATTTCATATAGCACTGGTGAATAGTTCAACGTCAATTCAAAATTTTGGCTTATAGTTTGCTTTAAGTCAAACATATTGCCCGCAACACAACTTGCCAAACTTTGGTCGCAACTGATGCTTTCAAAGTTGTAATATTTATATCCGTCATTTGAAATTGTGTTTGCCGCAACAAGTTTAAAACCATAAATGTTAGATTTTTTGGTTGGGTCTTTTACAAAATATTTTTTGTTCTTTTCGATTTGAGAAAAATATGAATGTTCGCCGATTGTGAGTGATTCAAAAATCAAATCTTCGTCGTCAATCGTTTCTTTATTTGGAACGTTGGCTTTGATTAACACCACAAAAAGTTGGTCGTAATCAACTGTCAAACTTGAAACCAAAGTTTTGCCTTGTTTTGTGTCAAATTTAACATCCACGTGTTTTGAGCGATTGTAGCCGTCACGGGTCACAACATAGCCGTCGGTCGATGATTGGTTGAGTTCGCTTGCATTGTCGTCCGCTGTCAAAGCAAGGCTGGTGATATCAACGCTTTTGCCCTGTTCAACATTTTCGTCAATGGCAATGTCAAAACCAAAATCAACTTCTTCGCCCAAACGATATCTACCAACTGAAATCAAAACTTTTTGTGTTTTTTCAGCGCCTTGGATTAAATATTTTGTGTTTAAAGTGTAAATTTCGTTTGTAGTATTGTCCTTAAACACTTCGCCAAAGTAAAAATATTTTCCATCCTCAAACAAATATGAGTTTGTATATTTTGTCACATCTTCAACAGTTTCTTCTGCCTCAAACAAAAGTGTTTTTCCAGTTTCAATGTTCAATTGTTGATAACTGCTTTTAATATCGGTCAGTTCAATGACATCTGTAACGTCAAGATTGCTATAAACGAAGTCAAAAACTGGGTCAACTGTCACATTTTCAACAATTCCGTTTGGCTTTATTGTGGAATAATCAAAATACTGTCCGTTTGAATTTCTACTTTCAAAACTCATTGTGTATTCCACGGCAAAAGAACCTTCATCCGCTATGTAGTCGACTGTAAAAGTCTGAGTTTTAATCACTGCGGAATTGTCGGAAATCGTTTGCTCGTCAATCTTCCTTGTGATTTGGTATTTTGTTGTATCCACACCACCAAAGGTCAATCTCCAACCCACGATTTTAAAGCCTTGATTTGCCGTTGCTTCAATTGGTTGAATTTTTGTTTCATCCTCACCCAAAAGGTATTCGTTATATCCAGAAGACTTGCCCACTTCCAAACTGGACAAATATGCGTCTTCGCCGTCAATCAAAAAATGAGCCGCTTTGCTTGTGTCGTCATTTGCGGCGTAAGAAAAACTTTTTGGCAGGCAAACAACCAGTGACAACACCGCCACCAGTACGCCAAATATTAACCCAAATGCTTTTTTCTTCATTATTCTCCGATGCAACTATTTCCGGCGCACGCCCCGTCTGCTGCTGCCGTGATAATTTGCTTAAACTTTTTGCTGGTTACATCCCCGCAAGCATACAAATATTTTACACTTGTTTGCTTGTTTTCGTCAACTAAAACATAGCCGTTTTTATCCTTTTTGATATTTATATCAACAAATGACAAATCGGGTTCGTATCCGATTGCAACAAACAGCCCGTCAGTTTTTATTTTTTGTTGCTTGCCGTCAGTTTCCACAATTGCATATTCAAGTTTATTTTCGCCGCCAACTTCAACAACTTTTGATGGGGTCAAAATTTTAACATTTTTAAGTGCCTTAACCCTCAAAACATCTTGATTGTTTGCCCTAAACTGATCCCGACGGTGAACCAAATAAATCTTTTTTGCAAGACGTGAAAGATAGACACAATCGCCGATTGCTGTATTGCCACCGCCAACAATCATGACTGTTTTGCCTTTAAAAAATGCTCCGTCACAACTTGCGCAATAACTTATGCCTCTGCCGATAAATTCCGCTTCGTTTTTAAGCCCCAAACTCCTTGCCTTGGCACCGTTTGCCAAAATGACTTTTTTTGCCGAGTATGAGTTGTGCTTTGTTTTTATCGAAAAGCCTGTTTTTGTCTGTGCCAGTTTCAAAACCGTTTCGTACGCAATTTCAACACCAGCAATCTTGGCATCTTCCGCCATTTTTTGCCCTAAATCAAAGCCAGAAATTTTGCCAACACCAGGATAATTGGCAATCTCGGGAGAGATACCTGCCTGACCGCCCACACCAAGTTTTTCAATGCACAAAGTTTTAAGCCCGCCACGGGATGCAAAAATGCCCGCTGTCAAACCAGCCGGACCCGCACCAATAATCACAACATCGTATTTCATATTGTTATTCTACCCAAAATAACAAATTTTTCCAAATATTTTTCAATTTTTTTTGTTTTTAAACAAAACTTCTTTTTTTGCGTTTTTTTAACTCTTTTTTTGTTTGGTTAATTTTTAAATTGTATATCTAAACAGCATGAAATAAACAGCATGGAAAATTAGCAAAAATTTTCATAAAAAAATAAAATTAAATCTTGTTTTTCAACACATCAAAGCATTTTGTCTATATTCGCCTAATTGTTGCATTGTGTCGTATAATACCCCACATATTGAATATAAAGCATTTTCAATAGTTAAAAAATTAACAAAAAAGAGAATTCAATACTATATATTGTTATATCCAACATATTTCAACATATTTCGCAAAAAGAAATATAAATTTGACAAAATTGCAATTTTATGCTAAAATAAAATTATTGTAAAAGTGATGGCAATTTTATGATTTTGCCCAACTTAAAATTGTTCTGTTTTCACTTTTCAGGTTTTAAAAAAACGTTTTTTAGGCAACTTTGGTTGCACAATCATATATATTAAAGGAGAATTTATGGTAGACAAATCAAAATGCATATCATGTGGCGCTTGTATTTCTATTTGCCCAGTTGGTGCAATCAAGTTTGTTAACGGCAAAGCAGAAATCAATCCAAAAAAATGCATAAAATGTGGCAGTTGTGAACAATTCTGCCCAGTCGGTGCAATAAAAATCGACAAGAACAACTAATCACATCAGCAAAAAACTCGTGTACCTCAAACCGGTATACGAGTTTTTTTATTCTTTTCCACACATCGCCTCAACTTCCACCTCGCTTCGCTTAGGATGACATAGTCGTGCTTCCTATCTAAACTCATCAGTCATGTTGAGCGAAACGATAGTGAAGTCGAAACATCTCCATGCTTCGCACAGGCTTATCTTGTGTCCCAAGATCCTTCGACTACGCTAGGATCTGAAAATTTTCTAACGAAAATTGTTCAGGTCATTCGCTCCGCTCAGGATGACAGGGTAAAAACTCTTGCTTTTGCAGATTTGCTATTCGCAAGCGTCAAATAAATTTTGCCTACACCGAAACAATCAGGATGCAGTTAAATTATTTTTGTAAGTGTTGCATTTTTGTTTTAAATTTTGTGCGGCGACCAAATCTTTATCGTCGGCAACGCCCATCAAGCGAGCGATTTCTTTATACAAATCTTCGGATTGCAAAATGGTGGCGTGAGTTTTGGTTGTGCCGTTTGAAGATTGTTTTTCCACTTTAAGGTTATGGTCAGCCATGGCACAAATTTGAGGTAAATGTGACACGGCGATGATTTGCTTAAACTTGCTCAGCCTTGCCATGTAATCAGCAACAACCATCGCGATATTTCCGCTAAGGCCGCTGTCGATTTCGTCAAAAATGATGGTTTGGATGTCATCAACTTCGCTTACTACAATTTTGTGGGCAAGCATGACACGGCTCATTTCGCCGCCCGAAACAACCTTATTAAGTTCCTTTGGTTCAAAGCCCAAGTTGGAACTGAACATGAAATCCACCCTATCTGCGCCAGTGCTGCTATACTGTTCTGCGATGCGGTCAAATTTGATATCCAACCTTGCATTTGGCATACCCAAAGCACGCAACTCGTCCTGCATTTTTTGGCATAAAACCTTGGCAGTTTTTTTACGTAAAGCGGTCAATTTATCTTGTTCGTCCAACAATTTTTGGATAATTTTATCCTTTTCCGAGCAAAGTTGATTGTAAAGTTGCTCACTATTTGAAAGGGCGTAAAGAGTATCCTCAGTTTTGTGAAGATATTCAATCATATTTTGATAGTTGCCACCATATTTCCTAAACAAAGTTTTGATGAGGTCGATGCGGGCGTCTATGAAATCGAACCTTTCTTGGTCAAAAACATTTGTGTTCATGATTTCCAATGCGGTTTCGTTGATGTCCTCCAATTCCAACGCCACACTTTTCAGTCTCGAAGCCAAACTTGAATATTTTTCGCCGAAATCGGAAAGAGTGGAAAGCAATTTTTCGCCCTGCTCCACGCCCTCGATTGCCGAATTTGAATAGCCATTTTTATAGCAAACTGACAAAAATTCCTTTAAGTTGTCGTTGATTTTTTCAAACTGTTGCATTGACTTTTTTTCGTCAGACAATTCTTCAAACTCGTGTTCTGCGATGTTGGCCTGAGAGATTTCATTCACCTGATAAGTGTAAAGGTCGATGAGGTTTTGTTTTTCTTGCTGATTGCCGCCAAGTGATTTTATTTTAGCGTCAATATCGTGGATTTTTTCGATATATCCGTTGATTTTTTGCAAAAAGCCGTCCGCAGATTTGCTGAATAAATCTATGATTTTAAGTTGATAATCGTTATCCAAAATTGCAAGATGTTCAGTTTGACCGTGAATATCCACCAACATTTGGCAGATTTTTTTAACCACTGCAACTGGCACAAGTTCGCCATTTATTTTGCAAGTGTTTTTGCCATTTTGATCCAATTCTCTGGAAAGGAACATCTCCTCCCCACACTCAATGTCCAACTCGTTTTTTATATATTCAACAAGTTTGGCATTGATTGCAGAAAAAACAGCCTCAACTTTCATCTTTGTTTGCCCAGAGCGTATCAAAGATTTATCGCTGCGACCGCCAAAAACAAAACTCAATGCATCAAGCATGATGCTTTTGCCCGCACCGGTTTCGCCACTGATTACATTGAGTTTGCCATCAAAATTTAGTGTTGCATTGTCCACCAACGCAACGTTGTGTATATTTAAAGTTTGTAACATAGTCTTTTGTTTGAATGTGTGTTATGCTTATAACACGATTTTGATTGTGCTATTTGAAATACAATTTGTTGAATTGCCTTTGCTTTGAAACAAATTATATTTAAAGTCTGTAACATAGTCTATGAATAAATTTCAAATTTAAGAAAATCTTTTGATGTTATCTATTTGAAAGTTTTTCACGAACCAAATTGTTGATTTCGTCAGCAATTTCAGGGTGTGAAGTGAGATATGCTTTTACATTCTCCTTGCCTTGACCGATTTTGTCGCCATTATAACTGAACCAACTGCCGGATTTTTCAACCACTTCGGTTTCAATAGCAGCGTCAATCAAGCAGCCCAAAATTGAGATGCCTTCGCCGTACATAATGTCAAATTCTGCGGTTTTGAATGGAGGTGCAACCTTGTTTTTAACAACTTTGACACGTGTCCTTGAACCGACCATATCTTGACCATTTTTGATTGTATCAACTTTCCTTACATCAAGACGGACAGATGAATAGAATTTCAACGCCTTGCCGCCCGGAGTTGTTTCCGGATTGCCAAACATAACGCCAACTTTTTCACGCAATTGGTTGATGAAAATAACCAAAGTTTTGCTTTTTGATGTTACGCCAGTGAGTTTACGCAAGGCCTGGCTCATCAATCTTGCTTGCAAACCGATGAAACTATCACCCATTTCGCCGTCGATTTCTGCTTTCGGTGTGAGGGCTGCAACAGAGTCTATGACAACAATATCAACGCCGCCACTGCGAACCAATTGCTCGGTGATTTCAAGCGCTTGTTCACCTGTGTCTGGCTGAGAAACATACATAGCGCCGATGTCAACACCCAATTTTTGTGCATAGATAGGGTCAAGTGCGTGTTCCGCATCAATAAAGGCAGCCGTGCCACCCATGCGTTGAGCCTCTGCAATAACGTGCAATGCAACTGTTGTTTTACCGCTGCTTTCTGGACCATAGATTTCAACAATCCTACCCCTTGGCAAACCGCCAACGCCGAGTGCCATATCAAGAGGCAAACATCCGGTTGGGATAACATCAATGCCTTCGCCATAATTGGTTTCGTCCATTTTGATGATTGAACCTTTGCCGTATTGTTTTTCAATCTGAGCGATTGCCGCTTCCAAAGATTTTTTTCTGTCGTCTGTCATAAATTTCTCCTAATACTATTCGTCTGATTTATTTTGTGACTTAATTTTTGTTACAGCGTCGTTGATGATGCCCATCACACCACACGCAAATCCGGCCGCAACAATAATAATCCAAGTTGGATGCCAAACCTGAGCAACCAAACCGATGATGACATAGGTTAAAATACTGATTAACATCAATATTCCACATATCGCATCCAAAATAATGCTTGCTTTTGATTTGTTTTCGTCTTTCATTTTGTCCTCCAAAATTATATAAATTATACAATTAAATATTAGGTTTGTCAAACATTTGTTCGATAAAAATTTTATTTTTTCACATACAAAATCTATTTTTCATCTTTAAAACATTCTCTGTTTTTAACAAGATAGTGAATGCCAGATACAATTGTCAAAATTGTTGCCAATCCAATCAACACATAACTGATGATTGCAAATGTTGTGATAACTGTGGCAGAAGCAAAACCGCAAACTGCCAAATAAGAAACGAGCATTGCGAATGGCAAAGCGACCATTTGAACAACAGTTTTAAGTTTGCCCCATTTGTCTGCCGCCAAAACTACGCCTTTTGTTGCAGCGATTTGCCTTAGCGCACTGACTGCATATTCCCTAGCAACGATTATAGCCACAACAATCACGCCCCATGGTGCAGGGATTGTGCCGTCGATGGCGATAAGTAAAAATGCTGTAGATGTCAAAAGTTTGTCCGCAATCGGGTCAAGGAACTTGCCTAAATCCGTGATTAAATTGTTTTTCCTAGCAATTTTGCCGTCCAACATATCTGTAAGTGCCGCTAAAATAAAAAGAACTATTGCAACAATTTTGCCGATGCCATAAGGGATAAAATCCGCCAGATAAAAGAACATCATGAACGGCACCATAATTATACGCAATAGTGAAAGTTTGTTTGGTAAATTCATTAAAACACCTCGTAAGAAACGAATTTTTTATCGTTTTACTCTTATATTATATCAAAACATCAAGTCTGACGCAAATATTTGAATATGTATATTTTGTAGATTTTTGGACTTGCAATGTTTGATTTGCAATTTTTATTTTCTCCACCTTGACCGAATTAGAAAAAATATTGAGCATAAAACTCAATATCTTTTGAATTATTTGTAAAATTTAAACCTATCCAATTTTTTAATTGCCTCATAATAATATTGATGCATTTTCTTTTTGTTCACTTTTACAGCCAGCCTTATATGACTGCGACGATCTTTAACCATGGTGGTTTTGCCCGGCATTTCGTCTGTGTCGATTGTCACATCAACAGGAATGGTTTTGAACAATTTTGGAAATCTTAAACACATCATAGCGCAAGTGTCGTTTGTTGCAATGCGCCTATCTTGATATCCATGCTCCCAATATCCGTTATACATTTCATGTATAAATCTGCCAACATCGTTGATTTTTGCAATATTTTCCACTTCTTTTTCGTTAAAGTTTGCCAAATCACGACCCATGCGAGATGGAACCATAACCATAGGGATGCCGCTGTTTATAACAATATTAAAAGCCTCTGGGTCACTTGACGCATTGAAGGAAACATAATGCTGCCATTTGCCTTGTGACTTCCAACCATATGGCGAGCAGCCCTCACAATAAATGCACTTGATTTTGCCGATAACATCCGGATGCTGCTTGATAAGATAGCCCAAATTTGTGTGTGGCCCCAAAGCAACAATGCAAACATTGCCGTTGTGAGCAATTATAGTTTTGTACATTGCTTCCACTGCTGGCAGTTCAATAGGTTTTGTCTTTACAGTTTTTGGTGGTTTGTATCCGCCCATGCCGTCCGCTTGATGAATGAATGTTGCATCTTTGGACTCCCTTTCCATAGGCTTTTCTGCACCCATGGCGAGCGGAATATCCTTGCGTTTAAACTTTTCAAGCAAATGTAAAGCATTGCGAGTGACAGATTTTAAATCCAAATTGCCCGCAACTGTGGTTATTAAATCAATATTTACCGCATCATCATATAAACTCAATGCTATCGCCACACTGTCATCCACGCCGGGATCAGTGTCTATAATACAATGTATTTTCTCTGCCATATAATTCTCCGTTTGACTATTATACAAAATTATATGTCAATTTACAAATGATTTTGCCAAAATGTAAAATTTCGTGCTTGGTTTGCCAATTTTTGCATTAAAAACTTGACATTCATCAAAATATGTGTTAATTTTATGTTCAGCAATGGTCACCGGCGGCTTTTTGCTGACAGAAAATGGATTTAAAACAAAAATGCGTTTTGTTGTCACCAGCAAACAACCACCCACACATATAATAATATGTAAGGGCTGATGCCTCAAATATGTAATCACCATTGCACCCAACTCAATTATGCGGATATGGCGGAATTGGCAGACGCGCAAGACTAAGGATCTTGTGAAGTAACATTCTTGCAGGTTCAAGTCCTGTTATCCGCACCATCACTCGAAAGCACAAGTTTTAGCGACTTGTGTTTTTTTAATATAAAAAAAGGTTGAAAAAAATATGGGATTAGGGGTTGACAAGGGCGGGAAAGTGTTGTAATATCAAAGTACAAATATTCGTCCATTCCGTTTGTTTAAGTTGGAAGATTAAGTTCTTAAGAATGGCAAAAATACATGCAACTATAATTTGGCTGTGTTATTTTTGCTTATGAATAAGGAGGTTAATTTTAACAGCTTAAACAATTTTTTTTAGGAGAGAAATATGGAAAATTTGAAAACAATTAAAGCAACTTTAACATTATTTATGAAAGACGGCAAAATTTTGCTGGGAGAAAAGAAACGTGGTTTTGCAAAAGGCACATTGAACGGCATTGGTGGCAAGCAAGACCCGGGCGAAACAATCGAGCAAGCGATGATTAGGGAATGTGAAGAGGAAATTGGTGCAAAGCCAACCGAATACAATCAAGTGGGTCAAATCAATTTTGATTTATGGTACAAAGGCGAGCACTCCAAAATGGAAATGTATATTTACAAGTGCTTTGCCTACACTGGCGAAATTAAGGAAACGGAAGAAATCATGCCAAACTGGTTTGATTTGACCGATATGCCATATTCCCGTATGTTGGAAGATGATTTGCTTTGGCTGCCATATGTTTTGGACGGTAAAAATGTTATCGGCAAAGTGAATTTTGACAAAGATATGAAAATGCTTTACCACAATTTTAAAGTTGTGGACAAAATTGTTGAAGACGAAATTTTAAGTCTTTAAACCAACAAAAAACATCTCACACGAGATGTTTTTTTGTGGATAAAACAAACATAATTTTTAACCATGCGTGAAACAAATTGGATTTTATATCAGAACAAAAGCCCGCTTAAAAATCGTCCTCTTACGCCGTTTTGCCCCGCTTGCCCTACGGCCTCATATTTAATGTAAGATTAAAGATTTTGTTCGTGCAATGTCAAGGTGTTTTGCAAAAGTTCAGCGATAGTCATAGGCCCCACTCCGCCTGGCACCGGTGTGATATACGACGCTTTTTGTTTGACTTTATCAAAATCCACGTCGCCAACAAGCCCTGTTTCAAGGCGATTTATGCCCACATCAATCACAACTGCGCCCTGTTTAACCATGTCCGCACTGACATAATTTGGTTTGCCAATTGCCACAATCAAAATGTCTGCTTGACGGGTGACATCTGCCAAATTTTGTGTTTTTGAGTGGCAGACAGTGACCGTTGCATTGCGTTGTTCCAACAAATTTGCAACCGATTTTCCAACCAACAAACTCCTGCCAATCACAACCGCTTGTTTGCCATCGATTTGAATGTTGTAATGGTCAAGCAAATCAATGATGCCTGCGGCGGTGCATGGTGCAACAATATGCTTGCCAGCAAAAAGACGCCCGAGGTTTAAATCGGTCAAACTATCCACATCTTTGCTTGGTGAAATGAGGTTTATCAGTGCATTTTCATCCAAATGTTTTGGCAAAGGCAATTGAAGAAGAATGCCAGAAATATTTTTATCCGCATTTAAGGTTGAAATAACATCAGCCACTTCTTGCTCGGTTGAATCTGCTGACAACCTTTTTATCACCGAATTTATGCCGGCGTTTTTGCACGCTGTTTCTTTGTTCCTAACATAAACCTGGCTGGCGGGGTCGTCCCCCACAAGCACGCACGCCAAAGTTGGCACTGGCCTACCTTTTGAAACAAAATTTTGTTCAATCCTTTGTGCAATCATCTTTTTAATAAGTGTTGCAACCTCTTTTCCGTTTATAATTTCCATACTTTTATGTTAACTTTTGTTGTCCGGATTGTCAACGATAGTGCGGGACAAAAAGCATATATAATTTTTATGAAAGATATAAGCCAAATCTTTTTCAAGCCCGAATGATTTTAAAGCGTTTTTCACCTTGTTTAAATCCTTGTAATCCGTTATATCTTGCGGCAACTTTTGTGGATTTATGCCAAAAAAATCCGTGCCAAAACCAAAATTTTTGCCGCCAAAGGTTTTAATTAAATATGCAAATTGTTTTGCAATATCCGCTGAAAATATTGGCTTGTGCGACACAAAATCCTGATACAATGTAAGCCCCAAATAGCCATTTGTTTCCACTATTCTTTGGATTTGTCTATTTGTCAAATTTCGTTTGTGCCTACAATGAGCAAACAAATTTGCGTGCGAGCAATATATCGGCTTTGTTGTTATTTTTGCAAACTGCCAAAACGACAACTTGTTTAAATGTGCCGTGTCCACCAAAATGTTGTTTTGCTCCAAAACACGCACAACTTTTTTGCCAAGTTCGCTAAGTCCGCCGTCATCCAACGCCCCACCTGCAAACTGATTGTTTTTGTTCCATGTAAGGGTGGCGGAAACTGGCTTAAGTTTAACAATCCTCATTAAATCTTGTTCACTTTTAACAAAGCCCAAATCTTCAATTGACAGCAAAAACCGACAGACCTGCCTGCCGTTTATGGTGTATTTTTTGTTGTAAGCCTCCACCTCTTTTGCAAAATTTTCAACATCATCCACGTTCAAATTTTGCTCAGTGGTAAAAACCGCACAACTCAAAACTTTAACGCCGCTTAAAACAAAGTTTTCCACAATTTGTGCACGTTTAGTTATGTCTTTTTCCGCCGTCAAAAAATCATTATGTGCATCAGCAATTTTCATAATAATAAATATGAAAAAACACCAAAAAAGTAAACTATCTTATTATGTTTGCCTTTAAATACACTTCTTCCAAAATTTTTTCCACATCAATGATTTTATTTCTGATTTCCACACAAATATTAAAGCGGTCTGCATTGTTTGCCACCTTTTTTGAGAACTTATAATTTTCACAATTAGGTTTTAAATTTGACCTAAGGTTTTTGATACAATGTCCGCTATCCAATTTGTGAATCATTGTCCATTTATCTTGCCACAAGGCGTAATGCTGGCAAAAATACTCACACGCCAAACAAATTTCTGGTATTTTCATTTTTTCTCCAATTTTAAAAAGTGCAATATATTAACTTTTCAATTTAATAATAAGTCAATATTTTACACTTGTTAATCATTTTGGAATAAAAAAGTGTAAAAATATGCACTTTTTGTTATTGTTTAAATATGAAAATAAAAGAATTAAGAATAGAACAACATAAAACTCAACAAGAAATGGCAGATTTGCTACAAATAGGTTATTCAACCTACAAAAATTATGAATTGGGAAGAAGTGAACCTAGTATTGAAATTTTGACAAGGATTGCCGATTATTTTAATGTTACTATTGACTATCTTGTCGGGCGTGAGAACAATCGTTTTATCGACACTTCAACTTTGTCCAGCGTTCAAATTGTTTTGTTGAACAAAATCAAAAAGATGAGCAAGCCTGAATATGAGGATTTGCTTGTATATATCGAAACAAAGGAAAAATAGACCAATTTTTGCCTTTAAATTTATTGAACCAAAATTATTTCTAATATTCAAATCATTAAATAGGATGTTGAATTTACAACTACCCTTTGGTGTTCATTACATTCACACCAGCCTTCCCCTCGCAAGGGGACACGAG
>DHNC01000002.1:30867-31810 GCA_002406115.1 Christensenella sp. UBA4626
AGGGGACACGAGGCGAGCAAACTATTAAACATAATCACACTAACCTTCCCCAAACAAACACCACTAAAAACATGATATTTTGAAAACCACGACGGGGACACGAGATTTTTTGTTAATCGAAAAAACTCTACCGAACCGCCAAACAGTCTGATGTTTTTATGCACATAAAAAAACCACTAGAAATTTAGTGGTTTTTTGTTTTCAACAAAACGTATTTGAGTTTGAAAATTGGTGTATTTTAATTTTCATCGTCGCCGAAAATTGCGTTATATTCATCCATTGTGATAAGCACTTGACGAGGTTTGCTGCCCTCTTGTGGGCCGATGAAGCCAGCACGCTCCATTTGATCCATAATTCTGCCTGCACGGTTAAAGCCGACTGAATAACGGCGGGAAATCATGCTGCCGCTTGCCTGTTTGTTTTGGATGAAGATTTTAAGAGCATCTTTAAGCACTGGGTCAAATTCCATATCTCTTGGTGCGACGCTATCGCCGCCGTTGTTGCGTTCTGCTTGATGAGGATTTTTGATTGTTCTGCCAGTGTCTTCATCGTAAACCGGAGTGTTGTGTTGTTTGATGTATTCCACAACCGCAGCAATTTCTGTGTTAGACACAAATGCGCCTTGAATACGTCTTGGCTCTGGTTTATCCAAAGGTTTGAACAACATATCGCCTTTGCCAAGCAATTTTTCCGCACCGCCACCGTCAAGCACAGTTTTGCTGTCCATATAGTTGGTGAGTGCGAATGCGATACGAGATGGAAGGTTTGCTTTGACTGTACCAGTGATGACATCGACTGACGGACGCTGAGTTGCAAGCACAAGGTGAATGCCCGCTGCACGTGCCTTGGCGGCAAGTTTTGCAATACGGTCTTCAATTTCTCGTTTCGCTTCCAACATAAGGTCGGCAAGTTCGTCCACAACGATGACGATATATGGGATTTT
>DHNC01000002.1:31957-38438 GCA_002406115.1 Christensenella sp. UBA4626
TTGATTGCCCAGTCGAGAGCGTTGATTGTCATTTCCTTGCCGGTGATAACTTCCGGAAGCAACAGATGTGGCAAGCCGTTATATTGAGTAAATTCAACCATTTTAGGGTCAACCAAAATAAGGCGCAAATCTTGTGGTCCAGCCTTGTAGCACATGGACAAAAGCATGGTGTTGAGGCAAACAGATTTACCGCTGCCGGTGCTGCCCGCAACAAGCACGTGAGGCATTTTATCCAGGTTGCAGAATATGATGTCGCCGTTGATATCCTTACCCAAAACAAAGGAAAGTGGATTTGCACGTTGACGGAACTGTTCGCTATCAATAAGTTCACGCAAACTTACCGAACTTACTTGTGCATTTGGCACTTCGATACCAACCGAATTTTTGCCAGGGATTGGCGCTTCCACACGGATTGAACCGTTTGAAGCAAGGGTCATGGCGATGTCGTCAGCCATTTGTGCAATTTTGTTTACAGAAATGCCACGTGGCATGGTGAGTTCGTACCTTGTAACCGCTGGACCAACTTGAACATTGTTCACTTTTGCTGGCACTTTAAAGTCCTCCAACACTTGTTCAAGGCGGACGATGTTATCTTGCAACTCGTCATCGCTGATGTGATAAGTGTTTTCAAGATAATTCAACAATTCAACAGGAGGTGCAACGTATGGTGGGATTTCTTGCTTTGGTTTGATTTGGTCAATTTTGATTTGTTCAGGCTCTTCCACCAAAGTCTTTTTGACAGTGTTTGGCAAATGGAACTTGGAAATGTCCACGCTTGGACGCACAACTTCGGTGTCCACTGTGCTGCCAAGATCGTCCTTGTGAGGATTGTATGCAAACTCGTCTGTGTAGGTTTGTTTGTCTAAATCAATGTTTTGCTCTTCCACTTGAGGGGTTTCTGGCTCAAATTGCTCGGTTTCGCCTTGATACTCTTCCTCCGCATGATAATTTTCGTCAGCGGCATAACTTTCGCTGATATGTGACAATTCATCATCGTGATGTTCAGGTTGCTCAGGTTCAACTTCCCTTGCTTGCAACTCTTCGTAATCATTTGCGTCAAAATCGTCATCCTCGTCCAAAATCAAATCGTCATATTCGCTGTTTGAAACTGGCTCTTCGTAATCCTCATCTTGCAAATATTCCTCTTCGGCACTGTCTGCCAAAGCGTCCATGATGTTTGGCTTGATTTCCAATGGGGCATCATCTTTTTGGTGAGAATATTGATTTTCTTCCGTTCGATTGATTTGAACTGGCTCGGTTTTGATTGGCTCTGACCTAACAGGCTCGGTTTTTTGAGCGTTTTTGTTGGTGTAGCCAAAACTGCTTTCCAAAAATATGTCCTTATCCGTATCCGGTGGGATAACTGGCTCGATAGGTGTCAAAATATATTCACGTTTGTTTAGCGGACGAGATTCCGGCCTCTTTTGATTGATGTTCACATTAGGCATACTGCTGGAAATAATGGTTGTTTCACCTTTTTCCAACCCCAAACGACGTTTGGCAAGTTTTTTGGTTTCTTCCTCTTGGTCGATTGGTTGCTCGCTTGGTGCGTCAAATTGAAAATCTTCAATGTTTTTAAAGTCAAATTTGGTTTTCTTTTCTGCTGCGCCATATTCCTTTTCTTTGTTGATGTAATCAATGATAAGCCCCACAAAAACAGCCAAAGCAATAAAGCTGAAAATCAAAGCACCAACAAAGGTTAGCAGTTTAACAATCGGCCAACTGAGCAAACTGAAAATCAGACCGCCCGCAGTGGTCTTTGCTTTGTAAGTCGCTGCCAAAAATGCGCCATAACTGCTGAAATCCAAACGATTTGTTAAAATCAAGTGGAAAATAAACCAAATTATCCCAACACTAATTGAAAGATAGGTTATATATTTTTTCTTGGCGACAAACTTCTTTTTGCCAAGACGCATTGCACAAATCAGCACACCGACCACGCAAACTGGATAGATGCTCAAACCGACCACACCCAAAATCACGTTTTTGACAAAATTAGACGGCAAAACACAGGCAACAAACATCGCCAAAAAAATAATTAACCATACAATTGCGTGGTTTATCTTGATTTGTTTGCGAGGCTTTTTTTCAACCAACTCAACTTCTTTTTGCTTTGGTTTAGCCTGTTTTTCTGGTTTTTTGTTAAATGAAGATTTGTAAATTGCCATTTGTCACCCTTTTGCTTTGTAAAAAGTATACAACAAATTAACAAAAAAGCAAAGAAATTTATGCTCTCTTTGCTTTTCGACAAATTTACGCTAGGCAGGCGGTGACAGTTGCGGGTTCAAAACCATTGTTGACCGCAAATGACAATATTTTTGTGAGTGCCGCAACGGTTTTTTCGGTTGGATGCATCAAAATTAGGTCGCCGTTAGATAGATTTTTGGTTGCACGTTTAAAAATTAAGTCCTCATTTTGATCTCGCCAGTCAATTGTGTCACGTGTCCACATTATGGTTTTATATCCCAAACTTTCGGCTGCGTCAACTGTGGTTTTGTTGTAAGCGCCGCTTGGAGGGGCAAAAAGTGTCATCTCAACACCGGTATTTTTAAGCACCAAATCATGGCAAGCCTTTATTTCTTGGCAGTTTAGGTCAAAATCCAATTTGTCTTGATCTTTGTGATAAAAACCATGGTTGGCAACTTCAAAACCTCGTGCTTGGATTTGTTTTACAACATCCACATTTTTTGCCGCCCAACATCCGCCAACAAAAAAGGTGGTTTTTGCTTTGTATGCGTCAAAAATGTCCATAATATCCAAAACATAATCCTCATGCTGATAAACGTTGACCATAAAGCACACTTTATTTTGCTCGGTGTTTCCAGCATAAACAACTCGGGCGTCGGCTTGTACATGGACGGTCAAAGCATTGCTAAAAGACATCGCTATCAAGGCAATCAACATGGCAGCAATCACACAATTGGATAAAATTACACTCTTTTTCATGCTATATCTTATTAAAATTTTGCCTTTGTTATGTCTAAAACCGATTGAGGCGTAAAAATATAAAATTTTGGCAATGCACGCTTAAAAAACTAAATATTTTGTAAAATTGATATTGACAATATTTATTTGATGTGGTAACCTAAATATAGAGGTGAAAAATGTTTAAAAGATCAACAAAATTGAGTCCAACAAGAGATGCTATTTGGAACGACATTATGGAGGAAAAACGTAGGAAAGAGCAAGAAGAAAAAGCCGCTTACGAAAGGACCCCTGGTGCAATCCAAAACAAAAAAATGCGTAAAGAAATGCAAGAAAAATTCACTTTGAGCGAAACTGAAAGGCTTGCAACTATTGAAGAATTGAAAAAATTGGAAAAATATTTGCTTAACCATATCTTGTCTGACCTTGGTTTGTTAAACGAAAATTGCCAATGTTTTGATTTGGATGAAGCACTTGTTGACGAAGTGATGACAAATTATGCGGCAAACATAAATTATTTGAAAGAAAAATCTTTGGAATTTGAAAAACCACGTGGCAACCATGTAAGTTATACATATGTAAAATTGTATAAAACCCTTATTTCGGTCAACCATATTTTCATCAAATATGCGCCAGTTGAAGTGTTCTACTCTCTTGGCACTTTGAATGGTTTGGACAGCAAAACTATTGCTCAATACAAAGATTTGTTTATTACTCGTGGGTATTTTAAAGACCCAAGATTTAGGGAAGCAACAAAAGACCACTTTACTGGTATGGTGAACATTTCAAGCGTAAGAGATTACGAAACTTTGAAAAAAGAATTGGTTGCAAATCCACAATTATACCCTGATGTTGACGAAAAGATGAAAGATATGCTTTTTGACAACAAAAAGACTTTGAAAAATTTGTTGCGTTTTGCTCCACGTGTTATAAAATATATGACAAGTGAAGAAATCCACAGGGCAACTGATTTGATGGGCACCGGCGTTGGCAGCATCATCATTGAATATCCTGACGTTTTGGATAGTTTCCCTACTAACTTTTTTAGCGTACATCGTCCATCATTCATTTTCCAAGGTGGCGTTGCATCAAGAGCCATGATTAGCGAAAGATTGAGCGGTTATTACGACACTTTCCCAGAATTGAAAGAGCACGTAGAAAAATACTCCAAATCTTCAATTGAAGACACAACAATAAACAATTTATAAATTTGTTAAAAAAGCCACTAAAAATTTAGTGGTTTTTTTGTTTTTCAATAAACCAATTTATCACACTTAGCCAATAAAAGGGTTTTGTTATATCCACAAAAAAAGAGCATTTGATTGCTCTTTTTATTAACTTGCAAATGATTGCAAACTAGATTTTTTAAAAATTAAAGTTTTTGGATGAGTTTCATATCAACTCTGCCACGTTCGTCAATTTTGATTGTCTTAACAAGCACACGGTCGCCAACTTTGACAACATCTTCAACTTTTTCAACGTGTTCTTTGCTGAGTTTTGAAATGTGAACCATGCCTTCTTTGCCCGGAGCAACTTCAACAAACGCACCGAAAGCGGTTGTGCGGGTCACAGTACCCTCATATTCGCAATTGAGTTCCAAATCGGTTACGATTGTCATAATGATTTGTTTTGCACGTTGCATTTTTTCCATATCAGTTGAAGAAACGCAAACTCTGCCATCATCCTCAATGTCGATTTTAACGCCAGTTTCTGCAATGATTTGGTTGATAACCTTACCACCAGAGCCGATAACTTCACGGATTTTGTCTGGGTCGATGTTGAATGAAATAATTTTAGGAGCGTATTTAGAAAGTTCTTTTCTTGGTTCCTTGATTGTTTTGAGCATAAGCTTCAAGATTTCCAAACGACCAACACGTGCTTGTTCAAGTGCGGTTGTCAAAATTTTGCGGTCGATGCCGTGGATTTTGATGTCCATTTGGATTGCTGTGATGCCTTTTGCTGTACCTGTAACTTTAAAGTCCATATCGCCAAGGAAGTCTTCCAAGCCTTGAATATCTGTCAAAACTGCAACTTTGTCGCTATCTTTATCTTTCATTAAGCCCATTGCAATACCTGCAACCGGAGCCTTGATTGGAACGCCTGCATCCATAAGAGCCAAAGTGCTGCCGCAAGTTGAAGCCATTGATGTTGAGCCGTTTGAACTCAAAACATCGCTAACTGTGCGGATAGCGTATGGGAATTCTTCCTCACTTGGAAGCACTGCCAACAATGCTCTTTCAGCCAACGCACCGTGACCGATTTCACGTCTGCCTGGTGAACGCAAAGGTTTTGCCTCGCCAGTTGTGTAGCCCGGCATATTGTATTGGTGCATATAGCGTTTGTATTCTTCTGTATCCAAACCTTCAAGTTCTTGTGCTTCGCTTATCATGCCCAATGTGCAAGTTGTAAGCACTTGTGTTTCGCCACGAGTGAACACGCCTGAACCATGAACACGTGGAAGCAAGCCAACTTCACACCAAATTGGACGGATTTCGTTCAACTTTCTGCCGTCTGGACGGATGCCTTTATCAAGCACTTTGCGGCGAACTTTTTCCTTTTTCAAAGCATACAAAGCGGCAGCAATAGCCTTTTGTTGGTCTGGGAAAATTTCTGCAAAATGTTCTTGGATTTCTGCATCAATTTCTTCTTCAATAGCATCACGAACATGACGGTCAAATTCTTTCAACATCTCGTCATATTTCTTGTCTGCATATTCTCTAACTGCTGTGTTGATTTCTTCTGGCACAACGTCATAATGAATGTGTGAATTGATTTTCTTGCCTTCCTTGCCGAACACTTCTTTCATAATTTCTTCTTGGAAAGCAACTTGTTTTTTAATTTCTTCGTGTGCAAACATGATAGCGTCAATCATAAGGCTTTCGCTAACTTCTTTTGCACCTGCCTCAACCATCAAAACGGCTTCTTTTGTGCCGGCAACGGTCAAGTCAATGCAACTTTCTTCAAGTTGCGCTGGGGTTGGGTTGACAATAAATTTGCCGTCAACGCAGCCAACTTTAACTGCACCTGTTGGACCCTCAAATGGAATGTCGCTCACGGACAAAGCAATTGAACTGCCAAGCATTGCAAGTGGTTCTGGCATAATATCTGTGTCCACTGAAAGTGGAGTCGCAATGATTGTTACATCATTATAAAAACCTTTTGGGAACAATGGGCGCAACGGACGGTCAATCAAACGAGAGCGCAAAATTGCAGCATCGCTTGCTCTGCCTTCACGCTTTTTCCATCCACCTGGGATTTTGCCCACACTGTACATCTTTTCTTCATAATCCACACTAAGTGGGAAGAAATCCATACCTGGACGTGGAGCCGCAGCCATTGTTGCATTAACCATAACAACTGTGTCGCCACAAGTCACAATGCAGTGACCAGATGCTTGACCGCAATACTTGCCAAGGGTTACTTCAACAGTTCTGCCTCCAATTTCTGTTTTAAATTTTTCTTCTTTCATCTTTTTCTCCTATAATAACCGAACACATTATAACATAAAAACCAAAAAAGTAAAACAAATTTATTAAGAAAATGTGTTTTGGAACCA
>DHNC01000013.1 GCA_002406115.1 Christensenella sp. UBA4626
TTATTATTTTTTTATTTTTTTAATAAACAAGCAGAATAACAAAAGAACGCAACAACATTGTAACTAAACAAAAGACAAAAATTGCAGCAAGCAAAATCAAGGAATACAAAAGCAATTTGCAATTTGAATTGTCAAAGCAAGTTTTAAAATATCCCGAGCAATTGCAAATAGAAGCCAGTTCCAAGCAAATCAGCATCAGCACAAAAAACTCTATTACCAAAAGCAGCAAAATTAAAATCAAAATCAGCAAAACATTTAAAAATCCATAAATCATAATCACGCTTACAAAAATCACAATCTGACTGTAAACGAAATAGAGGTAAAATATCACGCCAATAACTGCTGTGTATGGCTTTGCAAATGTGAGGATGATAACGGCATAGATAATTCCAATTGTCACAAAGCAGTTGAATATAAACACGGGCAGTCCGCCGCTGCCTCTCAAAAATTTGATGTACGGAACATTGCTTAAATCAATATCAAAAATTCCGTTGTTTATGTTTATGGCTGCAAATATGGCAAGGATAATGGTGAGAACAGTCAGCAACAACAATATCACAAACAACGCTTTTTTTCTTCTAACAGTCTGTTTAAGGCAATCGAAAAGTTGCATATATATTTTATGCCTTATATTTAAAATTTTTGCCAAACTAACAAAAATACCATATTTTTTATTTACAAACTAACCAAAAGTGTTATATTTTTATCCGCTAAAATCTTAAACTGCTTTGTCTTTAACAATCTCAAAAAATCTCCATAATATGAATTAGGGATGTGTTCAAAAATTTGCTTGAACACACTCCAAATCAAAAAAAGGAGAACAATCATGAATTGTCACAATACAAACCCATGTTGTTTCAGCCCACGCCCGGTAAATCCGCCAACACAAGGGGAAAGCAATATCAACCGAGTTATTTATATTGGCGTCACCGGTCCTACCGGCCCACAAGGCCCACAAGGCCCCGCTGGTTTGACAGGTGCAACTGGGGCAACCGGCCCAACCGGTGCCACAGGAGCCACAGGTGCAATCGGCCCAACAGGAACAGTAGGTGCAACAGGACCAACCGGTCCAACTGGACCAACTGGGGCAATAGGAACAGCCGGAGTTACAGGTCCAACTGGTGCTACCGGCCCTACTGGTCCACAAGGCATTCAAGGTGTTGCAGGTGCTACTGGTGCGACGGGTCCAACCGGTCCAACTGGACCTACTGGTCCGACAGGTCCTAGTGGAGAAACAGCACTTTCCACAGCATTTTACACCAACACAGCAGCAACAGGTGCTAACCCAACCTTCACATTGACTGCCGAATATCCAGCAAGTCAAGCCTCGGTATCGCTTGCAGAAACTCTCGACACAATCACACTTGAAGCGGGCAGTTATATCATCGAATACGGCACAAATGCGGTTAGCAGTTCAACGACAGTGCCAACAATTGCGCTCACTCTTGACGGCACACTTGAAACGGCAACAAGGCGCACAGGCATTGCCAACGGCACAACCGATTTGTCAGGCTTGTACCTTTACGCTCCAACCGCAGAGGCAACGCTAAATGTCACAACCACAAATGCCGCAGATGTAACTTACAATAACACCTATTTGTTGATAAGGAAAATCGGCTAAAACATAAGGTGTTTAATAAACCAACTTGTTTTGAAAGCCCATAAACTTGATAAGTTAAGCAAACAAAAAAAGCGCACAATTTTGTGTGCTTTTTTGCTTTCTTGCAGCAAATGAGTTTAAGCCAACCAATACAATATTTTGTGTTAGTTGTTTATCATCCAATCCATATACACGCCATAGCCTCGGGTTGGGTCGTTCAAAAACACGTGTGTCACGGCTCCAACAACTTTGCCGTTTTGAACGATTGGGCTGCCGCTCATGCCTTGGATTATTCCGCCAGTTTTGTCCAGCAGGCGTTTGTCGGTTATTTTTATGGTCATGCTTTTGTCATCGGCAGAATTTTGCTTGTTCGCCTTGATGATTTTTATATCGTAAGCGTCCACACCTTTTCCGTCCACATTGCAATAAATTTTTGCATCTCCAAGACGCACTGAAAGTCTGCCGCCAATGTTTGCCGTTCTATCCGCTGCGATTATGGACTTGTTGAGCAAATTTCCATAAACGCCAAACTTGCAATTTGTGTCCGCCTTGCCGATTGCGTCCTCACTTAAATTTATTGAAGAGCGGATTTCACCTGGATTGTTTTTCTCGCCCTTTTTTATCCCCAAAAGTTTGCATTTATATAGGTTGCCGCTTTCCACGTCAAAATTATTGCCCAAACTTGTGTCCACGATAGGGTGCCCGACCGCACCAAATCTAAAATCCTTTTGCCTAATATATGTCAGCGTGCCGACCCCACTCGCATTGTTCCTCACCCAAAGTCCGATTTTATATCGCTTGCTCAAAAGGTCGTAAACCGGCTTGATATTTGTTTCAATTTCTTGCCCATCTCGTTTTAGTTTGACACTCAAAACTTTGCCTTTGTTTTCTTCCAAATTTATAACTCTATCAATGTCCTCAATGTTGCTAATGTGTGTTTTTTCAATCTCAACAATTGCGTCGCCGTCATGTATTCCGCTATCTTTAATCGGCTGCTGAACCCCGTCTTCGGTCACAACGCCGTTGCTTCCCATGCAGATAACCCCGTCGCTAAAAAGGTTAAAACCGACCGTTTCACCACCGACAAACACGCTTGTATCGGTCAAAAGTTGAACCTTGATTTCCTTTATTGTAAAAAGGTTAAAAAGTTTGATTTTTAAACTGGTTTCGGTTAAATTGCTGTCGTTGTTCACCGTGATGTTTTTTGGCAAATCAAGGTTGATAAGCGGGGAATAAATGTCGTTTTCGTTTGCTTGAACAACATCGTCATATGTCACAACCATTTCGTCTGGCAGATTGTTTATTTGCTGAATGGACGGGATTAAAACACAACATCCCACCGTCACCAAAACAAATGTAAACATAATCCAAAAAACTTTTCTCATATCTGCTCCTAATGTCGTTAGTTTGTGTAAAACTTTCGTTTTAATTTACATTTTTTATATAATCATCAAACAAAATCATCAACCAAACCCAAGTTTTGCCGCCAAAATTTAGTCAAACTGTTGACAAATCGCTGGCAGATATGGTATATTTACGGCATACCTTGACAAAGTGGTGCGAAAACTCTCAACGGCCGCATTGTTAATGGCGAATTTTAAAAAAGGAGAGAATTATGATCAATAAAGCTGAAATCGTTAAAGAGTTCGGTAAAGATGAAAAAGATACAGGTTCTGTTGAAGTTCAAATCGCTTTGCTCAGCGCTCGTATCAAAAACTTGACTGAACATCTTAAAGTCAACAAACAAGACAAACACTCAACTCGTGGTTTGAACCAAATGGTTTCTCAACGTAAAAAACTTTTGGACTACCTTGCAAGTGTTGACATCAATCGTGCACGTGCTATTAAATCAAAACTTGGCATCCGTGGCTAATCAAAAGCGCCTTCGGGTGCTTTTTTTGTTGTGCTTACCGGCATTTGTTCAAAATCTCGCTACGCTAGAAAGATTCTTCACTTCAAAACTACGTATTTTGTTCAGAATGACAACGTCTAACTTACACAATATCAATCTCGTGTCCCCTTGGGAGGGGAAGGCTGGTAAAACGCTTGCGTTTTAACAAAGGGTAGTTTATTTAAATCCTCTTTTGTTTGGCTTCTAAATAAGGATAATATTGTAACTACCCTTTGGTACTCGTAAACTCGTACCAACCTTCCCCTCTCAAGGGGACACGAGATATTGGTCTAGTTGATAACTTTAAGGGACACGAGGCGAGAGGATTGCTGTAAAAGTTGTCATCCTGAGTGAGTGAAACGAAGTGAAGTATCTTGTGCCGTGGGTAGTTTGGAACTATAAAGACAGCAAAAAATATAAAATTTTAAAACTTTATCAATTTCGCTTGACTATAATTTTCAAAAATAATTAAAATAAATATAATGAAAACAAGGGGAATATCGCAACATCCAACCCATAGGGGGGGGGGTAAGTCTATTTGCTAAACTAGCAACAATGATTGTTGTGATTTTTTTAGGCGTAGGGATATCCTATGCCTATTTTACTGCCCGAGCGAGTGCCGGTGATGAAATAAAGTTTGCAAATATTAGTGCAGATTTTGTCACGGCTACCGACCAAGTTTACACAACCGAATTGTTGACCAGTCAGTTGGGCAAAATCAAGCCTGGTGACAATATGAATTTGCAAACCCTATACCTCAAAAACACAAGCGATGTGGACGTTTATGCACTGATTGAAGTTGAGTTACAAGTGTTTAAGTACAACGAAAAAACTGCAAGTTACACCAGCAGCAGTTGGTACAATTTGGCTGGCACAATCATAACAGGCGACGCAACAACCACCACCGTTGAGGCAACTTTGCTTAAAACAAACGAAAAAGCCCAAGCCGCTTTAAAATTTTCAATCCCCGGTGAACTTGGCAACGAGTATAAGCGTGGCACTGCAACCATTTCAGCCAAAGCCCATGTTATACAATCACTTTTAAAACCGGAAACAGGCGTCAGCACGGCAGTCACCGCCAGCCGCCTAATATACCAAAACAAAGACCAGCAAGATTACGTATTTTTGTCAGTTGACGGCGTGGAAAAATCCGTGATACTTCCAACCAGCAAAAAGGTTGCGGATGTAACAGTCGACGGCGTAACAACGGACAACACACCTGGTTGGTTTTATGACGCCGATTGCACCCAGTACGCCTATGACACGGACACTCTCGCACCATCCACAAAACTTTACACCAAAACCGCAACGCTAGACAAACTCAACATAACAACCAACACTGACGGCACTGCAACCATATCAAAAAGCACAGACATTGCCATTGGAGATGTCGTTATTCCACGCACATACACAACCGGCGGCACAACTTACACTGTAACAACGATTGACCAATACGCTTTTAGTTTAAATACGTCATCAACTGGAAACACTTTAAACACTTCCTTGACTAGCATAATTCTACCAAATACTATTTTATCTTTTGGAACGTGTGCTTTTTCAGGTTGTAGCAAGATAAAAGAATTTAATTTTCCGAAAACATTTAAATCAATAGGTTCATATTGTTTCAGATTTTGCACATTTGAAAACATAGATTTGCCAGAAAATATTGATATTGGTGGCGGAGCGTTTATATTTTGTATAATAAAAGAAATCGTGATACCCAAAAATGCGCAAATGTATTTTGATACATTCTGGGCTTGTAAATCCCTTGAAAAAGTAACAATTGAGGAAGGTGTTACATCAATTCCGTCAAATTGTTTTAGGGCAAACACTAGTTTAAAAACTGTCATAATGTCACAAACGATACAATCTATCACCGATTATGCATTTATAGAATGCGAGTCATTGCAAAACATTGTTTTACCACAATCTCTAATATATATCGCAAAAGAAGTGTTTAAAGGATGCACCTCTTTGACTAGTATAATAATTCCATCATCAGTTAAAACTATTGGAACAAATGTGTTTAGTGGGTGCACAAATTTGAGCATTTATTGTGAGGCAAGTTCAAAGCCAAGCGGTTGGGCGGATACATGGAACCCGTCAGACTGCCCAGTAACATGGGGTTACACCAGCACAACAAGTGCGGCGAATTTAACTTTAGACATGGTCGCCATTTTGCCCAGCAAACAAAAATGGGATGAATAGAGGTTAAATATCTAAAAATAAATGATGTTTAAAATGTGAATACAAAAAGTACCAAGCATTTTGGTACTTTTTTGTTGTGCTTTTTGCTCTCGTGTCCCCTTGTGAGGGGAAGGTTGGTGTGAATGAAATGAACACCAAAGGGTAGTTATGATATTATCCTTATTTAAAAGCCAAATATACGAGGACTTAAATAAACTACCCTTTGTTAAAACGACAAGCGTTTTACCAACCTTCCCCTCACAAGGGGACACGAGATAAGCCGTTGCGAAGCATAGAGATGTTTCGGCTACGCTCAACAAATGAACTCGTAAACTCGTTATTCATGTGTTTTGCTTCGTTGCACTTCGCTCAACATGACAGTTGGTTTTGCTCAACATGACATCGTCGCACATTTATCTTAGTAATTCCATATCCCCGAAG
>DHNC01000027.1 GCA_002406115.1 Christensenella sp. UBA4626
TGGTGCGCCAAGAGGGGTTCGAACCCCCGACCCCCGCCTTAGAAGGGCGATGCTCTATCCAGCTGAGCTATTGGCGCATGTGGGCGGATTGCCCGTTATAATCGTTTGCTAAATAAATTTACGCAAACTCCATTTATGGGCAATTCGCCCACATTTATGACAAGACACCGCAGAACAGATACCTGCTTCTTAGCGGTTTCTTTTCATCCTTTGTTTCCGACCAATCAGTTACACATGGCAAGCAGGTTGCAATGTGATTAAAGTCATTAACATATTTTGTTAAAGAATGCGTAAATAGTTTGTTGGAGCGGGTGAAGGGAATCGAACCCTCGTAACTAGCTTGGAAGGCTAGCGCTCTGCCATTGAGCTACACCCGCATCAAACAGCGATATAATAACACAATGGCAATATTTATGTCAAGTCAAATTTGTAAAAAGAAACAAAAATATATAAATAAAGTGATATTTTTAATAATCAGTTGGCTCAAAATTCACACTCGTTTTTTGCAAACCACAATAAAAGTTTAAAACCCGTTTACAATTATAAAAAAAATAAATGTAAAAGAAATTTAAAATTTTTCATTTTTTTTGTAAAAAATACTTGTTTTTTTATTTTGCTTAGTGTATAATACAAAAGTCGCTAGTGATAACGATGATTACAATTTATCTTAATTTTGTGGTTCATTAGTTCAGTTGGCGAGTAGCGTTAAGCAATATGCCACGACTGGCATGTTGTAGCGGTGACGTTAGGCAACGAGTGAGCGATAGCGATGGAAGAGCACATGACTTTTAATCATGTGATTGAAAGGTCTTGAGTTCAACAAGTTTAATTAAATAGAAGAATAAATATGGTTCATTAGCTCAGTTGGTAGAGCACATGACTTTTAATCATGGTGTCCCGGGTTCAAGTCCCGGATGAGCCACCATTTTTCTAAATGCGGGCTGTTCGCCCTTTTGCGGATGTGGCGAAATTGGCAGACGCGCTAGACTTAGGATCTAGTGGGTGACCGTGGGGGTTCAAGTCCCTTCATCCGCACCATGATGGGGTATCGCCAAGCGGTAAGGCACAAGACTTTGACTCTTGCACGCGCTAGTTCGAATCTAGCTACCCCAGCCAATATTGCCTTTACGGGCAATATTTTGTTATATAGATTTATGTAACAAATTTAGTGATTTATTAAAAATTCAACAAGTAAATCACGTTGCAACTTGCTTGCATAAGTGCAACCGATTTGTTGAAAAAAAAGAATGAAAAGAAACCGCTAAGAAGCAGGTATCTGTTCTGCGGTGTCTTGTCATGAATGTGGGCGATTGCCCATAAATGAAGTTTGCGTAAATTTATTTAGCAAACGATTATAACGGGCAAATCGCCTATATATGGTGGATATAGTTCAGTTGGTAGAGCGCCAGATTGTGGATCTGGTTGTCGTGGGTTCGAGTCCCTCTATCCACCCCATTTAAAGTGCAATAAATGCACTTTTTTTATTTGCTTTTTTCGGGACTCGAACCAAGGTTCGACCCTTGTCGGGCAGACCGCTCGTCACTAGGGTTCCCAAATAAGTATTGCCATTGCAAACTTTTTAAGATAAGGAAACACCAAGCATAAAAACGATAATTTGAAATTTATTTTAAATTGAGTTCAAAGTACAGATGTTGACTCGCTCCCTTCGCTACGCTAAAATTTGCCCATTGGGGCAATTTTTTTACGCTGCTCACCCTCTATCCACCCCATCGTCGCAACTCGGCTTTTAAGTCGAGTTGTTTTTTACAAAAAAACAACTGCTGACTTATAGGGTACCCACAAAAAGCAATAATTTTTGTGGGAAAAGGAACAATGGAGCAAAAGGCTTATGTTTGCGAACAGCAAACTAGCAATAGCGACAATTGTGACGTGGTTGCTCCTCATTCCCTTCAAAGGCGCTTCGTTAGCCTTTGTGGGAGCCCTATTAGTGACTTGTGTTTTTAAGTTTAAGGCATACTACGAATAGTATGCCTTTTTCATATCATTTTTTTAACTGAGTAGAATTTTGAATAACGAAAGCTGTGGACAAGAAGATAAGAAATAATGAAAACAAAACTACAGTGCACCCATTGAATAAATGCATACAGTGTAATCAAATTATATAGATGATATAAATTTTTATTGAAATTTTGAGGATTTGTGATACAATGGTTGTAGGAGTGGAGAGGTGGCGTCGAGTAAAGGATATAGAGATTTCATTATTGAGCAATTGTCAAATTTGAACCCAACACAAAGACCAATGATGGGCGAATTTTTAATTTATGTAAAAAATATTTATTTCGGCGGGATATTTGACGATAGGCTTTTGGTAAAAATTACTGAAACAAACAAAAAATATTGTTTAACAGAACAAATTCCGTACGAAAATGCGAAACCGATGTATTTGGTTGAAAATGTTGATGACAAATACTATTTGGAAAATTTGGTGCTGGATACAATTAAAGGATTGAAAAAATGAGCAAGTATAAAAAGTTGTGGGATTATATAAAAAATAGCGGCAAAAATGAAATTGTGCTAGGCTTTGTGGATATGGAAAAAATTTGCGGATTTGAAATTGACCACTCGTTTTTAAATTACAAAAAAGAGTTGATTGATTTTGGATATGAAGTTAAAAAAGTTTCAATTAAAAATAAAACAATATTGTTTGGCAAAATTGATTAAATAAGGTGAGGAATATGAAATATATTGTTATGCTTCGAGGAATAAATATAAGCGGCAAAAACAAAATATCAATGTCAATGCTTAAATCGGTTTTGGAAGAAGAGGGGTTTAAAAATGTTTCAACAATCCTTAATAGTGGCAATGTTATACTTGAAACCGAAGTCGCAAGCAAAGAAACCTTAGCGAAAAAAATTTTTAACATAATAAAAGAAAATTTTAATTTTGAAATCCCCGTATTTGTTACAACAGAAAGTGAACTTAAAGATGTTGTCAACAAAAGTCCTGATTGGTGGGGTACGGACGATAAAAATATTTATGATAACCTTATTTTTATTATTCCGCCAGCAACTTACGGAGAAATCTATGCCGCAGTAGGTGAACCTAGCAAGGATATAGACAAAATTAAGGAATATCAAAATCACATTTTTTGGTCTTTTGATTTAAAAAATTATCGTAAGTCCAATTGGTGGATAAAAACTGCAAGCACAAATATTAAGGATAACATCACAATAAGGACAGCAAATACAATCAAAAAGATATTAAAATCTTGTTAAAAAAGGCGTACTGAAAAGGTATGCTTTTTTGCTTTTTATATTACTTTGGCGTCAAAATTGTTGGCGAAAATAAATGGATTACAAATGCATAAATAAGTTATTTTATTACGCTTGCACATATGTCTAGGTGTTAAAAAAAAACGAACAGGTGTGTCCATTTTTAAGTTTTTTAAAGAAAAGTTAGGCTGGGGCGGAGAGCAAATTTATATCCTGATTGTAAGGAGAAAGTTCCTGCATTTTTTCTTGTGCGGACAAGCATTGTTTATCCGACAACAGACCCTTAACTTTGGCAAGTTGAAGGTAGATTTCAAAACTTTGTTGAACGACCTCACGCATTGTGATTGTGTTTTTGCAAGGCTCGGAGCCCAATGGCTTTGACTTAATTTCGCCATGTTTTTCAAATTCTTTTTCCAAATCAGAGGTGTGCAATTTGTGCAAATAATCCAAATTGCCAATCAAACTATCAAAATAATAACCTTCCAAGCCAAAGCGTTCCACAAATTTAGATTTCAAATTGTCAAAGCCGTCTGGCTGGTAAAAATTCAAAAGTTCGTCATCAGATTTTAGCCCCATAATGACGCCAAATTGACGGGTGAGTTGAGTTGTTTCAAAATAACCAACTGTTTTGTTGCTCTGTTTGTTGAGGAGTTTTTCAACCGAAATTTCAGTCAAGCCTTCGTTCAAAGCGTCGCAAATCCTTTCGTGATTATACTGATTGAAATTGCAAACCAAACCAGTTTTGTAGTCCGAAACATAAGGAGCAACGGCGGTGCGGATGTGTTCCATTTCGTGAAAAATTGTCCATTCAATATTGTCCAAAAAGTGTTTATTCACAAAAATAGTGTTTTTGGCACAATCGGCACAATGCGGTTTATTTTCGTTTTCAGGGATGTCGTCCCAAAACTCAATTTCCACATCAAAACATTGTTCCGGCAGTTTGCCATACGCTTTTTCTGCCTTAGCAAGGTATTGATTTTTGATAGTTTGCAATTCTTCCAATTCCATACAAATCTCCTTTTGTATCCAACCAAGAAGCAAATTTAAATTATCCTAATTTTACATATTCTTTTTGTTAAAGTCAACTTTATTTCCAAATTAGGCGTTGTTTGTGTTGGATTTTTGTGTTCTTAAATATTTTTGACATAAAAAGCAAATTGTAAAATTATCTTACATTTAAAAATTTATTTTTAAAAACCAACAAATTTTGCGTTGAATTTTAGTTGCAAGTTGACAAAAATAAATAGTATAATCAGTCCAGTTAAAAGAGAAAAATTTAACTTTTAACGGTGTGCTTAACAAGGTTAAAATATCTTAAACTATAAAGTTTCATCTTTTGTTTGGATATATAAATCTCGCTATAACTCAGTCTATTAAATAAAATATAATAGGAGAAAGAAAAGATATGTTGGAATTGATAAATATCAAAAAACAATATCAATTAAAAGACCAATCGGTTGAGGCGTTAAAAGGCATCAATTTGTGTTTCCGTAGGCATGAATTTGCGTCCATTTTGGGTCCAAGCGGTTGCGGCAAAACCACTTTATTGAACATTATTGGCGGTTTGGATAGATATTCCTCGGGCGATTTGCAAATTGACGGTGTGTCAACCAAGCAGTTTAAGGATAAGGATTGGGATAATTACAGAAATCACCGTGTCGGCTTTGTTTTTCAGAGTTACAATCTGATACCTCACCAAACCGTTTTGGAAAATGTTGAATTGGCTTTAACTTTAAGTGGCATCAAAAAGAAAGAGCGTCGTGAACGTGCGATTGCAGTGCTGGAAAAAGTTGGCTTGGGAGATAAACTTAAATCAAGACCAAATCAACTTTCGGGCGGACAGATGCAAAGGGTTGCTATTGCCCGTGCATTGGTGAACGACCCAGAAATCATTTTGGCGGACGAGCCAACAGGCGCTTTGGACAGCAAAACCAGCGTTCAAATCATGGATTTGCTTAAAGAGGTCAGTAAAGACAGGCTTGTGATTATGGTCACACACAATCCAGAACTTGCCATGCAATATTCCACAAGGATTGTAAGATTTTTGGATGGTGAACTTGTTGAAGATAGCAAGCCATACACGCACGACCAAGCACAAAAGGAAATTGAAAAACATAAAGCAAAACTTGCAAAGCAACAAGAAAAATCCGATTTCGTAAAGACGGAAAAGAAAAAATCCATGTCGTTTTTTACGGCTCTCGGTTTAAGTTTTAAAAATATGTTGACCAAAAAGGGAAGGACTTTGATGGTGTCCTTTGCAGGCAGTATCGGCATCATTGGTATCGCCCTCATTTTGGCGGCAAGTGCGGGCATGATGGGGTATATCAACAATATGCAAAGCGACAGTTTGGCAAGTTACCCAATCTCCGTAACGTCGGTGGCGGTGGACTTGAATAGTCTTCAAAATGGCGTAAATGCAAGGGGAGATAGAGGAGAGAAAGTTGCCGATGACGAACTTTCCATTTACGACATGAAAGAAATGCTCACCAGTTATGGCAGTTACAATTATATCAGCAGCGAGTTTGTGGATTATGTCAACAATCATTATGCAGATAAAAGCAAAAAGGATATGCTCAACGAGTTGCAAATCAGTTTTGCGGGCAATATGCACCTTGTTACAGAATACAAGTCCGGTGAAAACACAATCATATATCCAATCAACAATGTGCCAACCACAAGCGTATTGAACGGCACCACCAGTTCAACATTCTTTGAGGCGTTGTCCAACGAAGAATATGTGCGTGGGCTTTATGATGTCTACGGCAACTATCCAACACAGGCAAACGAGGTTGCACTTGTGTTAAATTCTCATTCGGTTGCGAACTATGAGTTGCAGGGTTTGGGCATAGAACTGCCAACCGACGGCTCAAAAATGAAGTTGGACACAATCATCAACAACAAAACTTACAAACTTTTGTTTAACGACGCATATTACAACCTTGACGGCGAACCGGTCCTCAATTTTGGCGGATTAACTGACATTTCATCAATCGTGGCAAATCAGTCAACTTTAATGGCCCTTTATGCGGGTGACAACACTAAAGAACTTAAAATTACGGGCGCTCTCATTTTGAAAGATGATGCCTCAGGAAGCATTTTCTCAAACGGTATCATGTATTCCCGTGCTTTGGCGGAAGAGTATAGGCAAAACAGCAAAGCGTCAAACGTGGTTCAAAATTTGCGTGCCAATGTTTTGACGGATAAAAACGCAACTTTAAAAGTGCCATATAAGGTGAATATTAGCGAACTCAGTTATTTTACAGAAAGTTCAATTTACGAATTTAACACCTTGCAAGAAATGACAAATATGCTCACAAGCGACTCACTCAAAATCAACCTAACCGACGAGCAACTTGTGGACCTTTACCTTCAAATGTATTGCGCAAGCGATGTACCAACTGGCGTGTATTTCTATTGCAAATCTTTTGACGCAAAGGACGATTTGACAAGCCTTATCAACAGTTGGAACGACACAAACACAATCAAAATCGTGTTTAATGACAGTTCTCAAATGCTCACAAATATGCTCGGCAGCATTGTAAACATCATCAGTTATGTGCTTGTTGCTTTTGCGGCAATTTCGCTTGTTGTAAGCAGCATTATGATTTCAATCATCACCTACACTTCGGTTATCGAGAGGACAAAGGAAATTGGCGTACTCCGCAGCGTCGGTGCATCAAAACGAGATGTCTCTCGTGTGTTCAATGCGGAAACAACAATCATCGGCTTGCTTGCTGGCGTTATCGGCATTGTGGTTTCGTTCTTGCTTTCGTTTGTGCTTGAAGCAGTTTTAAAATCTTTGACTGGGGTGGCGGGGCTTGTAAGCCTTCAACCTTTGGCTTGCCTGATTTTGATTGCGATAAGCGTCTTGCTAACATTTGTGGCAGGTCTTGTTCCAGCAAAAATCGCATCAAAGAAAGACCCAGTTTTGGCATTGAGGTCAGAATAGATAAAAAGAGATGTGGCTATCTTGCTGCATCTTTTTTGCAAATTCAGTTGCTTTAATCTTAAAACTTGCGTAAAATAAAAAATATGAAAAATAAATTTAAGACAATCGACCTGCCTTATGGCAGCAAACTTTATTACGTAAAAAATCGACTGACAAAGTCAACGATGGTTGATTTGCAATTTTTGTGTGGTGCAAGGGTTGACACTATCCCTGGTTTGGCACATTTTACTGAACATATGTTTTTTACAGGCACCAAGGATAAGGATAAAAAGCAAATCAGCAAGCAATATTTTGATTTTATAGGTTCAAACGCTTTTACAAACGGCAAGGAAATTAGATTTGTTGGAAATGTTTTTACCAATGAATTTGGTGCTTATTTGGATACAGTTGCAGAACTAATCACAAAATCAACTTTTAGCCAAGCAAATGTAAATAAAGAAATACCTGTTGTTTTGCAAGAGATTGCGGGGGCAAAGGATAAAAATGGGCAATGGGCAACCGAATTTAATGGATACAATCTTTTTAAACAAGACTATTTGAAAAATCGTGTTTTGGGGAATGAGGCATCTGTTTCAAGCATTAAAAGCAAAGATGTAAAGCAATATGTAAATCAGTATTTTGTTGCAAATAATTTGCGTGCTTACGTTGCAAGCCCAATGTGCGTTAAAAAAATCAAGAAACTTGTTGAAAAATTTGCAAATTCGATACCTAACCGACCAGACTTCAAACCGCTGCCAATGAGATGTGTCAATGTTGAAGATGATAGTTTTTATAAAATTAAAACCGTGGATATTGGCAAAAGTTATTTATTTTTAAATTTTAAATTTAACCACACATGTTTTGAACGTGATTTTAAAGTTAAATGTGGCGTTGTGTTGGGCATGATTAACGATTTCACTGAAGGGCTTCAAAAGAGAATGAGGCTTGAAAAAAGTTTGGTTTACGGTTGTGATGTGTCTGCTGGTTATTTTGAAAAAAATTCGGTTGCAACAATGTACACAGAATGTGAAAAAGGCAACATTAACAAAATTTTGCAAGTTGGTGCAGATTATTTTAAAGACAAGTTGAAAAATGGTTTTACACAGGCTGAACTGGACAAATATTTAAGGAACTGGAAATATGATAATGCAGTGAAAGAACCTCGTGCAAGCAAGTATATGACCAATTTGGACACTTTGGCACTGTATGGCAGTGTTAAAAAGAAAAAAGACATTGATAAAATAATCAAGAAAATGACAGTTGAAGATTGCAATCTGGTGTTTAAAGAAATGTTTGCCTGTCACAAAATCAGTTTGTCAACTTATGGGGATGCGTCAACAAAAGATGTTATGACAAAATCAGAATTTGATAAATTGTTTGACTTTTAATTAAAAATTAAAAAATAACGAAAATTTTAAAAAGGATTGTCGAAAACGCAAAAACATATTCTTTTGCTTGACAATCTCTTTTTTTGTGATATAATGAAAATACGATTTATATTTTTTTGAAAATGAAATTCAATATGTTTGTAGGGGTACATACATATAAAATATATAAACAAACATAAGAAATGTGTTTAAAAATTATGCGTTGTTTAATGCAATGTGTTTAAATTAAACACAAAATATTTTCTTTTAAAACAATATGCATTTTCGTTTTTTGTGGTTTATTCATGACATTTAAGACGAGATGTTTTTGTTGGTGGCTTTTATGCTGCAAAAATATAAATTACAAAAAACAAAATCTTCTGCTGAAATGTCGTCGGCAGATTAAAATTAAAAATATTTAAGGAGAATTTATGATAGATAATTTAATGACAAGTGAAGAGTTTGATTCAAGCATAAAATCAGACAAAAATTTTGCACCTAAAAAGAATAATTTGGGGCAAAAAACAAATAGACCTAATAGGTTGGTTGAAGGCAAAAGCCAAAGTAAAACTGGCGTAAACACACGTCAAAACGCAGGCAAAAAGCCAACAAATCAACCAACAAGGGCACAAAGCAAACAGGCAACAAACAAATTGCTTAAAGAGTTGGACAGCCAAACATTGGAAGCAAAAAAAGTTAGTGAACTTGCCGATGTTTTAAGCCTTGGCGGGGATCAACAAATCGTTTTGACAAGCGAAAATGGTTCAAAGTCAAAATCCAAAAAGAGCAACAACAATTTGAAAGTTATGTTCTTGGGCGGTATTGGCGAAATTGGCAAAAACATGACCGTGCTTGAATATGGCAAAGATATCATCGTTATTGACTGTGGTGTTATGTTCCCATCAACCGATATGCTCGGCATCGACCTCGTTGTGCCAGACATCACATATTTGGTGGAAAATAAGGAAAAAATCCGTGGTTTCGTCATCACTCACGGTCACGAAGACCACATCGGCAGCATTCCATATGTTGTAAACGAAATCAAGGCGCCTATTTATGCCAGCAAAATGACTTGCGGTCTCATCAAAAAGAAAATGGACGAGCATAAAAAAGTGGAATACAAAACAATCGCAGTTAAACCAAAACAAAAAATCACATTGGGCTGCTTTGAAATTGAATTTATCCACGTCAATCACGCAATCCCAGGTGCGTTTGCTTTGGCAATCAAAACTCCGGTTGGTATGGTTGTTCACACTGGCGACTATAAAATTGACTTAACACCTATTTATGACGAACCTTTTGACTTTTATTCATTTGCAGAATTGGGCAAAAAAGGCGTGCTTTTGTATATGAGCGATAGCACAAATGCAGAGCGTCCTGGGATGTCTTTAAGCGAACGTGTTGTTGGTCAAACTTTGGACAAATTGTTTAACGAAAACAAAGACCGCCGTATCATTGTGGCAGGTTTTGCATCCAACGTTGACCGTGTGCAAGAGGTTATCCATTTGGCAGAAACCCACAACCGTAAAGTTGTTTTGGTTGGCAGAAGCATGGTTAATGTTACAGATGTTGCTTCTCAAATCGGTGAAATGCAACTCAATCGTGCAAACTTGATTGAAGTTGAAAAGATGAAAAACTATAAGGATAGCGAAATTCTTATCCTTTCCACAGGCAGTCAGGGCGAGCCAAACAGTGCGCTTCCTCGTATGGCGTCTGGAGAGTTTAAAGGCATTGAAATTGGCGAAAATGACACTGTAATTTTCTCATCAAGCCCAATCCCAGGCAACGAAAAATCAATCAGCAATGTAATCAACCGCCTCATAATGTTGGGCGCAAAAGTTATTTACAACGAACTTGAACAAGTTCACGCTTCCGGTCACGCTTGTAAGGAAGAGATGAAAATTATGCTTAACCTTGTAAAACCAAAATACTTCATTCCTGTTCACGGCGAACAAAAACACTTGCTTGCTCAACGTGAAACCGCAATTTCGGTTGGTATGGATAGGCACAACATCTTGTTGCCAATGCTTGGAATGAAAGTTGAAGTAAACAAAAACTTCTTGCAGGCAACAGACACCGTTCCATTTGGCAGCAGGTTGATTGACGGCGCCGGCATCGGTGAGTTGGAAAGTAACGTGCTTAAAGAGCGTAAGCAATTGAGCGAAGACGGCTTGTGTATCGTCATCCTTAACGTAAACGCAAAACAAGGCAAATTGAACAGCCGTCCAGAAATTGTTTCCCGTGGGTTCACCTATATGGGCGAGGCTCAAACTTGGCTTGAAGATGCAAAATCCACAATTGAATCAAGCATTGACGAGTCCGCAGTTCGTGCACGTGATTATATGACAGTAAAACAAAATTTACGCCGCTCACTCACAAACTACCTCAACAAAAAACTTAAACGTAAACCACTCATTGTTCCGATAATTATTGAAAGCAACGACTAACTCGTTAGGCGGGGCTTGAAATAATTTCCAAACAATATACCTAAATCTATTTTGGCATATTTTCCGATAATAATCGAGTCGAACGACTAATTGTGCTTGCACAAAATTAGGCGTGAGATGAAGGTTATATCAATTTGATATAATATAAAAACGACTAATTGTGCTTGCACAAAATTAGGAGTAAGACGAAGAATATATGCTCAACCTTTGAGTATATTATTGAAAGCAACGACTAACTCGTTAGGCGGGGCTTGAAATAATTTCTGATTTATTTAAAATAAAAATCTTTATTGTCATCCTGAGCGAACGAAAGTGAGTCGAAGGATCTCGGGACTAAAAATCATGTTTTATATTTATATATTAACTAATCAAAATAATACAACTCTTTATGTTGGAGTAACAAATAACCTTTCTAGAAGAATTTATGAGCACCAACAAAAAGCAGTTGATGGATTTTCTAAAAAATACAATTTAGAAAAATTGGTCTATGTTGAACAATTTAATGACGCATATTTAGCGATTTCACGGGAAAAGCAACTAAAAGGCTGGACAAGAAAAAAGAAAGAAGATTTAATTATGAGGCAAAATCCGACTTGGAAAGATTTGTCATCTATAATTTAGAGATTCTTCGACTTCGCTAACGCTACGCTCAGAATGACAAATAGGAAGATATTTAAAATCAAAAAATAAACTCTTACTATGCAATTGGATGAAAACTGAAATTTTCTAGCGAAAACATTCAGGTTTCACAATCGCAACAAACATAACAAATCAATATAAAAAAACCTATGCAATTGGATGAAATTAAAAATTTTGGCAAAGAGAATAATGTGCCTATAAGTTTGGATGACACATTACTCTTTTTGCTTTCCACAATCAATCAAAACAATTGCAAACAAATTTTGGAGATTGGCACGGCGATAGGGTATAGTTCGATTGCTATGGCTCAAAACTCAAATTGTCAGCATATTGACACGGTCGAAATTGATGAAAATAGATACAAAATTGCCGTCAAAAACATTCAAGAAATGGGATTAAATGACAAAATTACTCCATATTTGACCGATGCAATGGATTATCTTAAAAATTGCACAAAAAAGTATGATTTAATTTACCTTGATGGGGCAAAAAATCAGTACATTCATTATCTGCCGTATTTGGTGCAGATTTTGAATGAAAATGGCATAATTTTGGCGGACAATCTCTATTTCCACGGCATGGTTTTGGGGCAGACAAAGGTTACAACTGGTTGCAGAGCGATGATAAAATCGTTGCACAGTTACATATCAGAAATCACAACAAATCCGATTTTTGACACGCTGATTTATCCAATTGGCGATGGTGTCGGTGTGACAAAACTCAAACCAGTCAATCATGGAGAGTTTCCAAAGCCTAAAAAACAATTGAAAAAAACAAAATAATATAATATACTAAATAACACAAAAGGAAAATTTTATGGAATTGCTTGCTCCGGCGGGAGATAAAGAAAAGTTAATAATGGCAATTGAGTATGGTGCGGATGCGGTTTATTTGGCGTCTACACGTTTTGGTTTGCGTACCTTTGCTGGCAATTTTGATTTGGAAATTCTAAAATGGGCAGTTGATTACGCGCATGAGCGAAACGTTAAAGTCTATGTGACTGTAAACATCATTCCGCATGAATCTGATTTAAAAGATTTGCCAGGATATATCAAATATTTAAACGAAATCGGCGTTGATGCGGTTATTTGTGCTGACCTTGGCGTTATCAGTATGGTTAGGCGTATTACACCAGATTTGGCAGTTCATGTCAGCACCCAAGCCAACATAACAAACAGCGAAAGTGCTATGGTTTACGTCAACTTAGGCGTAAAACGTCTTATTTTGGCAAGAGAGATGACAATGGAAGAGATTGTCGAGTTACGCAGCAAAATTCCGGCAGATATTGAACTTGAAGCATTTTGCCATGGGGCAATGTGTATCAGTTATTCGGGTAGATGCTTGCTCAGCAACTTTTTCACAGGAAGAGATGCAAATCGTGGGGCTTGTGTTCAGGCTTGCCGCTGGGGCTATGCAATTAGAGAAATCAGCAAAGAGCAGGAATATCCTATTGAGGAGGATAGCCACGGCACATATATTTTGAACAGCAAAGATATGTGTATGATTGACCATTTGGATAAACTTGAAAAGGCGGGCATCAGTTCGATAAAAATTGAAGGCAGAATGAAAACCGAATATTATGTTGCAAATATTGTAAACGCTTATCGTGAAGCCTTGGATTATTTAAAAACTCACAAAGAATATAATTTGCCGCAAGAAATCCGTAACGAGGTGTTCAAAAGCAGCCACAGGGATTACAGCGAAGGTTTTTATTTTGGCTCACCAAAGCAAACTTTGGACACAAGTTTGCCCGAAGCAAGTTACGATTTTGTTGCAATCGTAAAGCAAGATACAAATGCGGACAACAAAACTTTGATTGAAATGCGCAACAGATTTAAGGTTGGGGAGCAATTGGAATTGTTGTCTAAATACAAAAATAATGCTATAATAACAATAGAAAGTATTGTTGATGAAAATGGTGAAAGTTTGCCTGAATGCAAAATTCCAAAGCAAAATGTGCTTGTCACAACCAACCAAAAACTTAAAAAATACGAGATTTTGAGAAGGAAAAAATAAAATTTGAAAACTTATTCATCCGTGCTTGTAATATACAATCCAGACGCTATGAAGGGCAAAATTGAGGAAAATTTGCCACATATTAGGGAGCGTCTGTCTTTGCGTTACTCAACGGTGGATACAATCGCAAGTCAGTCGGCGTCCGATTCAACCTCGATTGCAGAAAAAAATGCCGGCAAATACGATATCATCGTGGCTGTTGGCGGCGATGGCACTTTGCACAATGTTGTAAACGGCGTGGCAAAAGCGGAAGAAAAATGCATAGTTGGCGTTTTGCCTTTTGGCACTTGCAATGATGTGGCTCGCAGTTTGGGCATTCCATTTGACCTTGACCGTGCGTTGGATTGCATTTTGCGTCTGAACCTTACAAATTATGACTTGATGTTTGACGGCGAGCAATACATAACTTACACTTTGGCAAGCGGATATTTAACAAATGTTGCATTCAAAGCAAAGCAAAGTGCAAAAAAGCGTGTTGGACGTTTTGCCTATGTTTGGGCTGGGCTTGGCGGGCTGTTTTCAATCAAAAAACTGCCATTCACTTTTGTGGTGGACAATGCCCGTGTGCATGGCAAATTTATTTATGTAATGCTGCTTAATGGCAGGTCGGCTGGCGGCTTTAAAATCAACAAAGGCGAAGATTTGTCCAATGGGAAAATTAAATTTGTTGCAATTAAGGCAAGCAAAGGGCTTGGTGCGGTTTCAACTTTTGTAAAGATGTTCACAAAAGGTGTGGACGCTATCCGAAAAAGCAAACATGCAGTTGTGCTTGATGCAAGCAAGGTTACAATCGAAAATCCGTCAAATGAACCATTCACTTTGGATGGCGAAAAAGTTAAGTTTTTAAAAAAGCAAATCAAGGTGACGGAAACAATAAAGATAATTACAAAATAACAATTTTAATGAGTGTTAAATTGAAAATGGATTACAAACATTTTTGCAAATAACACTCATTTTTGTTGCTTGTAAAGAGTAAAATATTTTATGGATTTATTTCAAGCAAAACTCAACACAATGTGCGTGATAAAAAGCGTAAACATATCCGATTTCGAAACCAAAATAAGACTTATGGAATTGGGGCTTACATTCGGAACTAAAATAAAAGTTAAACATAAAAGTGGGCTTAAAAAAACTTTGCTTGTGATTTTTGCTGGTTCATGTTTCACTTTAAAGGACAACCTTGCCAAACAAATAGAGGTGGATTATGCCTAAGCAAATGCAACAAAAACCGATTGATGTTTTTTTGATTGGCAATCCTAATGTTGGCAAATCTACCTTGTTTAATTCTTTAACACACTCGCACGAACACACTGGAAATTTTCATGGTGTGACTGTCAGCGAGGCAAAAAAATGCGTGGATTTTTATGGACAAAATTATTGCTTTTATGACCTGCCGGGATTGTATTCTTTAAACACCTTTTCACGTGAAGAGGAAGTGAGCCGGGATTTTATTTTGTCAGGTTCTGGGCTTAGATTGGTTGTGGTTGATGCAAACAGTTTGAGAAGGAATTTGTATCTATGTTTGCAAATGAAAGAACTGAATTTGGATTTTAAAATTTTGATAAATAATTACAAATATTTTAAGCGTCGTGGCAGCGATTTAAACACGCAAGAATTACAAAATTCCTTTGGCGTAGATATTGAAATCGTTGACGCAAAAAAACAAAAAATTTCAAAAAAGGTCTTGACAAACCGAAGAACCTGTGATAAAATGA
>DHNC01000022.1:0-3999 GCA_002406115.1 Christensenella sp. UBA4626
TAAAAACAAATATATAAAAATCAAAGTAAACAATTTGTTATAAATAGAAATATCAAAATTATTTTAAAATGTTGAGATATAAAACTTCTAAAAAAACTAATATTTTAAAAAAATTGAAAAAATTTAATAAAAAAGCATTAAAAAATTGCAAAAATAATTAAATTTTGCAATTTTTTTAATATTTTAATAAAAACTTTATTTTGCAGATGTTTTGTTAGACTTTTTCTTTTTGTTTTCCACAACCGGCTTCCAACTTGCGTCAATCAAACGCCCCTCATCAAAGCAAGCAACATTTGGACAATGTTTCCTGTGAATAATGACGCCTCGACCGGTTGAAACGAAACCAATGATTTCGTCGCCATACAAAGGTTTGCAACATCCAGCAAACTTCATCAAAATATTGTTCAAGCCTTTCAGGGCCACCTGATTTTCTTGTGGGGCGGCAAGTGAAATTGTGTTGTGAGAAACAATTTGCTCTTGTTCCGCTTTGTTTTGCTTTTGAAAATTTGCGGCAAGTTTGTTTGCAATTGCAACAGGTTTGATTGCGTTTGTGCCAATCAAAGCGTAAAACTCATTTTCGTCCGCAACATTGTAGTAAGAAATCATCTCTTCTAAGGCTGCAGTTGTCAACAATTTATTCACAGCGTAGCCTTTGTCCTTAATGGCATTTTCCAACATGGTTTTGCCGAGTTTGATATTTTCTTCTTTCATGTTACGTTTGAAAAATTCGTTGATTTTTTTCCTTGCTTCACTTGTTTTGCAAACTTTAAGCCAATCCCTTGATGGACCTTTGGAATTTGGATTTGTTACAATTTCCACCACATCGCCATTGTTAAGTGGGCAGGTTATAGGCACCATTTTGTCGTTGACTTTTGCGCCAACACATCGGTTGCCAATTTCGCTGTGAATGCTGTAAGCAAAATCCAATGGAGTTGAACCGGCTGGCAAATAAATAACTTTGCCCATCGGCGTTTGAACAAAAATTTCGTTGTTATAAATATCTTGGTTCAAGGATTTTGCCAAATCTTCAATGCTGACATTTTCATTTTCCATCATTTGCCTTAACCAAGCAAGGCGAATATCCAAACTGTCCCTATGGCTGCGTTTTTCTTTGTACATCCAGTGCGCCGCAACACCATATTCGGCGTATTGGTGCATTTCCATGGTTCGGATTTGAATTTCAACCGGAAAACCTTCAAACATCACAGTTGTGTGCAAGGATTGATAGCCATTTGGCTTTGGGATAGCGATGTAATCTTTAAATCGGTTTGAAATTGGCTCAACTTCGCTGTGCAATTTGCCAAGCAAAGCATAGCATTCCGCAACGGTGTTCACAATTGCACGCACCGCAATCAAATCGTAAATTTGATCCATTGTGTGGTCTTGCAATTTTTTGTAAATCGAATAAATATGCTTTTTCCTGCCAAAAACTTTGCCTTGTATGTTCAATTCTTCCATACATTTTTCAGTCAAACTTTTCAATCTTTCCACAATCGGTTGCCTTTTGTGGAAACGTTTATCAACGTCGGCTTGTATTTGAGCATATTTTTCTGGCTGCAAAATTTTGAATGCACCATTTTCAAGTTCGGTTTTGTAGTTGGACATACCAAGACGGGCGGAAAGCGGAGCATACATCAAGAAAATTGCATTTGCAGTGTCTTGCTTTTCCTGTTCGGTCAAACTGTCTTGATGCCTAAGTTTTGTAACGACGAGGGCGATTTTGAACATAATTATTCTTATATCCTTGGTTATGGCAAAGAACATCTTCCTTATATTTTCCGCCTCTTCTTTCGAGGTGGTAACTTTGATGCTTTCCAACTTGTCCAAAATCGTCAAAGTTGGCATGGCGTCCGAAAATTTTTCCTCAATTTCATCAAGCGACAAAACATTATTTATATGCAAAAAATGCAACAATCCTTCGCGTTTGATTGTCGCACCCAAATCCATTTCGTCCAATATTGAAAGAAGCGTTTTTGATTGCTCTTTCAAGTTTTCTGGCACAAGTGCTTCGATATGTTTTAATTCCATAGTTTTAATATATTAGCATACTTTATTTATTTTTACAATCCTATTGACAAAATAAACAAAAATTTGCTTGCATTCAGCCGGTTTTGCTTTGGATTGGGCAAGTTAGGTTCTATTCAAAAAGTAATAAAAATAGATTATTTAGAGGTGTTATGTATAGGTCAACGATAGAGCAAACATTTGCCAAATTTAATACATCCAAAAATGGGTTATCCTTAAAGCAGGTTGCCGAACTCAAAAAAGAGTTTGGCAGCAACGAGTTGAAAAAGGTTAAAAAACAATCCTTTATTCAAAGTTTTTTCAAGCAATTTTTAAATATTATGGTTGCGATATTGCTTGTTTCGGCGGTGATTTCGATTTCCATTGCAATATCACACAAACAATATAGCGACCTGTTTGAAGGATTTGTGATTTTGTTTATTGTTATCACAAACGCATTTATCGGCGTGATACAGGAAAGCAAAGCACAAGCCTGCATCGACGACCTTCAAAAATATTGCAAAACCAACGTGAAAGTGGTTCGAGGCGGGGTTACGCTGACTGTGCCAAGTTCCGACCTTGTCCCAGGGGATATTGTGGAGTTGGAGGCAGGAAACATTGCACAAGCGGACATCCGTTTGATTGACAACAACAATTTGGCTTGCGATGAAAGTTCCTTGACGGGGGAAAGTGTTCCAGTTGAAAAGGACGCAAATTTAGTGTTTAACGGCTCCACACCGATTGCAGAGCGTAAAAATATGGTGTTTTCCGGTAGTATGATTGTCCGAGGCAAAGGTGTGGGAGTGGTTGTTGCAACTGCAAACAACACCGAAATTGGCAAAATTGCCAACATACTTTTTAACACCAAAAAAGAAACAACGCCGCTTCAAAAATCTATAAATAAAATTGGACAAATCATCACTTGGACAGTGCTTGCAATATGTGCCGTGATTTTGATTTTTGAAATGGTGGCGGGGCACAATATTCTTGATGCAATTATGACGTCTGTGTCGCTTGCTGTTGCGGCAATTCCAGAAAGTTTGCCAGCGGTTATAACCATAATTTTGGCATTGGGCGTGCAACAACTTGCCAAACGTAGGTGTATCATCAGACACTTAAATGCTGTGGAAACTTTGGGCAGTTGTGAGGTGATTTGTACGGATAAAACTGGCACTCTCACCATGAACAAAATGCAAGTGGTTCAAACCTACACAGACAATCAAAAAAATTGTTCCACTGGCTTGGCTTATCAAGAGATGCTCAATTGCATGATAAATTGCAACAACGCTCACAAAGAAAATGATGTTATTGTTGGCGAGCCTACTGAAATGGCGATTTTTGAATACGCTTTAACAAAGAATGCCGCCGGCAAAAAGAAAGTTGTGCATGAAATTCCTTTTAATTCAAACCGAAAAATGATGAGCGTGATTGTAAACGATCAGGGGCTTAAAAGTTATGTAAAAGGTGCACCCGAAGTGATTGTTTCTAAATGCAAATATATTATGCTGGATGGGCAAATCCGACCTTTGACCGAAGAGGAAAAAATCAAACTAAAACAAGCGGATGATGATATGACTTCAAAGGCCTATCGTGTTATGGCTTTTGCAACAAAACAGTTTGATATGCTTGACCCAAATGCAGATTTGGAAGAGGATTTGGTGTTTTTGGGGCTATGTGGCATGATGGATAATCCTCGTCCGGAGGTTAAGGCAAGCATAGAAAAATGCTTTAAAGCAGGGCTTAAACCAGTGATGATAACTGGCGACCACAAACAAACCGCCTTTGCGATTGCAAAGCAATTGGGCATAGCAAGCAGCATGAATGAAGTGATAACTGGCGAAGAATTGGACAAATTGACAGATAAGCAACTTGTCAAACTATGCAACAATTATAGCGTTTATGCAAGGGTTAGCCCGGAGCATAAGGTCAGGATTGTAAAAGCCTTTAAAGGCACAAAAAAGATAGTTGCCATGACGGGCGACGGTGTAAATGATG
>DHNC01000022.1:4047-4905 GCA_002406115.1 Christensenella sp. UBA4626
GTAAATGATGCGCCAAGCCTTAAAGTTGCCGACATCGGTGTGGGAATGGGTAAATCTGGCACTGACGTGGTTAAAAATGTGGCAGATTTGCTTGTGACAGATGACAACTTTGCGTCAATCGTTGTGGCAGTTGAGGAAGGGCGTAAGGTTTATAGCAACATTCAAAAGGCCTTGCAGTTTCTCATCTCAACCAACTGCGTGGAAGTGTTCGGGATGCTTTTGGCGTTGATGTTGTTTCCGAAATACACTTTCCTTTTGCCAGCACAAATGTTGTTTATAAATTTGGTTACGGACAGCCTGCCTGCGTTTGCTTTGGGCATGGAAAAGGTGGAACCAGAAGTTATGCTTTCTCCGCCAAGAGATAAACGTTCGGGATTGTTTAGTGGAAAAGTCGGCGTGGCAATAATTTATCAGTCAATTTTGCAAACCGCAATAGTGATGCTTGTGTTTGTTATCGGCGTATTCTGTTACAGTCCGGATGTTGCAAGCACTATGGTGTTCTTCACAATTATATTTATGCAAACTTTGCATAGTATCAATTGCAAAACAAATAACAACTTAAAACATAAAAATCTTTTAGATAACAAAGTGTTCAATATATGTTTTGTCGTCACAATGTTGATAAATCTTTTGGTGGCGTGTGTTCCGTTTATGTACAAATTGTTTGGCTTGGAATTTTTGAATTTATCTCAATGGATAACAGTCATCATCGCTTCAATTTTAATCATCCCAAGTTGCGAACTTTTCAAATGTTTTGATTTTAAAAAGTCGGTTAATAAAATAGATAAAAAATACAAAATGCGTAAAAATAAAATATCTTGCAAATGCAATTAAAATTATAAAAAATAAAAAATTATT
>DHNC01000029.1 GCA_002406115.1 Christensenella sp. UBA4626
TAACAAAAAATACCACCCTAAATATAGAGGTGATATTTACCACTGTGCCACTCTATTTGAACATAAAAATGTCCCACTCATTGTTTGCATATTGTGCCATGCAATAGGCCCCGCATTACCAGGTGTCTCAAGGGGTAGACATACACTCTTTCCATGAATCGCTCTCACCAACCGCGAAACTCTCTCACACTTCCCAAATGTACTAGTCCCTTTCAAACGACATATTAAACTATTGTTAGTATAAATCAAAATCAGAAAATATGTCAAATATTTTTAATAACTTTATAAAATTTTAATTTTGCCCTAAAATTTGATTGATATTTTACGCAAAGATGTTAAAATAATAATAAGGTAAAATTATGTCAAACAACTATTATTTGGAAAGAAATCGCAACAATATGCGCAAATTGAATGAAATGCTTGCAGATTTACCAAGTTTTTGCAGTATCTTTTTTATAGGCATACAAGACACAACAACTCCCCTAACCCGTCTAAATTATGCGGTTGATTTAAAGACTTTTTTCAATTATTTGGTCAGTTATGAAACGGGCTTTTTCAACCGCCCTATAACCAGCATAACTTTGAGTGACATTGACGGCATAGATGCACAATTGATTGAACGCTTTTTGGCTTATTTATCATATTATGACAAGGAAAACGGCGAAATTTTAACAAATAGCGAGCGTGGCAAATCCCGCAAACTTTCCACTCTTCGTGCCTTTTTTAAATATTTTTTCAATAAGGATATGTTAAGAGCAAATGTTGCAAGCAAAGTTAGTGCCCCAAAACTTCATGAAAAACCAATCATCCGCTTGGAGCCGCAAGAAACTGAGGAATTGATGTACTCTTGTGATAGTCTTGCCGGTTTTAGCGAACATCAAAGGAAATATAACGAAAAATTTAAAATTCGTGACAACGCAATCCTTTCCTTATTTTTGACAACAGGCATCCGTGTGAGCGAATGTGTTGGGCTGAACGTGGACGACATCAACTTTAACTTAAACTCTTTCCGTGTGACTAGAAAAGGCGGAAACCAAGTTATTCTTTATTTTGGTGAGGACACCGCTAAAACTTTAAAGGAATATTTGCAATATCGTGACACGCTTCAAATCCCAAAGGAGGAACGTGCCCTATTTATTTCCAGCCAAGGCAAAAGGATGATGGTTCGCAGCATGGAATATTTGGTTAAAAAATATGCCAAGATTGCCACCCCACTTAAAAATATAACGCCGCACAAACTTAGGTCAACTTACGGCACAAATTTGTATAACGAAACAAAAGACATCTACATTGTTGCCGAGGTTTTGGGTCATAAAGACGTCAACACAACCAAAAAACACTATGCAGCAATCAGTGATGATATCCGCCGCTCTGTTGCAGGCAAAGTTAAATTAAAGCACGATGAAAGCGAAACTGGGCAATCATAATACATAGAAATTTTTTTAGCAATAAAATCAAAATTTATCGAACAAATGTTTGACAAACCAAATTTTTTTTGCTATTATATCGTTAATATTATACGTCTTTGACAGGAGGTGCAGCATGAACATGACTGAAAAAACCTATGCTTTTATTTGCGATTACGTGCAAAAAAATAAATACCCACCAACAGTGAGGGAAATTTGCGCAAATTTGAACTTTGATTCAACATCAACTGCCGTTTATCATTTAAAAAAGTTGGAAAAGATGGGCAAAATTGCTCGTAATGAAAACAAAAATCGTGCTATTGAACTTACAGAGGAACAATCCGCACCAAGCATTGCCCTGCCCCTTGTTGGCACTATTGCCGCCGGTCAGCCAATCCTTGCGGAAGAAAATTTGTCTGAAAAAATTGTGATTTCTGAAAATTTGTTTGTCGGCAACCATATGTTTGTTCTTAAAGTTAAGGGCGACAGCATGGTAAACGTTGGCATCTACGACGGTGATTTGGTGGTTATTTCACAGCAATCAGTTGCAAACAATGGCGAAATTGTCGCTTGTTTGATTGATAATGAGGCGACTGTAAAACGTTATTACAAAGAAAATGGATATTTCAGATTGCAACCAGAAAATTCATTTATGCGCCCTATCATAACCGACCATTTGCAAATTTTGGGCAAAGTTGTAGGTTTAATTCGCAATAAATTTTAATTTAGATAGTCAAAAAAGCAAGGCTTAACTGTGTCTTTGCTTTTTTTCAAATGATTTATTTGACTAATGGTTTTTAATTATTATATAATTAAGTGTATTAGTGAGGTGTTATGAAGACAGCAGATTTGATACCTTTAATTTTGTTTCAGTTGTCCAATGGCGACAAATATGGATTTGAATTGACTAAGGAAATTGAAGATAAATCCAATCAAAAAATTCAAATCAAACAACCAACTTTGTACACTGTCCTTAAAAAGTTGGAAAAATCCAAATTTATTTCTTCCTACTGGCAAGATAGTGAAATTGGTGGCAAACGTCATTATTACAAAATAACCGAAAATGGTAGAGCGCAATTGTCAACTCTTCCATCTTTTGATGAATGCTTAAAAATCGCTTTGATGTCTGAAAATGAAGAAATGGAAAATGTTCCTTCTGCTCAACCTGAATTGGATAACACTGTTTTGCCAGAAAATGAAGCCCAAACTGTTAGTGTTGTAACTCCTATTGAGTCAGCAATGGAGCCTCAAAAAGAGGAACCAGCGGAATTAACAACTAATGTGAATTTTGTTGTCACAAGACCAGAAAAAGAAAAATCCGAAGACAAATTCGTTTCAATTATGGATCTTATTGCAGACTCTGCCCCAACGTCATCTGCCCCAACACCAAAAGAATCTATTGTCGACGCCTCCGATTTGTTCAATCAAAACCATATTGACAATCAAACCGAAATTGAAATCAACAAACAAAACACCAGTCTGTTAAAAGACAACAACACTTTGGCTGACGAACAATTCGCTTCAAACAAGGAAATCAGCAAATTTGTTGATAAAAAGCCTATTCCTCAGCCTGAAATTAAAATTCAAGAGCCTAAAAAGGCGGTCGAAAGCATCAAACCTGCCACAAACGCAGATTACGCCTATTCGGACATAAAATATGTTGACTATCAGGATTTTAAAAACAAAAAAGAATATATCCGTGCAAAAAAACTTGCAAAATTGTCATTATTTAGAGGCTTGATTTTCTCAATTTACTCTATTTTAATGATGATTTTATGCTTGACAGTTGCAAGCAAATTCCCTGCAAGTACTTTATTTTATGTGATTTTCTCAATCACAGTTTTGGCAACATTGTGCTATGTTATCACAATCATCAAATCAAACGAAAGTTTTAGGCTAAAAGTGCAGAACAATACATATAATCCAAAATTCAAATTCCGCCTGATATTTGCAACAATTTGTACGCTTGTTGTCTTGATTGTGTCCATTATTATGGGTATAATATGCACAAACGGCACAGCATATGGTGTATTTAGTGCGGAAAACTTTGGCAATATTTATGCTCCATTCCTTTTAACTTCAAGCATTTGGGTTGATTTGGCTTTAACTTATCTCTTTTATAAAACCTCAAAATAGAATGCTAAACCTATCAAAATTGAAAATTTATCAATGCTAAAATAGGAGAAAATTTAAATGATACCAGCATTAGAAGTATCCCATGTTACAAAAATTTACAGCAACAAAAAAGTTGTTGATGATGTTTCTTTTTCAATTTATCCCGGTCAAATTTATGGCTTTGTTGGTCCAAATGGTGCCGGCAAGTCCACTACTATCAGAATGATTACTGGGCTGATTGAACCTAACGACGGCAAAATCAAAATTTCTGGTTTTAGCATTGAAAAATCACACAATCACGCACTCTCTTTGATTGGCGCGGTGATTGAAACACCTCAACTCTACCCATATCTTTCTGGATTAAAAAATCTTCAATTGTTTGCAAGTTTTTATGACAAGCAAGCGATGGAAAGGATTCCAAAGATTGTTGAACTGGTTGGCATGGAAAAACGCATAAAAGACAAAGTTTCAACCTATTCATTGGGCATGAAACAGCGTTTGGGCATTGCTCAGGCGTTGTTAAATCATCCGTCTTTGCTTATTTTGGATGAACCTACAAACGGTCTTGACCCAAACGGCATTGTTGAAATGCGAAACGTTTTGCGTGTGCTTGCTGAAAAGGAAAAGATTGCAATTTTAATATCCAGCCACAACCTGTCTGAACTTGAACAACTTTGCGATGTTATTGGCATTATAAACAACGGCAAAATGCTTCGTCAGCAAACAATGCATGATATTAAAGAAACGGTCGCAAACAATCAACAACTGCAACTTTTGTGCAACTACCCTAATTACGCTGCCCTTGTTGTAAAGCAAAAATACGGGATTGTTGGCAAAGTTATTGGCAATTCTTTGATTATCCCAGTCAAGGAATCCAACATCGCTGTTGTTATTGCGTATCTCACCACAAAAAGAGTTAAAATTTATGGTGTGAAAAAGATACATAAATCGCTTGAACAGTTGTATTTTGAAATCTTGCAATCAAATCGACCATCAACAAGTATTTTTTAATGAGGATAAATTATGAACAAAATTATTCGTGCAGAACTTAAAAAGACAGTTTCAAAGCCAGGTATTTACATACTTGCTGTTTTGCTTGCACTGATTATGGTTTTGGGCGTTTTTATCTATAAACCAACAAACCAAAATCAAGTAGAAACCAATTTTTCTGGCACCACTGTTTTGCAACTTTATCAAAATGATTTTGGTGAAGGCGGCGTTGCAGGTTTGAGAGCAAAAGCGGACAAACAAGTGGAAGACGCAAAAAATTCAATCATCAACTACAAAATTGACAATGTTAGTTATAGTGAAAAAATCACACAACTTAAAAACCAATTTGAAACAAGTTTTAACGCCTACAACAGTTATGCAAACCTTACTGTGACGGTTGAAGAATATGTTGCCCAAGCAAGGAAAAAGATGCTTTCTGACTTCAAATCTCTTCACGACACGATTGACGAAGCCTTAAATTTAAGCGCTGATGGCAGTTACCCTGTTATAACAACAATCGAAAACTACGACACTTTTGATGAAAATTACAATGGTGCTGTGACACTTTTAAGCACAAATACAACAAACAAGAACAGGATAAATGAGATTTGTGAGGAATATAAAAACTCATACAAGCCTCAGATTGAACAATGTTTGGACAATCTCTACTTCCCTACTTTTGGCGATGAAAAAACAAAACAATATACATCCAATGTTGAAGGCACAAAATACAATAAGTTTAGCACCAATCTAAACCAAACTTTGACCGAAATTCAAACATTGAGGAACCTCGCCCAAAGCAGTCAAGACGAAAACGTGTCAAGCGAAAATCTTGAAAAAATGAAAGGTCTTATCAACACCTATCTTAATCGTTGTGACACTTATGCAAATTTGATTAAATACGAATTGCTATCAAACGCTCTTAACACTGCAAAATCGTCAGACAAAGGCAAACTTTTATATTTAAACTCCACATCAATTGACGTGAATGCAATGCTTATCAAATACAATTATTTGTTTGACCACAATAAAAATATGTCAGACTTTGCAAATCCTTTGACAATCGGCGTTAGTTCAAACGAAAAGACAAACGGTTACGATTATGCCTACTTTATCTTGAAAATGTTCTCTTTCATCATCATTGCCTACGCAATCATGGCGGGCGCTCACACAATCGCTGGCGAAATAAAAGAAGGAACAATGAGATATTTGGCGATTAGACCTATCAAACGCACCTCGATTGTCCTTGGCAAAATGTTTGCAATTGCAATTATGTCACTCATTTTGGTTGTGTTCAGCGGCATCATTTCAGTTGTTGTTGGCGGATGCATTTACGGCTTCGGTTCGGCAACAATTTTGACAGTTTTCGCTGGTAAATATGCAATAACCTTGCACCCTATTTCAATGATTGCTATCTATCTTTTGAGTTTGATGCTTGAAATTATGGTATATTTGTCCATTGCAATTTTGTTCTCTTGCTTTATCAAATCGGATATATTGGCTGTTACAATTTTAATGGCTATCTATCTAGTAAATATCTTGTTGCCAATGTTCTCAACTTCTTCAATCAGTTGGCTTGCGTATTATCCATTCAGCCACATCAGTTTGTATTCGTTGTTTGGCAGTTCGATTTTGGCAACATCCAACAACATGTTCAACTTGCTGTTAGGTGCAAAAGTTTACTCAACCACAAGTTTTGGCTTGACGATATTTATGATATTATTCATCGTAATTGTTTGCAATGTGATAGCAACTCAATTGTTTAAACGTAAAGAAATTTAGGCGCAAAATATATATCTAAAAACATAAAAAAGGCTTAGCAATATGCTAGGCCCTTTTGTGAATGCAACAAACTATATTTTTAAACTGTAAATTTGTGTTGATTTTATATTTACCGCATTGTTGTTGATTTAAACACGAATTTAAACATCAATTTTTACGGTTATTTTGCGTTCTTTGCAATTTCCCCAGTGGCAAGTTCGTCACACCTGTTGTTATATTTGTTGTCTGCGTGCCCTTTAACCTTTATCCAAGTGATTGAATGTTTTTGGTTAAGTTCAATCAATTTTTGCCAAAGTTCAGCATTTTCAACCGGCTTCTTTTTGGCATTTTTAAAGCCGTTCATCTGCCATTTTGTGACCCAATCTTGCAAAAATCCATTCACCAAATATGCACTGTCGCTGTAAAGGTCGATTTTGCAAGGTTCTTTCAGCATCTCAATTGCCATAATTGCCGCAGTAAGTTCCATTTGATTGTTAGTTGTTTCAGGATTGTAACCGCTGATTTCTTTCATCTTATCTTTGTAAAACAACACAGCACCCCAACCGCCTGGCCCGGGATTGCAACTGCACGCTCCATCTGTGTAAATTGTAACTTGTTTCATTATATCTCCAATGTATTATGGTTTGAATTTATGCGCATAAAAGCCAAATATTCGCTGTTTTGCAGCCCTATATCAAACTCAATTTTGTCAATCACTTTTGCTGACACAGGAAATCTGCTGTGTTTAACACCAGGAAATCTTTGAGCCTTTTTAATTGCGGAAAACATATCGTTTGCTTCAACATATATTTTAACAGGCAACGATTTTCCAGTGCCTAAATGTCCCATACTAACAACCACACAGTAATATTTCATGTCTTTATTGTAGCAAAAATTTAGTAGTTTGACAAGGGTTCACCTGCTGATTGATAAACATTTAAAAAATAGTTTTAATTTGCAACAATAATTATCGCTTGTCTAATATGAAAAATCATACTTAGATAAAAAAAATCGCTCAACTATATGCAACATACAGCACATAATCAAGCGATATTCTGGCAGGGGAGACGCGATTCGAACACGCAACCAATGGTTTTGGAGACCACTACTCTACCGTTGAGCCACTCCCCTTTAACTTTTTTATTCTATCACACCTATAAATTATTGTCAACGATTTAAAACATATTTGAAAAGTTTGACGTATTGTGAATGCGTTTTTTTAGCCTAAAAAACAATTTAACAAATTTAAAATCGAATTTGGATATATTTAAATTTTGTGTCATCAAATTGCTTTTCGTCCTCAAACTAATTAAATTTACAAACAAAAAAGGACATAAATTTATGCCCTTTTAATTGTAAATACAACAAACCATGTTTATGTTGGTTTATCTATAAAATCAAATCAAATTTATGAGTGTTTGGTTTATTTTGCTGTATCTGTAAAGCGTGATTCACGGATAACATTGACTTTGATATGCCCTGGATATTCCAATTGAGATTCAATCTCTTTTGCGATGTCGTGAGCCAAAACTTGTGCCTCGTCATCACTGATTTGCTCAGGTTTAACCATAACACGGATTTCACGACCGGCTTGAATTGCATAAGTCTTTTCAACGCCTTGGTGTTTGTTTGCGATTGCTTCCAACTCTTGCAAACGTTTGATATAATTTTCCAAACTTTCACGTCTAGCCCCTGGGCGAGAACTTGAAATTGCATCTGCTGCTTGAACGATAACTGCTTCCAAAGTGCGAGGTTCAACATCGTTGTGGTGTGCTTCGATACAGTGAATTACGGCTTCACTTTCCTTGTATTTACGAGCGAGTTCAACACCGATGCTAACGTGAGTGCCTTCAACTTCATGGTCAACTGCTTTGCCCAAATCGTGCAACAAACCTGCACGTCTTGCGACCTTTTCGTTTGCGCCAACTTCTGCTGCCAACATACCTGCGATATAAGAAACTTCAAGCGAATGATTGAGGACGTTTTGACCATAACTTGTGCGGTATTTCAACCTACCCAAAACTTTAACAATCTCTGGGTGAATGTTGTGAATATCGGCGTCAAAGCAAGCATTTTCGCCTGCTTCCTTTATGGTTTCTTCAACATCACGTTGAACTTTTTGAACTAACTCTTCAATACGTGCTGGATGAATACGCCCATCCATAATAAGTTTTTCAAGAGCAATCCTTGCCACTTCACGACGGACAGGGTCAAAGCCTGACAAAGTGATTGCTTCTGGAGTGTCGTCAACGATAAAATCAATGCCAGTTGCTGCTTCCAAAGCACGAATATTTCTGCCTTCACGACCAATAATTCTGCCTTTCATTTCCTCACTAGGCAAAGTGACAACGCTTGTTGTAACTTCGCTTGTGTTGTCAACTGCACATTTTTGAATAGCCAATGTGATGATGTTTCTAGCCTTTTTATCGGCTTCTTCCTTGGCTTTGTCTTCGATTTCTTTGGCAATTTTCACTGCGTCAATCTTTGCTTCCTCAGTATATCTGTCAATGATAACTTGCTTTGCTTGTTCTTTTGTCATATTGCTGACTTTTTCAAGTTCTTTAACGATGCTTTCTTGCAAATCGTCAAGTGCGCTCTCTTTGCTGTTTAAAGCCTCAATTTGATTGCGAACACGCTCTTTGTTTGCTTCAAGTTCATCGACTTTTTTATCCAAAGCAGTTTCACGTTTTGACAACAATTCTTCACGAGCATACAAACGTTCTTCGCTACGTTTTGCTTCTTCTCTACGCTCTCTATTTTCACGCTCAAAAGTGGATTTAATTGTGTCAATTTCTTTGTTTGTTTGTTCAACTTGTTCTTTTTTAATTCTATCAGCTTGAACACGTGCCTCTTCTATAATTTTATCAGCGTTTGCACGAGCATTTTTAGTCTTTTTATTGATAATCCACGCTGTTAAACCAACACCAGCGCCCGCACCAACAACGAACATAATGATGGATAAAATCACAGTAAGAGCCGGACTGACAGTAAGTAACATTGCTGTTAAATTCATATTTTCCTACCCTTTAAATCGCAACACAAAAATATTTAATATAAAATTTGGCAAAAATCATCGCCATATTAAGTTTTATATTATAATAACTAACGCAAAATCAACTTAAATCACAAAAATTGGTGAATTTAAGTCAAATGCGTGTAGCATTTCCAAAAAATATAATCGTATTCAACGATACTATGATTATATCCAAAACCTCACACAAAGTCAAGTATATCCATAATTTATCACTAATTGCCAAAGTTTTTTATTCATTGAATTGTGTATTTAAACAAAAACATACACCACATATTGTAAACATAGTGTATTGTTTTGAAAATTAAATTTTGAATTACAACATTTTAAACAAGTTTGTCTAGGTCGATAACCTCAATATTGTCAATTACAGATTGAAGCAGTTGGTCGTAATTTACGATTTTGCTTTCTTCATGCTCGCTATCCTTCAATTTTGGTTTTATCACTGGATTTCTTGGCAAAAATACCGTGCAACAATCCTCATAAGGCAAAATTGAAAGGTCGTAAGTGTCAATTTCTTGGGCAATATCAATAATTTCTTGTTTATTGAAACTGATAAGTGGTCTTAAAACTGGATATTCTGCAACAGAATTGGTGCTTGTGAGGCTTTCGATTGTTTGACTTGCCACCTGCCCTAAACTTTCACCAGTGATGATTGTTTTATATTCATATTTCTTGCAGACCGCATTTGCCACCCTAATCATCGCACGACGCAACAAATTGATTGCGAACTCAGTTTTGCATTGCACGTGAAATTCTTCTTGCATTTTTGTCATGCTGCAAACGTACATATATCTTGCACCAATATATTTTTTAACACGTTTTGCTATGTCAATAACCTTTTGTTTTGCCTGTGGGCTTGTGTAAGGAAAACTATCAAAATGCAGCACATCTTGACGCAAACCACGTTTAGCCATGCAAAAACCAGCAACTGGGCTGTCAATCCCGCCGCTTAACATAAGCAAGCCATCACGATACTCGCCCAATGGCAAGCCAGAATAAGCGTAAATAATGTGTGTGAAAATATAGGTTTTGCCATTTTCACGAATGTCGACATAAACGATTGTTTCAGGCTTGTGAATGTCAACTTTTGCAGTGTTGTTGTTATTTAATATAATTTCCCCCAAATCGGCTGCAAACTCGTTGGATTTGATTGGGAAAGACTTTTCTGCCCTATTAACTTCACATTTAAAACTGCCAGAAATTTTCAAGCCTGCAACAAAATCTTTGATGCCGTCCACGGAATTGTCAATTTCAACAGCATTTGAAACCGAATGCACGCCAAAAACGCACTTTAAGGCGGAAATTATACCATCCTCGTCCGAATAATCACGAACCAAAAGGCGGTTCTGAATATTTTCAATTTTGCATGAAAAACCTTTAAGTGCTTCCTTTATATTGTTATACAAAAGGTGTGTAAAGTATTTTTTATTGCCACCTTTTAAATGTATTTCATTAAATCTTATCAAAATTATATTATTCATCTTTTACGTATCCTTAAAACATATTCTGCCACAGCATCATCCAATGCTAGGCTCAAATTTTTGCAATCCTCAACTGTTATATCGTCCCCAAACGAAATTCTAACCGCCCCTTCGATATATTCCTTTGGCACAATTGGTTGCAATACACGATTGACCCCCGCCTTGCTGTTGCACGCAGAACCAGTGCCAATCAAAAAACCTTTGGCTTCCAACATATGCAAAATTGTTTCGCCTCTAACGCCTTTAAAACATATTGATATGATGTTGTCAACACAATTGTCCGAAGACACCATAACATGGTCCTGCTTGATATTTTGCAAAATTGCTTTTTTATATTGGCTAAAATCGGCAAAATTTAAGTTTTCAATTGCCTTTTTAAAAGCCAAAATGCCTGGCAAGTTTTCAGTCCCTGACCTAAGCCCTTGCTCTTGTCCGCCACCAGTGATGTATGGTTTAAATCTATTAGGTTTTGCTATATATAAAGCCGCCACCCCTTTGGGGCCATTGATTTTATGCGACGAAATTGTGTAATAATCCACGCTCAAATCCGCCAAGTTAATTTTCAATTTGCCCAATGCTTGAACGCCGTCGCTATGGACAACTATATTGCTGTTTATGGCCTTAATATGGCTGGTTATGTCTTTTATATCGTTTATCGCCCCTGTTTCGTTGCTGACATGGATGATTGATACAAATGCGGTGTCTTTGTCAATGCTGGAATAAAGTTTTTCAGTATTCACCCTGCCGTCTGGCAATAAAGGCACAAACTCTATATTATATCCTTTTTCTTTAAGTAATTTTGCGGTTTCGTATATCGAACTATGTTCCCCCGCACTGAAAATGTATTTTTTATCCATACGAGTGATATGTGAATGAATGACGCTATTGTTAGCCTCTGTTGCTGAACCTGTGAAAATGATTGTCGAGCGGTTTGCTGCACCCAGCAATTTCATAAGCTTGCTCCTAGCATCTTCCAGCATCTGCTTAACTTGCCATGCGTTGGCGTATAAAGCACTAGGATTGAAAAATTGCTCACTTGCCTTTACGTATTCTTCAAGTGAAGCTTTGCTTATTTTTGTTGTTGCAGCATGGTCAAAATATAACATACTGACATTATATCACATTGTAATATTAAATTCAATTTTTTAAGGTACAAGATTTAAAGATTTTCCCAAACTGCCGCCGTTAAGATACACCTCTGGCACTTTGCCTACTATTATGCTTTCTGCCAACATCACTTGATTGGTTGAATAGAAGTCATATGACTTAACTGGCATAACAATGCTTATATGTGTGTTGACATACAAAAACAAAGTGTGCTTTGTCATGTTTATGCCAACCGAATCAAATTCACTGTCAAAATTGCTGCTAACTGCACCTATTGGCACAAGTTTAAACAAAATGTTTGGGCCTCTGCCAACAAATAATGGTATGCCAGTAAGTGTGCCCAGTCTGATATTCAACCCGTCCTTGCCAAGTTGTTGCATTTGATTTTGCGCCTCTTTAACGATCTCTCGGGTTATGCTGTTTATTTCGTACTGATTTGCGGAAAAAGAAACAATCTCGCCGTTGTTGTCGTAATTTATATCTATAAGTGCGTCATAACTCAATGTTCGATTTATAACATTACTTACTGCCAAATTGATTGCTTTTTCAGTCAACGCACGGGTTTCCGCTTTGCAATATGTTTTTATAACTGGGCTGGCAACAAAAAAATAATAACTAATCAAAATTGAAAATATAAAAAAGACAGCAACAAATGTCTTGACCCTTTTGTTTTTTCTGTTCTTTTTCATATATCTAAAATATTAGAGTTGTTCCTTTAATATTTACATTCGACTTGTTATTGCAAAATTCGTCAATGCCCGCCACGCTTTGACCGACTGCTAAATATCAATGCAAATAGGAATGAAGCAAATATCGCCATCGCAATGCCACCTGCTGCCGCCGTCAATCCACCAGTGAATATGCCAATAACACCATATTCTTTTGTTGCGGTTATCGCTCCTCTTGCCAAACTTGCTCCAAAACCGATGATAGGCACACTTGCCCCCGCCTTTGCAAACTCTTTAAACGGTGCGTAGATATTAAACACTTCCAAAATCATGCCTATAATCAAAAATAGCACCAAAATCCTTGCCGTGGTTATCTTTGTGCGGATGATGAGGATTTGCCCCAAAAAGCAAATAAATCCGCCCACCAAAAACGACACCACATAATCCATAATATTAAACATTTTTCTTGCCTCCAACTGGTTTTTTTGTTTGGGTTTTATTCTCACCACAAAACTCAAATTCAACTGCGTGAGCAATGCCTGGGATTGTGTCGCCCTGTTGAGAACTGGTTGTGCTCATCAACGCACCAGTTGAAATCAGCAAAACACGCTTATATTGCCCAGTTTTAAGTTTTTTCAATATATATGAATTTAAAATGCTGGCAGAACAACCTGCACCACTTCCGCCCATAAAAACTCGTTCAGTTTTGTCAAAAATCATGCAGCCGCAATCAGAATAGTTTTTGCCAAGAATTATGCCTTTTTGTTCCATCAAATCAATCAAAATTTCGCTGCCAAGTTTGCCAAGGTCGCCTGTTGCAATAAAATCATAATCGCTGGCCTTCTGATGACGATTTTTTAAATGCTCTTCAAGCGTGTCCGCTGCCGCCGGTGCCATTGCTGCACCCATATTGTTTACATCTGCAATGCCATAATCGACAACTTTTCCAAAGGTTGCTGCCACAATTTTAACCTTTCCCGGCAACTGTGAAACAATGCTTGCACCGCCACCTGTGATTGTCCATTGCGCTGAAGGTGGACGTTGATTACCTAATTCCAACGGAAATCTATATTGCCTCTCAGCGCTGCTAAAATGAGTGCAAGTGGCCGCTATTGCGTTTTTGGCAATATTGTTATCAACAAAAATGGACGCCAATGCTAGACTTTCTGTCATTGTTGCACAGGCGGAATAAAGCCCAATAAAAGGCAGGTTTAAATCACGTGCTGCAAATGATGAACTGACAATTTGATTTAGCAAATCGCCGCCAAACAAAAAGTCAATATTTTGCATATCAATGCCGGATTTTTGGATGGCACCTTTTATGATATTTTTAAGCAACTTTCGTTCTGCCTTTTCAAACGTCTTTTCCTTTAAAGTGTCGTCCTTAAAACAAAAATCAAAATAGTCTTTCATCGGCCCTTTGCCTTCCATTGGTCCGACCATACTATACCCCTCATAAAGATACACATTGTTTTTCATTTCAATCGTTTGCATTTTCACCACCTAAATAAACAATCCAACAAAGCCGCATATAATCGAGCCAACCACGCCACAAACAATCACCGGTCCCGCTATGGTGAACATTTTTACGCATATGCCATAGATTATGCCTTCTTTTTTAAATTCAATGGCTGGGCTTGCGATTGAGTTGCTAAATCCGGTTATCGGGATGACCGAGCCAGCACCGCCCCAAGCGCCTATCACATCATACACCCCTAAGCCGGTTAAAAAACAGGTTATAAAAATGATTGTCATCAGCATACAAGTGGTGACTTCACTTTCCGCAAGGTTTGGAAAGAAATAACTATAAAAATCAAAAAAACCTTGTCCTATTGCGCAAATCAAGCCGCCCAACAAGAATGCTTTAAACAGCGACGGCCATGCTTTTGTTTTTGGCAATTTTGATTCAACATATAAATTATAGTTTGTGTTTCGCTTATTTTTGTCCATATATACCTCGTTTAGATTATTGCCAGAGTTGCCAAATTTAAACAAAATCGGCAAACAATTTAGGCAAATTTTAAATATAATCAAAAAATCAACTCATACTAATCATGAGGAGAAGTTATGAAAAAAATATTACCTATTTTATCAATTATCGCATTGCCTACTATGCTTTGCGCTTGCAATGATGACCACGAAAAAGCACATATGTCATTTAATAGTTACAAATCTGACATAGCAAACTTTCAAAAATGCTTTAAAGAATATAGCAATTTAAACGAAAATCAATTGGATAAGGTCACATTAAACAAATATCGTTTGTCTATCAGTGCGCCAGATATTGTTAGCGTTTCTGAAAATGATGAAAATGACCAAAATTTGTTAAATGACAACAATTTGATAAAAGACAACAATTTGATAAAAGACGAAAATGTTGATGATTTGGACAATGCAATCAAAAACGAACCAGAGCAAACCGAACCAGAAACTGACACGAACATCAATGAAGTGTTGGACGAGCAGCAACCAACTGTTTTGCCAAACACCAAACAAGATAGACCAATCGTTGACGGGCTTAGCGGCTTGGACGGAAATGTTTCGATAGACCAAAAAAACGAGATTTCTTCCACCCTTTATTCTCTCACGGAAGATGTTGACCAACAATGCGATGAATTTTGCGAGTTAAAGCAAAAATTGACAAAAGCAATTGTTGAAACCCAAAACATGATAGACAAAGTGAACAAAAATGAACTGGATTTAACAAACGAACAACGTATATTTTTAACTCAACAAACATCCCAATTGAGAAATTTATCCAATAGTTTGTCGGCGGCAACAAGTGAGTTGGCATTCAGCGTGAGCGACCTCAACAAAATGATGACTGCTGGCGGCACAACTGACAATTTGGCTGTAAAATACCTGCTTATTTTGGATAATTTGACGCATGGAAACCAAATGCTTGAACAAGGCTTGGCAACTTTGAACATGATAAACTATCTAATGGCAACCCCAGAGCCTTATGTCGGAAACAATTATGGCAGGATTTTATATGGTTTTGGTCAGAATGGTGAAAAACCTATCATTCGTGACTATATTGTTGATAAGGACGGAAATATAAAAGAAAATTTGTCTGACGAAAAATCCGATGAAAATTCAACAAGCGAAGAAGGCGAACAACAGGCTCAATCTAACGACAGAATTTTAAAACCAAACATTGACACTTTTGGCAATTATCGCTCAAATATTGACACATTTTTTAACACTGCATTGCTAAATAGATACAATTGGGGACGCTCTGGATTTGGCGGCTACGGGATGCCTTTTGGCGGATATGGGATGTTTGGTGCTGGCAATCCTTATCTTGGATATAATGGATTGTATGGCAACGAAATGAACAACAATCAGCCAAATAATGCAATTGGCGAAACCACACCAAACCAAGATTTAACAACCACAACTGGTGCTGAAACAAATTTAAATACACAATATACAGACAAAAATAAATCTGTTAAGACAAAGAAATTTAAATTGACAAAAAATATCGACACCTACAAAGATGCCGATACGTTATCCCCAAAACAGAGGTTTGCAAAGATAAAATCCTCTATAAACGAATTTTTTAGCAAATTTAAAAAACCGAACAATAAAGACATTCAAAACCCAATTTACAACATGGAAAATGATGAGAGCAATGTTGAGCAAATAAAAGGTCAAAAAAATCGAAACAATTAAACTAATTTACAATGTTTTCTCTCATGGATTTAAGCACTTTATTTTCTATTCTACTCACCTGAACTTGGCTAACCCCAAGTTCTTTTGCTATCTCACTCTGGGTTTTGTCAAGATAATAGCGCATGATTATCACCTGTTTTTCACGGGCGTCCAACTTTTCTATCATATCCCTCAAAGCAAGTTTGTCGATATAATTTTCCACACTAAAATTGTCCGCCACCTTGTCAAACAAAGTGATGCTATCCTCGCCGTCATCTAGTTGCTCGTTGAGTGACAACGGATTTGTATTGGCTTCCATTGTAAAAACCAAGTCAATCTTGTCGATGTTAAAATGTTTGGATAGGTGCTCCATGGACGGATTTTCTCCAAACTTTTTTAAATACTCCGCAATATAATTTTTTATCATTATTGCGTTTCTTTTTACGCTGCGTGAAACTTTTACGCTTCCGTCATCACGCAAAAAACGTTTTATCTCGCCCGCTATCATTGGCACGGCGTAAGTGGTAAATTTTACATTAAAACTTGGGTCGTAGTTGTTTATTGCCTTCACAAAGCCCATTGAGCCCAACTGATACAAGTCGTCGTACTCAATGCCTTTGTTAAGATATCTTTTTATCACGCTTTTGATAAGCGGAGAATTGAACGTTATCAATTTTTCTTTGGCAGAATCATCGCCAGACTTTGCCTGAGTCAACAATTCCGCAGTTTGTGCGGTTGTTAGCATTAGCACGCCTCTAAATTTGAAATGGTTTTTTGCATATTGACTATCAGTCCGTCTTTGCTGTTTTTAACCTCCAAACTGTCCATAAACGCCTCAATGACAGTAAATCCCATGCCGCTCCTTTCTTGCTCTGGTTTGGTTGTGTAAAATGGGCTCATGGCTTTTTTAATGTCGACAATGCCGATGCCGTTGTCAATGACGGAAATATTTACGATATTGTTTTTTATTTCCATTTTCATTGTCACCCAACCCGGTTTGTCTGGATATGCGTGGACAATGGAATTGGTGACTGCCTCGCTCACTGCGGTCTTTACGTCCTCAATTTCTTCCAGTGTTGGATTCATTTGCATCAAAAAGCCGGCTGCCACTGACCTTGCAAAGGCTTCGTTTTCTGGCAATGCTTTAAATTTTAATTCCATAACATTTTTCATTTATAAATCTCCTAAACAATTTTGGGCATGATTTCGTACAGCCCAGACATTTTAAAAATTCGTTCCGCATTTCTGCTTGGGTTGGATATAAATATCGGTTTGTTGAATTCTTTCATTTTTTTATATCTCCCAATCAGCACCCCAACGCCAGTGCTATCCATAAATGTCAACTCGCTTAAATCCAACACTATTTGGATAAACCCCTTTTCTGTATCCAACAAAGTGTCTAGTTCTTTTCTTACTGTTTTGGCTGTGTATTCGTCAAGTTCGCCAGACAGCAAGATATACAAGGTTTTGCTCATAACCCTTGATTTTATTTGCATACTTTCCTCCTTGACAAAATACTAGCAAATGGCGGCATAAAAAAAATGGTAACATTTGTAGATATGTCACCATTTATTGTTGTTTTGTGAAGAATATTTATTTTGATAGGTAAAAACCTAAAATTATCATGCCAACCACAAGCAAAGCGGCAAAGAATATGCCTAGGAACACCCACCATTTGTTTGTTGGCAGATTGCCCACTTTGCCAGATTGTCCGTTGATGAAGGCTTTGTATCGCTTATCTTTATAGACTGTGTTGACCATGTAGACTGGCAAAAGACAGTAGTTATATTTGCGGTCATTGTATTGCGTGTCGATATCAAGGGTCACAACCGTGTCGCAATTGTATTTGTTTAAAATTTCACGTTCAATTTCCCTTCTCACAACCGATTCCGCACTTGCAACGCAGTCATTAAACATCCTATCCTGATATTCAATCACATAGCCGTTCATAAAATCTTGTTGGAAATCAACAGCAGAGGTATATTCAAACGGCATAATTTGCAACAAATCCTTTTGCTCCAAATTTGAGTTGGCTTCGATTGTTAAATTTTTAAAAATTTTGTCTATCGTGCCAGAAACCGGCTTTGTAATAACTTTTGTTTGAGTGTTGCCGCTGCTGTCACGCTCGGTCGTTTTATAACTCAACACGCCGCTAAATTTTGATGTGGTTGAAAAATCAAAAACAAAAGTATTGACATAAAGACCAGTAACGTTATCTTCCGTCACGCCTTTGAATATTTTTTTGTTGGCAAAAAACCTCTTTGCAACAGCCCATTTGAATTTGTTTACCGCATCCGCCTTGCCGAAAGTGAAAGGCACAATTGAGTCGATATACATCAAATTCTTTTTGCTGGTTGCTGTCAATGTTTCGCTGCCGCAATATAAACACTTGCTGGTCACTTCCAATTTGTTCACCAGCAAATTTGCACCGCATGATTTGCATTTTATTGTTTTTGTTGATTTTGCCAAAGGATCTACTTCCAAAGGCTTCATCTCGTCAAAATTTTTCTTTGCAAAGGCGTAGTTGTACTTAACAGGCACACTTGAACCGCAACTGGTACAAACATTACTTTTGCTTTTAGGATCAAAAACAAATGACCCACCACATTGATTACACTTACTCATAAAATTATTTTATCAAATAAAAATCTTTTAAGCAAATATTTTTGCAAAAACAACAAGATTTATTAAAATTGTGTCAATTTTGTTCCTATTATACTAATAAACATTATATGTCTATTGATAGGAGTTTATCGAAAGATAAAATCCTGGCGTTATATCCTAATAAATATTACATATTTATGTAAAAAATTTGACCCCAATTCACCTTTCTCAAAGTTGCCAAAAACCTGACCCCAATTTTGACCCCAATTTTGCATTGAGCAAGAAAAATGGTGTCTAGATATTGTATTACACAATTTCTAAACACCCTACATGGAGCTGGTGAATGGAGTCGAACCATCAACCTGCTGTATTAAGGAAATACGAAGTTTTGACGTCAATCCAGCAGCCCATTTAAACAAAAAACTCCTATTTCTAGGAGTATTGTGGAGCTGGTGAATGGAGTCGAACCATCAACCTGCTGATTACAAGTCAGCTGCTCTGCCATTGAGCCACACCAGCATATTGATATATTAAATTATTGTTGTTGCTTTGTCAATCAATGAACGACTATTTTCCACTTGGAGTGGTGGAAGGGGATGGATTCGAACCATCGAAGACGAAGTCGACGGATTTACAGTCCGTTGCATTTGGCCGCTCTGCAACCCTTCCATAACGCACTTGCATAAACAAGTGTGGTGGCTCGAACCGGAATCGAACCAGTGACACAAGGATTTTCAGTCCTTTGCTCTACCGACTGAGCTATCGAGCCTTAATTTGGCGACCCGGAAGGGGCTCGAACCCTCGACCTCCAGCGTGACAGGCTGGCGCTCTAACCAGCTGAGCTACCGGGCCAAATTAAAATTAAGATGTGTGCCTTTATGGCTGGTGGGCCTTCACGGACTTGAACCGCGGACCGACCGGTTATGAGCCGGTTGCTCTAACCAACTGAGCTAAAGGCCCTTGTAAAAGTTTTGCAACTTTTAAGGTTTAAGTTGTGAAGCATTTGCCCCACTTAAAACCTGCACTCGTCACAATGCAGATAATGGTCGGGGTGAAGGGACTCGAACCCCCGGCCCCATGATCCCAAATCACGTGCGCTACCAACTGCGCTACACCCCGACGATTACTTATTCATAATACAATATTCTAAAATTAAAGTCAATGGTTTTGTTAAACTTTTTTACATTTTTTTAATTTTTTTATAATTTTATAATTACTATGTTTTTAAATGTAATTTTTAAATAAATTTAAAGATTTAACTGCTTATACAACATAATATCATATTTATTTTTCAATAAACTCACACTAAATTTAGTTGAGTTGAGCGTTTGCTTTTTGTGCATAAACATATCATATTTTAATCGAGCATAGCAAATTTGTTAATTTTGTTACTTATAGCCAGGTCGGGATGATTTCAAAGGTTTTACTGTTAAGATACGCAAGCGGAGAGCCTTTTTCAAATTTAAAAGCCAAATAATTTGCGGTCAGATGCAGTTGTTTTTCTCTGTCCTTGCCGTATTTATTGTCCCCCACTATTGGATAGCCGTAATAAGCAATATGAGCACGAATTTGATGTGTTTTGCCGGTCACAAGATTGGCGGTCATAAGGGTGTTTTCTCCACGATATTCCACCAAATCAAATTCTGTTACAATTGGGTCATAGCCGGTTGTTTTAAGTTCGCTTATCCAAACTTTGCTTAATGTATCCACCTTTTTCAAATAAACTGTTCGCTTGATTTTGGTTATGTCCACCCTGCCGTGAACCAACAAAGCATATTTTTTGATTATACCCTTTCGAGTTTTAAAGGCGGACAAAAGTGAACGTTCTGCTTGCTTATTGCGGGCAAAAACCACAAGCCCTTCCGTATTGCGGTCTATGCGATGAACAGGCAAAACCGTGTCATAATTTTGTTTCAAAACTGCCACAAGGTCACGCTCGGTTTCGCTTACAACTTCAATGCCTGCACGCTTGTTTACAATTAAAACGTTATCGTCAGCATAAACCAAAGTGTACCAATCTTTTTGCTCTTTTTCTGTGTAAAATACAACCAATTTGTCACCTGAATGCAAGTCTAAATCTTCTTTTACACGGGCATTGTTGACCTTAACATCTTTGTTCGCCAAGATTTTTGCAACGTCAAAACGAGAAAGAAAAGGCAACTCGTCAATAATTGCCTTAACTAATTTTTTATCGGTTTTAACTTCAAATTCAATCTTTTGCATTATGTTTTTGTTTAGCCTTTTAGTTTTTGTCAGCGAAGTACAAGTCCCGCATATATTTTGCGCCGATTTCTTGGCTTTCGCTTGCCTCGCTGATGACCCAAGGATTTATATTCATTTCGTGCAACACTTCAACAAACTCTTTTAAATCTGGCTTGCCAACGCTTCCGTCCGCCATATTTTCGCCATGAACCAAATGGTGCATTTCGCCCTTGTCGTTGTATTGGATTGTGTAAGCGTGGAAATGAATATGCTCAAATTTTTCGGGTATTTCCGCCTTGATTTTTTCAAGCCTTGTGCGGATTGCTTGTTTATCTTTTAAACTGCCAACTTCACGTGCGTGCAAGTGCGCAATATCTATGCAAGGATAGCAATATTTACATTGCTTGCAGATTTCAATAATCTCGTCCAAAGAGCCAAGATTTGCCGTTTTGCCACCGATTTCTGGATAAAAGCGAACCTCACCCATATCGGTTGAAGAAGTAATTTCATTTATGGCATCAATCAGTTGCTTTATTGCCACACGCCTACCCTCTGGGGTGTTATCATGACCGCCGCCTGGGTGGAAAATTATGCGGGTTACGCCAACTGATTTGGCAAGTTCAATGCCTTGACGCATATATTCTTTACTCTTCTCAACGCTTGGTGTGTTTTTGCTGCCCAAATTGACATAATATGGTGCATGGATTGAAAAATATATGCCGTTTTGGCGTTCTTTTAAATAAATTTCCTTGTTTTTATCGCTAATTTTAAAGCCGTAAACGCACTGGATTTCGTACGCATTTAAGCCCATTGCACGCAGCCAGTCAAACAGACCGCTGAACTTGCCTTTATAGTTTGACGGTGTGCCAGCAACACCAAAAATAGGTGGATTTTGTTCCATATTACCCCTTTTTAAGTTAGTTTTAAGAATATGTTTTGCTTACAAAAATCTAAACAAAGTTTTTAAAGAATTTTTCCCTTAACAACAAAAATTTTGCATCGTTTATGCGATAACTATTGTCCACTCCAACGTCAAAGGTCTTGTTAAGGTGTGTCACAGCCTTTTCGTCATCGATAATCATAACATCTTGCAAACTTTCGGTTATCAAGCCACGGTTTAAAGTGAATGAGCCATAAAGCCCATAATGTGAGTCAATAACTATAGAATTGAACCTAATATAGCCGTCGTAAAGATAACAATTTGCGCCATACAACGCCAACTCTTTTGCATACGCACGGGAAGCATAATAGCGGCTGCTGTCATCCGAATGCATTGGAATCATAAGTCTAACTTCAATGTTTGAATTTAACGCAAATTTAAGCAAAGACATGATGCTTTCGGTTGGAACAAACTCCTCAACTTGGATTTGAATTGTTTGTTTTGCCATGCAAATCGCTTTGATGAGCATCAACTCAAAATCTTGATTGATTGAGTTGGCGATATATTGCATTTTAACTTGATTTTTTGTGTCAAACTCTGGCTTTGTATATTCCAGATATTTTCCGCTTGCAAAAATGACATCTTTGTGTGCGGAAACGTCAATGGATTGAACAATCTCGCCCTTAAATTTGATAATCATGTTTGAAACAACGCACTTCTCTTTGAGTTGGCAAGGCTTTGTGTCAATCTTGCCCATGTACGCAGTTAAACCATCAATAACCACTAAATTGCGTCTATTTACAAATTTATTGTCGACTGTACGCAGATTGCTGAAAGGATAAGCTTTAACACCAATTGCCAAAAGTTGTTTTTTAAGTTTATGTCTGATTGGCTTGTCGTAAACCAGTTTTACAGCCACGCCTGCTTCAAGTTTTTTTGTCAAAGCGTCCTTCATCCATTCAAAATCACGATTGCTGAAATTTGATACTTCAAAAATAATGTATTTTTGAGCGGCGTTGATTTCTTTGATTAAGTTGGCTTGAAATTTTGAATACGTGTGAAAAAACTCAAAACTATTGTTGGTAAACATATTTGCATTGTACCCCAACTGGTTAAACGAAAAATAGTCATTCCCGTTTGTTTCCGCAGGTTTAAGCAATTGATTGCTTATCAAATTATTATAAATTTCATCCTCATTCAATTTGATTTTTAAAGACTCACATTTTTTGTAATAAACAATTTTTGTGATTAAATATATCACACCGCCAATCAATGACGTGCACAAAAACAATGCCAACCACAAGATAATTGCACGAGGTTTGTCACGCTCAAAAATTATCATTGCACCCGACATTGCAATAAGCATTATAATTAAAAAAATTGCCAAAATAATTTTGATTGCCATGCAATAATTTTATCAAAAACATTAAATATTCGCAACTAAAAAACGCTCAAACTCAATTTTGAAAGATTATTTTTGAAAAGTTTTGCAATTTTATTGTAAATTTATCGCTAATTTGCTAATATATCAAAGTAGAATATGCTGATGTAGCACAGTCGGTAGTGCAATTGATTCGTAATCAATAGGTCGCCGGTTCAAGTCCGGCCATCAGCTCCATTTTTTTTGTGCTACTGTGGCGCAGTTGGCGAGTAGCGTTAAGCAATATGCTACCAATTAGCATATTGTAGCGGTGCCATAAGGCAACGAGTGAGCGATAGCGATGGAAGTACAATTGATTCGAAATCAATAGGTCGCCGGTTCAAGTCCGGCCATCAGTTCCACAAAAAAGCGACTATATTTGTAATGAATCATATATCACTTCAAATCAAGTCGTTTTTTTATTATGTTCTATTCTGCTATCAAGAAATTGAGTTAAAATCAAAGTTGGCCATATACCAAATCAATTTCGCAACATTAAGCATTTTCAACAGATTGTTATTTTTGCTATTTTACAAGTTCTCCTGCTTTTTTGCCTTGGAATTATTATTGAATTCCTTAAACAAATCTATATAGCCTTTAACAAGTAATGACACAGCCGCAAGTTGAACAACAATAAACAATGGACTTACACTAGCTGATAATGGAAAAGCAATTATTGCAAAGCAAATGCCATAAAAATATTTATCCAATTTTGAAAGAATGTCAAAATCAACAAGGTAAATAAGTATAGGAACAATCAACATAGTTAAAGTGTAGCCATATGAAACACCTTGAAACAATTCATATGTTAACAATGTGATTAAAATAGGTTGCATTTTTAATTTTGAATTTTTTGCCAAAATCAAAGCAATAAGAGTAACAATAACACTGCCGAAGCGGAAGAATTTGCTTAATAATGAGTGTAAAACTGGCAAATGCAACAAATTGGCAATTTTGCTTGCCAAAGAATCAAAACCGATGTTTGTCAAGTGCATATCCCTGCCCTCGCCACCATTAAAGCGGGTGGAATTTAGCCAAATCTCTTTAATGTTTTTAAATCCACCATTGATAAGCAAAAATGGTAAAAATATCAATGCAACAGCATAAAGCAAGGATTTAAACATATCCCAAAAACGACGGTCTTTTAAGAAGAAAAGTAACAACAATGCTGGATAAATTTTAACAGCGATTGCCCCAGCGATGCATAGATTTGCCAGTTCACGTTGCCAACGTTTTTGGCTATTATACATCATGAAGAAAAGCATCACTAAAATGCAAGCAAAAATGATATTGTTGCCACGGAACAAACAATAAGCAAATGGAGCAAAGCAGAAGATTGAAACAAGCAAGTATACAAGTTTCTTGCCTTTAAACTTGCTTATTTTTGCAGAAAGCAACATAACAATTGCAATGCAAATGCAATAGAAAAGTAAAAAACTGATAATAAATGATGGGTCTTGTGATAGTTGGTTTAAAGTCATTTCACCAGAAATATACTTTGTTAAAGAAGGTTTGCAAATCAATGCAAATAAATAAAATGGCAAAAATGCAAACGGTGGATAAATTGCATACATATTGTTGACACCATTATAAGGATTGTCTGCCAAACAATATGACAATGTTTCAGCAAAATCACTGAACATATGCCCCCACTGTGTTGCTATATAAATAATCAACGCAGACCCAAACGAAATTGTCGACGTGATCATTGTCCAAAATAACATTTTTTGCACTTTGTCTACTTGCTGTACTGGTTTTGTTTTAACTTCTTCCATAATAATCACCCCTTGTTTATGCCTTTATCTTAGCATACTCAATAGATATTGCCAAATGATTTTATACTTTTTATAGTCAAATTTATTTTGATAATGAAGTAACAAATTAAAGTTGGCAAAATTTTTGTTTTGTTGTATAATAAGCTTATGAAATATGATAAGAATAATGAAACAAGTTTTGCGATAGGGATGTTTGCGTCTTACGAAGTTGTAAGTTTGATGCCACAGCAAGTGGTCGGCGTTTATTACACCAAAAATCTTAAAATAACAGATGACGTTACAAAATTTTTTGAATATTGCAGTTCCCATAATATAAATTTGCTGGAACGCACCAAGTTTGTGGAAAGTTTGTCTGGCAAAGAAAATGTGCATATAGTTTGTGAATTTAAAAAATATAGCCAGCAATTGTCACACGGCAACCACCTGTGCCTTGTAAATCCCAGCGATATGGGCAATTTGGGCACGATTTTCAGGACATCTTTGGGGCTTGGCATAAAAAATATTGCCCTCATCACCCCATGTGCGGACATTTTTAACCCAAAAGTTGTAAGAGCATCAATGGGTGCAATTTTTAAGTTAAATATTGAATTGTTTGATAGTTTTGAAAATTATTTGGCAAAATTTAAGGATAATCTAGTTTATACTTTTTGCCTTGACGGCAAGCAATTTTTGCAGCAGACAAAGGTGGATAACACAAAGCCATTTACCCTTGTTTTTGGCAACGAGGCGACAGGTTTGCCTGACAAAGTTGCCAACATGGGCACAAAGGTTAAAATCAAACAATCAAGTGATATAGATTCATTTAACCTTGCAATCAGCGTTGCTATGGCTGAATATCATTTTACAAAATAGCCTATTAAAACCGCTTTCTATGTTGTTTATATAACTCAAACAACATTTCAAATAACACTAAAATATTTGATTTGATAAAAATATTAAAATAAACCAATTTATTTTCGCCATCGCTTAAAAATTTAGTTTGTTGTTAAGCACAAAAAAACTTCGCTTTAATGGAATGCCTTGTGGCTAAAATCAAGCGGAGTTTTTTGTTAAAATCTATAGAAATTGTAAAATTAAATTATCGCAACATCAATTGAAAATAACATGAATAATTTGCTCAACAGTGCTATCCGCTGCGCAAATTATTTTTATCATCACGCTGCCCTTTTTAAGCCTTTTAAGCAAAATCATTGGTGCGTCAAAAGAAATAACTTTGGCAGTGGTTGTATCGTCAATTTCAATCAAAATATTTTGATTTATATACTCTTTACTGTTGAATAAAATCTGATAATTTATGCCTATCGTAGATTTTGTGGTTGCAAGTTGGTTGTCTACGACATTTGAAAGCAAAATTTCAAAATCACTATCTTCGCCCTGCGGAGGGTCAAATCTATCGTCATCATCTGAAGGGTCGGCTGGATTGTCGGGTGTGCTTGGCTGATTGCCTTTGTCATCTTCAGATGTGTCGGTTTTTGTGTCGGATGTGTCGTCCGTTTTGCTGTCGGAAGAGCCAGAAGTTGAACCACCGTCTTTTACGGATGTTTCAGTTTGACTTGCCAAGGCTGTACGGTTTCTGTTTTTGGCTTCAATCACATTTTTGAAGATTAAAAAACAAGCAAGAGAAATAACTATTGCTACACAAATTAGCGAATAAAAAATTGCCTTATGCTTCATTCCATAGGCAATCTTACTATCAAACTTGAAATAAATCAATAAAAATGTCGAAATTTACAAATTTTTACTGCAAATTATCGTATTTGGAGTTTTTTAAATCCAATATTTAAAGTTTTTAGGCATTTTCAGTCTTTCTATTTGTGATTATATTTATTTTTCTGCGTTCTGGGTTCAAACTGGAAATGTAACCTTTAACCCTTGCATTCAACTTATACAAATGGTGTGTTGCAACATTTGCTCGGTCGCTATTATCCTTTGTTATCGCCATTGCAGTAAAGCCATTGTCAAGTTTTATCACCGCACCAACCGGCAAAATTTTGACAACTGTGCCCTCAACCTCATCGCCTAAATTGAGTTCAGCAAAAGCCTCATCACGAGGGTCTTTTTGAAGTTGTTTTAAGCCAACACTTACACGTGAAAAATCTGTGTTTGCGTCGAGGATTTTAAATTCGTATCTGTCATTTTCATTTACAATAGATTTTAAACTGTCAATGTGGTCATAACTTGCGTCAGAAATTGAGAGTTTTGCTTTTGTGCCGTTATCCAGCAAAACGATAGCATACTTATCTTCCAACTTGATGATTGTGCCTGGAAGATTTTCACCAATTTCAACTGGTTCGGTTTGCTCGTTGTTCAACAATTTTGTGCTGCAAACGATAGATTTTTTTATATTGTTGAGTTCAATCACAATCGCTGTAATTTCACGGTTTATCAAACTATCTTTGTTCACAAAATCTTGAGCGGAACATTGGCTGAATGGCAAAAACACACGATAGCCCATAAATTCGCCCAAAATGCCAGCAGTGTTTATTGAACTTGCAACAAAAGAAAATTCTGTGCCGACTTTAAGTGATTTAAGTTTTTCCTTATCCTCAATCGCCTTGTTCACCCCAGCGTGGTTCATAATTAGGCAGCCTTTGTCATCAATTTTGCCAGTAACCATAACCAAAATAGCATCCCCGAGTTTGAAGTTTGGTTCAAGTTCCTCCCTTGGGAAAACGCCTTCTTTTAGCCCGCCGATTGCCACAACCACTTCTTTTTCGCCTATCATAACAATGGTGCCAGTTATAATGTCACCATGATTGTATTGTGTCATACTAATTTTAAAATCTTTCATCTTCATTGTTTTTTTACATCTCCTTCAAGTAATTCATTCATTTTATGTACCACCAAATCTGCAAATTCTGCCATATAGGTTTTGTCGCCTTTTCGTTCAGGGTCTGGATAAATAGGTTCCCCAATATACAACTTTACACGTCTGAATGGTTTAAGTTTTTTATTGTACATCATTGGCACAACTGGTGTGTTTGTCCTGATTGCAAACATTGCCACGCCCTCTTTTGCTGAGCCTTCTTCAACGACAGGAGTTTTTGCACGTGTGCCCTGCGGAAAAATACAAACAGTCTTTTTCTTGTTTATCAAGCGGAAAACTTCCTTTATTGAACTTGGTTCAACTTTTTGCCTGTCAACCTTAACTGCCCCCATACTTTTCATAAAAGCGGAGCCAACTTTACCCTTGAACAATTCCTTTTTTGCCAAAAAATAATGCTTTTTTGCAAAGCGGATATCCAATATTGGTGCGTCATTGTTTGACATATGGTTGGAAGCAATAATATAGGTTTTTCCCTTCAATTGTTTCAGATTTTTTTTGCCAACTTTTTTAACTGGGAAAAGCAGCAAAAGCGGCAAATATGCGATAACAAACAATATCCAAAATAACATATAACTATCCTTTTATTGCATTGCCAGCCAAATATCCAGTTGACCAAGCAATTTGCAGATTAAATCCGCCAGTTAAAGCATCGACATCCAACAACTCGCCAACAATATACAAGTTTGGCACCAATTTGCTTTCGCAGGTCTTTGAGTTGATTTGTTTTACGTCCACGCCACCAGCGGTGACAATACTAACGTTTATATTATCCAAAGATTTGATAGAAAAGTCAAATTTTTTAAGTCCTAAAATAATGGTGTTTCGGTCTTGTTTGTTTAAATCTGCCATTTTTTTGTTTATTAGCCCCAAATGCGACATGAAAAACTCAACAAAAGAATGTGGCAACAAACTGAACAAGTAATTTTTTAAATCAGTTTTGGCATATTCAAGGATTTCTCGTTTAAGTTTTTGCTCCAAAACGTCAACGCTTAAAGCAGGTTTTAAATCGAGAGTAAGGCGTTTTTTATTCAAATCAAATTCGTTGATTTTGCTGGAAAGTGTCAACGCAATCGGACCTGTGATTGAGTTAAAAGTGAACATCATTTCGCCAAATTCTTTAAATTTTTTGTTGCCGATTTCAAGTTCGAGGCTCACATTCTTCAAACTCAAACCATTTAAAGAACTGACATCTTCGTACAAAACTATTGGACAAAGTGCACTTTTTGCCGGCACAATTTTATGCCCAAAACTTTTTGCAACATTATAGCCAAAACTTGTAGCACCAGTGCCAGCATAAGACAAGCCACCAGTTGCCAAAATCAAACTAGAACCTGTGTATTCAACTTTATTGTTACACAAAATATGGAAAATGTCACCTTTCTTTTCTACTGAAACAATTTCGTTATTTAATGATATTTTTGTGCCATATTTATGCAAACATTTTTCCAGTGTTTTGATTACATCGCTGGATTTATCACTTTCCGGAAACACCCTTTTGCCACGTTCGGTACGCAATTTAAGACCATTTTCTTCAAAAAATGCCATGGTGTCTTGCGGCGTAAAAGCATTTAAGGCTGAATACATAAATTTGCTGTTGTGGATGATATTTTCAAGGTGATTTTCAACCGGACTGTTGTTTGTCAAATTGCATTTGCCTTTGCCGGTTATATACAACTTTTTGCCAAGTTTTTCATTATGATCCAAAATAAGCACTTTATGCCCGTTCCTAGACGCAAAAATGGCTGCCATCATGCCCGATGCCCCGCCACCAATAACTATTACATCAAAATTCGTTTCCATCTGCTACATTCTAGCACAGTTAAGTATATTTGGCAAAGAAAAAAGCAGTTTTTAAACTACTTTTTTAAACTTAAAATGTATTTCTTTTCCTTAGCGTTTAAAGGCGCATATTCCCCACGGGAAAGCCCGCCCAAATGTATTTCGCCAATTTGAACTCTTTTCAAAAACTTGATTGTTTTGTCAACCGATTCCAACATCTTGCGGATTTGGCGATTTTTGCCTTCGGTGATTGTTATTGCAAGTTTTGTTTGGTTTTCATCTTTCTTTAAAACCACAATGCTGCATGGTTTTGTTTTGTAGCCATCAATTTCAACGCCAGAAGTCAATTTTTTGATTTCGTCATTTGTTATACTTCCCTCAATGGTCGCATAGTACACTTTTTCCACTTCGCTGCTTGGCTTTGTTAAAACATTGGACAAATCGCCGTCGTTTGTGAGCAACAAAAGCCCTTCGGTGTCATAATCCAGCCTGCCAACCGGAAAAACTCTTGTGTGAACGCCACGCATAAGTTCCATGACAGTTTTCCTATCCTTTTCGTCAGACACTGTGCAAACATAGCCTTTTGGTTTGTGCAATTTATAGTATACAAAACTTTCGATGTTGTGGATTGTCCTCCCCTCAACTGTCACATGGTCGGTTGATTTGATGTCGGTTGACAATTCGGTGGTGATTTTGCCGTTTACTTTAACTTTGCCGGCTTTGATAAGATCCTCAGCCTTTCTTCTGCTGGTAACCCCTGATGATGCGATATATTTATTTATTCTCATTTATTTTTTCTTCCCATAGTATTTCTTTGATTTGAAGTGTATTGTTGTCAATCAACTTCTCAATCATATTTATTGTATATAATTTTGCCGAATTTAGCAACTGATTATTCAAATAAATATCAACTTTTCCAACTTCATTGCCCGGAGCGGCATCTTCAAGTTTTACAGTGTATTTTAAGGTTACTTCGTCATTTTCGCCCGCTTTGAATGGGTAAAAAACATCCTCTTTTGCAAACAAATACAATCTTCCAAACTCTTTTGTTGTCACATATTCGTTGTAAATCTGTTTATCTTTATCAATTATCTTTTTATAGGTGTATTCTTCAAAGCCTAAGTCAATCAAATCCGCACTTTCTTCAAACATTGGCCCGCAATTTAAAACCACTGTCACAATTGTGTGTCCGTTTCTTTCGCAAGCTGACACCAAGCATCGACCAGCCTTTGATGTGAAGCCAGTTTTAACTCCGCAGCAGCCGTCAAGGCTTGACAATAGACGATTTTTGTTTGTCAAATATCTTTTGTCTGACATATTTGTGGCTGGGATAATGTGAGATTTTGTGGACACAATTTTTTTGAAATTCGGATTGCCCAAAGCATAACCAGCAATCAAAGCCAAATCATAAGCGGTTGTGTAATGCTCTGGATTGTCCAGCCCATGAGGATTTGCAAAATGCGAATTTGTTGCACCAATTTTTGCCGCCAATTCGTTCATAAGTTTGGCAAATTTATCAACGCCACCTGCCACATGATAAGCTAAGGCGGTTGCACTGTCATTGCCGCTTCTAAGCATCAAGCCATACAACAAATCCATAACAGATATTTGTTCGCCTTTACGCAAATAAATTGATGTGCCTTCTATTCCAACCGCTTTATCATCGATTGTTATAACCTGCTCCAAATCCGAGCAATTTTCCAAAACTGTTATAGCCGTCATCACTTTTGTTGTCGACGCCATGGGTAATTTTTCGGACGAATTTTTGCTGTATAACACTCTTTTGCTATCCTTATCCAGCACGCACATGGCTTTTGCTGAACAATAGGCTGCCGCATAAGATGAAACGCCAAAATTTTGACACACGCAAACACTGGCAACGGAAACCACTGCCAGAACGAGAACAAAAATCAAAGTTTTTAATTTGGATTTCATTTTAAATTACCTACAAGTTTTTTAAGCACTTCGGTTGCGTTTTTTATCAAGCCCAAATACGCCGTAGATTTATCTGCATGGATGATTTTAAATTTGTTGTCATTGACCACAAAAAAGCCAATTGGCATAACAGTAAAGCCGCCGCCAGTGCCGCCCGCCATAGGAAAATCTGCCGCATTTCGCTTTGCGTTTAAGTCGTTATATTCCCCGCCGCCTGAGATAAAGCCAACGCTCACTTTTGAGATAGGGATTATCACGGACTGGTCAGGCATGGTTATTGCACTGCCAACCACGCAATTGACGTCAATAAGCGATTTGATTTTGTCCAATGAAGCATCAATGAGCGACTCAATTTTCTTGTCTTTGTTTAAATTTACTTCTACTTTTTTCATAACTTCTCCATGAATAGACTAATGTGTATGCCAGCGAATACAAAATATCAAACACCGACAGACGCACCGAACTTTTAATTCTGATTGAGCATATGTCTTGATTGTATTTTGGTTCAACATTGACAAAAATATGTGCCGATTTTTTATTGTTTTTAATTTTTGCAAGTATTGCTTTGCTAAACACTTGAATGTATCCCGCTCCAACTGCCGAAACACAGGCGTTGTTTGAATATCCAAAATTTGAAGCGAGGTCAAACAAAATCAGTTGGTGTCTAAAATACAGTTGCTTTACAAAATTTAAGAAAAATATAACTTTAAAACTTTGGTCGGTCAATTTGTATCGCAATTCTTTACGCTTGTGATAAATGTAAACATAACCATTTTTTACACGCAATTTAAATTGGATTTTAAACTTGCCAAATAATATCAGAGTGAAAACTCCTTTTAATTTTAAGGCGTTAAATTTAACCTCCACGCTTATCAAAAATGGATACACAATCAGCATACAAAATAGCAAAAATATAAACAAAAAAATAAGATACCACACAAAAGTAGTATCTTATAAATGTGTTTTTTTATACTAAAATTAAGCGGATTGAGCGGGAGTTTGACTTTCGTTTGACTGAGTGGTAGAAGCGTCAGTTTGAGGCTTTTCCTCGTCTGGTATGGAAAATTCACGATACAAAGAGTCCCCTTCGCTATGTATAACACGGATGCGGTCAAGCAATTCGTTATAGTTTGGTAAGGATTCAATATCTTTCAAACCAAATCTTTTCAAAAATGTTTCTGTTGTGCCGTAAAGCAAAGGTTTGCCCACTGCGTCCTTACGACCAACGACCTCAATAAGATTGTTTGAAATCAACAAATCAATGGCGTAATCAGCGTTTTTGACGTTCCTAATATTTTCAATTTCCAGCCTTGTTATTGGCTGTTTGTAGGCAATGATAGCAACAGTTTCAAGCGCCGCCTTTGTGAGTGTCCTTTCACGGATAGGATTTAAAATATCGCTGATATCCTCAACAATTTGAGGGTTGGAACAAAATTGAACTTTGCTTTTATATGTGATGATGTTTATCCCGCTGTTTTCGTTATATTTTGCTTTAAGCAAATCAAGGCTTTTGTTAAATTCTTTGTCATTTATGTCAAATTTGCGTTTAAATTCATCAATCTCAACGCCATCGCCAGCAACAAACAATACGCCTTCAATAACTTTGGCAATATCCTCGTACTTCATTATTCCTCCCTAGTTTTTATCAAAATATCTTGGTATCTATCCGCTTGAACGACAACAATTTTTTGAAATTTTAACATATCCAAAATTGCCAAGAAAGTGGTGATAATTTCGCTTTTTGTGTAAGTTTCGTCAAACAGGCTGAAAAAGTTTATTTCTTTATTCTCTTTCAAAACGCCAGTTAAGAATGCGATTTTGTCAGCAACTGTCCAGCGGTCACGTTTGATTTTTTTCTCTTCTGGATTTTCCCTATCCTTCGTTTTCATAAGGATAAATGCAAAAGCATCCAACAATTTGTCCAAATTAAAATCGTTGAATATCACACGTGTGTCGCCCGCCATTTTGTCTGGCTGCTTATATAAACGGTCAACATTTTCGCATTGCTGCAAATCAGCACCCGCCTCTTTAAACAGTTGATATTCCTGCAAATCCATTTGAAGTTTTAACAAACTGTCTTCCTCGTCATCCTCTTCCTCGGTCTTTTCAACTGGCAACAATGCTTTGGATTTTAACTCCAACAATCTGCTTGTCATATCCAAAAACGACACCGCTTCATCCATGTCCAAATTTTTAATATCGTCCATATATTTCAAATATTGGTCAGTGATTTCGCTTATTCGAATGGTTTCGATGGACATATTATTTTCTTTTATAAGGTGCAACAAAAGATCGAGAGGCCCTTCAAACCCCTCCAATCTGAATGTTAAGTGACTGCCGTATTCGTCTTCGGTCAGTTCTTCAATATCTTCCATCAAACCCCTACAAAAGTTTATATTTTGCTCTTCTACCGTGCCGCACTTATATCAGTGCTATCGGTATATA
>DHNC01000040.1 GCA_002406115.1 Christensenella sp. UBA4626
ATTATATATAAAATAATAAATAATTCATTTGACAATTATCTACAAAAAAAATTATAATTAAATTAAAAATAATTTACGGCATTTAGGTTAAATTATTTATAGGGGAAGAAATGAAAAAAACTGTCAGAATTATTGGTTTAATTTTTACATTTTTTGTATGTACGCTTTTTTCTGCGTGCAAAGTGAATTATAAAAACTTACGCATTAGTTTCTATTCTGGCAGTGGGGAGCAGGTTGAATCTGTTCGTTTGCTTTTGGACGATGATGAATTGGCTAGTGCAACAATGGCAATCCAGTTTGACGGAATTAAGGAAGAAAATATCGACCAAGTTTTGGTTTATGATTACCCATCAGGTTTGGTTAAAATTGAAAACGGCACAGTTCAAGGCAACAAGTATTTTGTAAACTTACAAGCAAGTTCGGCAGGCAATGGCAGGTTGTATGTTAAGCACCTTGCGTCAAACAAAACCGCATCAATTGATTTGAAAGTGGACAAAAAATCTAGTTATGTAAAAGCAAAAGTTTCAGAATATGTTGTTTCTATCCCAACCGAAGATGAAAGGACTTTTACCCTTAACATCAATGACCTTATTGAGCAAGACGGCACAAACCAAATTGCTTTTACAACAGATACGACAAACAACCGTGTTTCAGGCGTAACATTTACCACTGCCAAATTTGAAGAGGACATGACGGAAGAATACATAACAGGCTTTGAAGTTTCAAGTTCAGTTTTACACAATTCAAGCCTTAAAATCTACCCAGTAAGTTTTATGCAAGGTGACGAAGAGGTTAAAACTTATTTAGACCAAGAAATCACCATCACGTTTGCAAAGCCTTTGACAGAAGAAACTTTTGTTTTGGATATTGATGACGACCACAAAGAAAACGGCAATATCGACTGGAAAAATCCGATATATCTGATAGCAAAGGACACAACTGCAGTTATCAATCAGAATGACGATGGCAAAGTGCGCTGGGCATATCAAATGAACAACATTGCTCTTGACTTGAAATATATTGCTGAAGAAAATCCGTACGATTTGATTGGCGACACCAGCGAAAAATATTATTCAAAGTATTACGACCTCAAATGGGAAATTCCATCAAGGTTTGAAAATATCATCATTGCAACGATCAATGAAAAAAACCAACTGGTGATTGAGGCAAAGGATTATGCGGATGAAATTGCAGATATAAAAATCAGATTGGTTCCAAAAATTGACGGCGACCTTGACATTGTGGAAAGGACTGTGAGGGTTAAATGTGAAATCAAGCCAACCGAATATGAAATTTCCGTTCAAGGCAAAATTCAAGCCAACAACGGCACCAAAAATGTTTATGATATCGACTTGTATGATTATTATCGCACAAGCGTGTATGGGGCAAGTTTTACTTTCCGCCCATTGATGGAATATTCTTATGCTGATTTGAAAAACATCAAAATCAGGCTCAATCCAGAGATTTTGGATGTAAAAACGGATAAAAATCCAGACGGTGTTCATGCAACAATTACAAACGGAGAAAATTTAACAACAACCGCTGTTGCAAGCAACAAATATTTGCTCCGCTTCTATTTGGACGGAAAACCTTTGGAGTTTGAAGTGGATGACCGAGATGAATCTATGGTCGTTTCAAAAGGTATTTTGTATCAACAGGATTTAAAGCGTATTCAAATCAAATACACCGAAATTTCTACAAATAATGATGACAAAAGTTTGACTTGTTATGTTGAAAACTATTATAGCGGCGATAAAACATATCTCAAAAACGTCAAACCAACAACTGCCACTTTGCAATTTAACCACAAAGAGGGCATTACTGACATCACAATCTACGGTGGTGAATTGACATCCACATCAGGCACAAAATTAGACCATATCGAAACAATTACGGACGAAAATGCTGAGGTTAAGGTTTCAAATGTTTATTTAAACCGTGCAGACACAAAAAATTATGCTATATATGCAAGCAAGATTTTTGGCGATAAAAATAAGATTATCTCTTCCGCCTCAATCAATGTAAAAGTTATCGGTGGCGGCAAAAATCCGTTAAAACTTCAACAAAATATTGATAATTCAACCCTAGGGCAAGAAATTCGCTATGACTACAACGCTAGTCAAGGTGCAAGTAACAATGCAATTTTAATGGTGACAGATAGCAATACTGATGTGGGATATTACACTATTCAATTTGTCAACAATGATGAAGTTATTTACACAATAAATTGCTTGGTTTATGAGCAATTGACAGAAAAAGATGTAAATTATGTCGTACCTGACAACAAATATTTGATACAAAACAAACAATTTGACGCTGAGAGCAATGATTATGTTTACAAATATGGCGACTACTCATCCGAATACATAGTTAAAGCGGATAAGAACAACAGTATTGAACTTTTTGTAAATATTCCAGAGCAGTTCACTTCCGACTACATTGCCGGCGTGGATTTTGAATTATCATTAAATGAACAAAAGATTTCCGATTATGTGGAAAGCTTTGTGAATAACCGCAAAATCAGTCTGATATTCAAAAAAGGCAGTTATCTTGAAGCAGAAAATGGATATATCACCTTAAATGCAAAAATCAAAACTCAAAAGTTTACAAACATTTTAACAAAAGATGACAATTATGATGAAGTTAAAATATCAACAACTTTCTTTGTGTATGAAGAAATCACAAAACAAGATATTTCCCTTAATGTGACAAATATTAAAGGCTATTGGAACAGCTCTTTAAGTGCTTATCTTAAAGATTTGTCCATGGCGGACTTAAAAGTTTCCTTGCCTAGCGACAAAGCATATCTTTGGAACTATGTACAGCCTCAAAAGCAAGACCTCGAAAACTATAAAATTGGTATAGAATATCAAAAATTAGCTTCCGATGCGGAGTTTGATGTAAACACAAAATATTATAATTCTTACGGTGTGGAGCAACCGGTAGATGCCGAAAATTTTGAACAGCTTAAAAATTCGCTTTACACACTGGCACCAAACTATCAAGTGATTTGGTATGCAACAATGTTTGACGGCTCAAACCCAGAATATGTGCTAAACGCAACCGAGCAAAGTCAGCGTGGGATTAAACTTGAATTTGTTGGAAATTCCAGCTCAATTTCATGCGATGTTTATGCGCAAATCAAGCAATTCGATTTGCCAGAATTGACGCTTAAATGCCATATTGAAATCAGCGTCCCAGTTGTTACAACCAACCTTTATTTAACCAGCGAAACCAAGCAAATCCAAAACGGAAACCAATCTGTAATCAGTTTGATTGCTGGACAAGAATATGAGGTGCAAGTTGAGCAATATTCAACCGAATTTGAAAACCTGCCTTCTTATCAAAGGTTTGTAACAAATCCGGGCTTTGAAATGGTTGTGGTGGACAGCAACGGCAACATTTACGACAGCGTTGTGTCGGTAAGCGGCAACAATCGTAACATCCTTAAAGTTAAAAGCGAATTTATTTTAACATCCAACTTAAAACTGATTGTGTTTGCAAAGGATGCTTTGGCTAGCAAACTTTCCGAGTCTGCTTCTGGATACGAAAATCCACAAAATTTCTTGATGGAAAACCACAAATCTGCGTATATTTCAATTGATTTGGTTGTTTCAAACGGAACAAGTGCAAATCCATATCCTATTTATGACGAAGACGATTTTTGGCAAATAAACAAGGATGCCCTTGCAAAAACCAAATACTATCGCTTGATGAATAACATCTATCTAAACAAAATTGAAGCAATAAGTGGCTTTTCGGGTGGCATTGACACATTGTCAACTCAAACATATCAAACAATTTATGGCGTAAAACTGACAAATGACAATCTCAACTTGTTCACAAATTTTGCAGGCTCAATGGAAAACATAAATTTTGATGTAACTTACGAAATCAAAGAGTACAATGTTTCACCAAAGAACAATGCAAGTGACAAAGATATAAATATCGGCGTGTTTGATGTGACAAAAGAAACTGCAAATTTAACCAATGTGTCCTCCACATCAAATGGCTCTATAACTTTTGAGGGCAAAACACATTCAGACAACTCTCAACTTAACAACTACATTTACATCGGTGGCTTGGTTGGCACAAACTCGGGCACAATTAAATATCTTAGCCACTCCGTTTCCAACTCTGCAACGCTTTATTTAAGCGGCGACTATGGCTATTTTGGCGGGCTTGTTGGTTGGAACAAGGGGACAATCAATGGCGTGGAGCAATCGGAGGATTCAAAGGCTGGTCAAAACATCACTTACACCACTTATTATGCGGACCAAGGCATAACTCAGGTTGTAAACCTCACCGCTTCTGGCTTTAGTTCAGGTGCGTTGGGCGGCTTGGTTGGCTTGAACAATGGCGATATTCAAAATGGTTATGTTTCTGGACAAATCAATCAAGAAAGTCAAAAATTAAATAATGTTGGTGGCGTGATTGGCAAAAACACACAAACACAAAAATCAGTTGGAATTGGTTTAAGTGGCACTAGTTTAAATTCTATTACTTTTAACGAAACTTCTACAATTTTGTTAAATCTTAAATCTTCCGTACAAATCACAGCAAACGACAATATCGGCGGCATAACTGGTGTGGACGAAAATGGCTTGTATTCAAACGCAAAATATCAAATTTTGGCAAGCTCAACTTACGGCATAAATGCAAATTCTTATGTTGGCGGCATAATTGGCAACGCCTCAGACAGTATGTTGGAATATTGCTCGGTTTATAGTTATCGTTGGAACTACACTTCTGATGATTTGAAAGATAAATCAGCGGACATCATTGGCAAGGCAGACACGGCAGGCTTTATCGGGTTTGCAAAGTCAACAAATACTTCTATTTCCGCTGGCGACAACAACCAAATCACAGCAATTAAAAATTCAAGCATAAATGGCTATATAGATGGCAGTCACGCATTTATTGCAAAAAGCGAAAACACAAATGCAATCATTGACTTATATATGTTGGGTTACACAACCAATGTTGACTTTAACCTTAAAGGCGGCAGTGATGGCAAATCTGACACAGTAAATATAAACTATGCTTATGCTTACATTATCAATAAAACCGATGAAAATAAGGAAATTTCAATTGGGGAAATTGTATCAGGTGCTGACGGCATCATTCGCTCAGGTTGGGCAAAAAATGACAAAATCAACGCAAGCAAGCCTTATATTTTGGCAAAAGGGCAACAAATAAAGCCTTTGTTTGATGTTGCACCAACAAGTGTTAGTTTGCAGCTGAAAGATGAAATGGAAGCAATATATGGCGTTAAAGATAGCAACGGCGAGTTGGTTTCGGGCATCATAAATATAAATTTATTTGATTACAACCTGGATCCAAACAGCGAGAGTTACACCAAAGATTATCAAGCACAAACAGACAAAAACACACACAAATTAGATGAATTGTTCAACATCACGGCAGAACCAGCAGATTTCTTAACTGAGGTTCGTTTGAGCGTAACATCGTCAGACAGTTCGGTTGTGCTTGTGTCAAACAGCAGTTTGATTGTGCGTTCAGCAGGGCAAGCGGTCATAACTTTCAAATCAGTATTAAATTCCGCCGTTGAAGCACACATAACAATAAATGTTGCAAACCCTATTGGCGACAATGTAAGTTTGTATTTAGCACGAGATAACACAACGATTCGAGGTCAAGAAAGTGAACCAACAAATAAATACATTGTTAAATTGACAAAAAATGAGGCAGTGCTTTTGAACTATCTTTCAAGTTCGACTGAAATTTGGAACCAAGGCACTTCTAATCAAACCATCATGAATTTGGCTACAAACAAGCAAACTTATCTATTAGTGCAGGTTTCATACACTGGCACACTTGAAAAAGACAAAACTATCAACGATTATTTGCAAATTAGCGGTCAACAATTGGAATCCGACGGCAGCATTGAGTTGAATTACAACACACCATTCAGCATCAAGGCGGTTGAAAAAATTGAGGACGTGACGTTCAACTTTACTGTAACACCTTATATGATAGTCTATTTTGGCAATGCAAAATACAAAATAACATCAAACAAAACCATTTATTTTGATGTGCAAACTGTAAGCGGCGTTTCTAACATATCTTTAAGCACTGAAAAAGTGATTTTGTATCCAAACGACACAACAATCATTACTGCATATTTAACGACGGATAAGGCAATTTTAACAAACGAAAATGCTTATGAACTTATCGACAATATCCAATTTAATGAAAGCACCATAACAGACATCTCAACATATATCTCAATCATCAAAATTGGCGATTGGGCAAACGATAAACAAACCATAAAATATCAACTGACAATGCCAGGCGAGAATGATTATAACCTGCACGAAAATAACACTATGATAATCAATTTTGCCGCATCTGGCGACCTTGGCACTGGGGTGAGAAATAGTGTTCAATTGTCTTTGTTAAAGCAACGCATTGACGAACTTGTTGTCCGCAACTATATCTACGAGTGTAACAATGACGGCGAGTTTGATTACACAAAATACACTCAAAAGAACACCCTTAGACCAGTTGGCGAGGGTTTGATTACGATTGATATATCTCCAATCAACGGCTATTATGATTATCTTGAAATCAGCGATATAACCGGCGGAGAGGAAATTGTGTTTGTTCAAACCGACGCACCTCATGGCAAACGTGTGTTGGAAAATGTTCAAGCGTCATCGGACAATTTGGGCATAAGATTGAAAAATCCATCAACAGTAAACAAGGATGACGATAAAACCATATATATTGCCACTATGATTGATGCAAACTACACCAGCCGCAAACATACAGTTCAGGTTCGTGCATATGTGGAAGGTGAATTGATAAAATCCACCAACATGGAAATTGATGTAAAAATGTTGCCAGAAGCAAACATTTATCTTGTTAAATCTGACGGCACAATTGTAAGAAACTGGAATGGCAACCAATATATTGCGGCAAACACAACAATCCGCTTTAAAGTGGAAACAAAAAATAGCGACGATGTTGAACCTACGGTTGAAGCAGTGATTGGCAACGCAAAACAGACTGTTACAAACGAAGGCAACGGAATTTATTCTGTAAAACTAACAGACACGGCAGGCAGCACCTTGACAATCAAGGCAACTACATATTTGACTTTGAACAACGGCGACATTGAAGAGGCAACCACAACTGTGGATTATTTAATCGAAAATTATGTCATCAACGATATGAGTGTAACCCACAGCACCACAACAACTGTCGACGGCGAAAAACAAACCAAAATCTATGGCAATCTTGGCACGAATGTCGGCATTGAATTTTACTTTAACAACACCGATTTGGATTATAAGGATAATTTAGATAGCTACACCAAAGATACTTACAAAGATGGCACTAAAGGTTATCCAATTTCAAATCTCCTTGCAACAATAAACGGCGAAAATGCATTAAATTATTTATCTTTTGATATTTCAAGGGTTAAACTTGATGACGGTGAAACAATAACTACCAATGATACAAAAACCGAAGTGTATATTGAAAAGGACGAAAAATCAACAACGGTTGCAACTTTATCAGCATCAAGCAGCGGCATAAATGTTATGATGAATAAAGACCTTGATATTGATTTAAAGCTCACTCTTGGATTGAAACTTGATAATGAACACAATTTTGTTTTGGCAGCAGATAATGAAACACCAGTATTGACCAAAACTTTCACTTATCAATTAGATTTCATTGAAGAAAGTTCGTTCTTGGAGCCTATTGCGGTTCGCACTCAAGAGGACTTTGAAAATATGTCAAGCGGTGGGGATTATATCCTTGCAAACGACATCGAATTGGTTGCATATAACCCAATCAATGTAAAATTGAACACTTTTGACGGTAACGGACACAAAATCTCTATCAAGAGTTTTGGCACATTCAGCGATGCAAACATAAGTGCCGGTCTGTTCAAACAAATTGAAGAGGGCATGGTTGTAAGCAATTTAACAATCGAATATTCCTTGGGCGACGCTTCAAAAGAATATTTCTACAACCTTTGCAATGATACAGAAAATGTAAGTTATACCGACGCAAACTTTGGCGGTGTGACAGCAACAAACAGTGGTGTCATCACCAACTGCCATGTTGTAGGCAAAATTGCTTTGTGCGCAACCGGCGTGGAACAGGTTGTTTCAAATGACGAAATCGACTTTAATATCGCTGGTTTGGTGGCGGAAAACACAAGCACAGGCCGCATAACTCATTCTTCAAGCCAACTTGATGTTTCAGCAAAAGCAAACATCGCTGGCGTTGTGTACACAAACTCTGGCAAAATTGCTTCCACATACTTTGACGCAAGGGAAAACAAAGGCAAAATTTATGCATACAACAACAATGTTGTGGTGCCTTACTCAATCAATGTCGCAGGCTTTGTGTTTAGCAACGAAGCCGGTGGTGAAATTTCCATGAGTTATGTTGAATCCGGAACTCACACAAGGAACGGTTCAAAAATTGGCAACATTTCAGCCAAAGACTATTCTTCTGGTTTCGTGTTTGAAAATAGAGGCTCGGTTTACGATTGTTATGCTGACATTGAGTTGATTGGCGAATCCAGCCACAACCACATTTCCGGTTTTGTTTATGACAACTCTGGCAGCGTATCCAACTGTTATTCATACATCAATAAGGGCAACAAAACAAACTTGCTTAGTATGTTTGCTTTGGAAAACAGCACTGGCATTTCAAACTGCTATGAAGTTAAACAAGACACAGTCGGCTACGACAACAATGTTGACGGATTGACAACTGTCAGTGTTCTCAATAGAACACTCAAAACAAGTTATCCAACCTTTATGTTTGGCGACAATGCAAACGCAGTATGGCAGATTTTAAACTCAAGTTTGCCAAAAATCTCTTCCACACAAGACAAAGTGGAATTTACAGGCAGCACATTTGATTCTGACGCAGAAAAAAATGCTGAATATCCAAGCAGAATCCATGGTCTTAAAGATTTGGAACTTGTCAGGACAGAAATTAAAGACGACAACGGCGTAGTAATAAATGTGGAATATAAATATAAACTCATTGCCAATGATTATGGCGAAAAACAAAACCCAATTTTGATTTACGATTTAACAACTTGGAATTATTATTTGGGTCAAACTGATAAATCTAATTCGTATTTCAACAACACAAAATATTATTATCGCATATTAAATGACATCAGTTTTGAGCAGGTTTATGACAATCCAACAACCAGCAAATATCAATTTAACGGCAACATTCAAGGCAACAACATGGATGTTTCTGGCTTCAAAATCTTCTCAAGCGAAAATTTGGATTGTATCGGTCTGTTCGGGAGTCTGATTTCTCTCAACAACAAGAGCATGGAAAATGCAATCCGCAACTTGGATTTATTGCCAACAAAAGTCACCGCTTCAAGGACAAAATCTGTTGGTGTTCTTGCCGGTTTGGCAGAAAACTTCAATTTGTACAACATTGATGTCGATGCTGCTGGCGTAACAATCGTAGGCGGAAATGCGGTTGGCGGCGTTGTGGGTCTCATTAGAGGCAAATTTGATATCGACGGCATAAGTTCAAACATCGGTGCATATTCAAGCCGTTCTCAACAGGACAACAATTACAGCATCTATTTGTCAAAATATCAGGCAACTCGTTTCAGTTCGGACAATTTGTCATCAGTCTACTATGCGGGCAGTGCGTTTGGCATTTTAGACACCTACAGTTCTTCAACAGTCAACCACTTAAACGTTGCAGGCAACCTTACACTTCAAGGTGACACAGTTGGTGCTGCAATTGGTTTGATTGGCAAAAATGTAAAGGTTTCAAATGCAATTGTTGATGTCGTCGCAGGCAAAATATCTGGATATCAATATTCTGGCGGTTTTGCTGGCGAAAACCGAGGCACAATTTCACAGGCAACTGTAAGCATAAAAGGTGAAAATCTGTTTAAAAACAGCACCTTCGTGTCATCAGGCTTGGTTGGCTTTAACCTCGGCGGAACAATCGAAAATGTATCGGTTTATGCTGAGATTTCAAAAGTAAATCAATCAATCGTTGCTGGTATCGTGGGCAGAAACTTAAACGGAAGCGTAAAAAATTCAACCATTGACGGCTTGCTTGACGGCTATTTCGTCGGCGGCATCATCGGTGCGGATTATAATATAGACACATTCATGGCAAGGACTGCTGCTGGCGGTGGCGGGGCAATAAGGATAAGCAAATCCGATTTAACTTCGCTTGCATCGTCGACTTCAACAATCGAAAATGTTGCATTGTCTTCAAATCTTGTAGACAGTCTGTTGCTAAATTTGAACAGTTTCTATTCAGTCAAGATTTTGGATAATGAATTGAAAATTGACTGCAAAAAGGTTTTGGGTCTTGCAATAGGGTTGACGGACAAAGAAAATGTATCATTTAAATTCGGCTATGACTCAACAAACAAGTGTATTGTTATAAATAACTCCAAATTCACAACGGCACTAAGCAACATCAAATACGGCGAGGACGATATAACAGTTGCTGGCGAGGATGATGCGCCTGATGATATATTTGCAATTTTATCCGGCTATCCATTGCCAGAAAAATTTGCAGACAATTTTGCAATCATGTTTATCGCTGGTGCAAAAGTGGAAAGTTTTGATTTCTGTTTGCTTTCAAACGGCTATATAAAATCAACAATGTTTGCAATAAAACGCTAACAAAATGCTGCAACAAAGTTTTAACAAAATTTTAAAGATTGACATTTTTGCTTAAAGTGATATAATAATCATGTGAAAATTGATTATAACAAACTAATGCATGAAGAAATAAGTAGTTTTGGCGAGATAAAGCCAAAACTACTTTTGCATTGTTGTTGTGCACCTTGTTCAAGCGCTGTGATTGAAAAATTGAAGGAATATTTTGACATAACATTTTTCTTTTACAATCCAAATATCTATCCAAGCCAAGAGTTTGAACATCGCAAGCAAGAGTTTAAAAAACTTGGCGTAAATGTGGTTGATGTTGGTTACGACCACCAAACTTTTGTGGATATGGTTAAGGGGTTTGAAACCGAGCCGGAAGGTGGAAATAGATGCAAAATTTGCATTGCAGAGCGTATGGACAAAAGTTTTAAGTTTGCGGTGGAAAACAATTTTGATATTGTCACAACCACACTTTCAATCAGTCCACATAAAGATGCGGAATTTATCAATCGCATTGGGGAATTTAACCAGCAAAAATACGGCATAAAATATTTGCACGCCGATTTTAAAAAGGAAAATGGATATCTCAGATCTACCCAGATTTGCAAAGAAAAGGGCATTTATAGGCAGGATTATTGCGGATGTGAATTTTCGATGCATCCAAACGATAAAAATACATAAAGCACCAATCAAAGTTGGTGTTTTTTTTGTATGTATAAAACAGCCAGATAGCCTTTTGGCTCGGTCAAGGTTTGCTGATAAACAAAAAATCTCGTATCCCCTCACAATGGAACATAGAAAATAAGGAAATATTAGCAACATAGTGAACATAAAAAAGAGGGAGAAGAATAAAGCAGACAAAAAGCAAATTAGTTGCAGGATTAAACATTTAATCATATATCATGGTATGTTCAACAATTTTTATATCTCCAAATCCAATTTGGCAAACAATATAAAACAAATAAGGCAAAAAAAGCCAAACGCAAAGGTATGTGCCATGGTCAAGGCAAATGCTTATGGTGTTGGCGTGTCTGCCGTTGTAAAAATCCTAAATAAATATGTGGATTTTTTTGGTGTTTCAAATTTTGACGAGGCAAAAAATATAAAAGACATTGCAAAACATAAAATTTTAATCACTGGTGCCTTTGATTCCAAACATTTTGAGCCGTCATTTAGTTACACTTGCAATAGTTTGGAAGATATAAAGACTTTTAAAAAATTAAACACAACCGTGTTTGTCCACATAAAAATAAACACTGGTATGAACCGCTACGGCATTTCAAACATGGCAGAATTTGAAAAATGCTTAAAAATCATCAAGCAAAGCAAGATTGTTTTGGAAGGTGTGTACACTCATTTTGCAACGACCGACCAAAATGTTGAAACTCAAACAAAAAAATTCAATCAGTTTGTTGAAGTTCTAAAAAAATACGACCTTCATCCAATCATCCATGCGGACAATAGCCATGTTTTAGATAAATTTGCACACAATTTTGACATGATAAGGATAGGTTTTGACCTTTACAACAACAGCAATCCGCCATACAAACCAGTGGTGCTAATCCAATCGCAAATCACGCAAGTCAACAAGATAAAAGCAAACGAAATGGTGGGGTACGACAAGCGATTTATATCCAAAAAACCAATGACAGTGGCAATTGTGCCGGTCGGTTATGCGGACGGTTTTGATATGAAATATTTGGGGCTAAACTTAAATATCGGCGGGGCAAAATGCCAAGTTTTGAACATCTGCATGGACTGTTTTATGCTGGATATATCAAAAACCAAACTAAAAAAGGGCGACAAGGTCAATATTCTTGACTCTGCCAACCCTTTGAGCCTTTATGCAAATTACTCAGGCACAAGCGAGTATGAAGTTATGTGCAAATTTGGCAACGTCCGTGCAAACAAATTTGTAAAATGATTAGTTTTTGTTGCCTCTAACTGACACAACCAAAAGCACCAGCCTCAACAAAGACAAAATTGATGTGACGAGTGCCGCAACATATGTCCAAGCGGCAGCATTCAAAACTTTTTTAACCCCAGCCGCCTCTTCAACGTCCATTTCACCAGTGGAAACAAGCATATTGTATGCCCGTTTGCTTGCGTTTAATTCAATAGGCAAGGTTATAAGGCAAAATATTATGTTGAGGGAATATAAAATTATGCCAGCCAAAATCAGCCATTTTGCACCAGTTACATAAAATCCAACTTCCAAAATCAGACCGATAAATATTAACGGCCAAACCAAATAGCCAGACAAATTGATTACAGGCACAAGAAAGTTACGCAGTTTTATTGGGGCATAATTGCCTTTGTGTTGAAACACGTGACCGATTTCATGAGCAGTAACCCCGATTGCAGCCACTGTGCTTTTATCGTAAACCGACTCCGACAGCGAAATTGTGTCGTTTGTTGGATTGTAATTGTCCGTCAAATTGCCTTTAATCACACCAATTTTTGTGTCAATGCAGCCGCCGCCGTCAAGCATGTATCTTGCAACAACATTTGCGGGTTTGCCATGTTTTGTTTCAACTTTGTTATATTCGTTAAACGTGGTTTGAACTTTGATTTGCGCCCACATCCCCAAAATCAATCCTGGCACCAGCACAAATCCAAGCAAATAATACAATAAATATATATCCATAAATTCCTCTTTGCTTGATTATACACGATTGACAAAATTTTTTCAATCAATTTTTCTAATCTTTATATATAATATAT
>DHNC01000017.1 GCA_002406115.1 Christensenella sp. UBA4626
AAGTTTACTTGGTAATATAAAAAAACTATCTTTTACATTCACAAAGAAAAGCCTAACCTAACAAATAAATTACATAACAACCAACATAGAAAAAGAGCATACTATAGGAAAACTCCTGAAATATGCTCTTTATTTCTTAGAAAATACTGCTAGTTTCAAACAGCATTGACTAACGCTAGATTTTTTTTAATTTTCTCTACCCAACAAATAATCAATTGAAACATTGAAAAAATCGGCAAGAACTATCAAGTTGTCAATCTTTGGTGACGCAATTTTTAGTGTCCAACCATTGATTGTGGCACGAGGTATTTTTGTAAGTGCCGACAACTCTTTTATATTCAACTTTTTGTCTTGCATTAAATCTTTAAGTCTATCCGCAAATATATTTATTGCTTTTTCAGCCATATATTTTTATATTGCAACAATTAACATTTTAATACTTGACAAATCGGGATGTCGTTTTATATAATGCTTTCGTCCGCTAAAACAATAGCAGTTCGAAATGCTATGTTTTATGACCATCATAGCGAGGGTACCGATGACACAAATAAACAATCAACCACGGCATTTAGTTTCGGCAATATGGTGCACCATTAGTCCGTTAGGATGCAGAGTAATGTTTGAAACGCAGGCGTAAACATGATGAAAAAAACACTCATTTGAGTGTTTTTTAATATTTAGTTGTTGTGAAATTTTATGATTTCTTTTGGCAACGATTATTTTTTCTTTTTGAACTTGGTGTTCTTTTCAAGTTCTTTTTTCGTTGCTTCAAGTTTGGCATTTTCTTTTGCAATTTCGGTGTCGATTTGCTTTAAGAATGCGTCCAAATCACCAATTTCTGCTGGCTGGCTGCCTGCTTCTGGTTGTTTTTTAGGTCTGCCCGCCTTGCGTTTTTCTTTATTCGCAGGTTGCTCCAGATTTACAGGTTGTTCTTCGGTTGTTTTTGGCTCTTCAACAACTTTTTTTGGTCTACCAACTTTTTTTGCTGGGGTTTGGGCTTGCGGAGTTTGTTCCTCTTCCTGCTTGCGAGGGCGTCCACGTTTGCCTGCTGGCTTTGCTGGTTGCTCTGCCTCGGCTTTCTTTGGTCTGCCTGCTTTGCGTTTTGGTTCGCTTTCCGCTGGTTGAGTTTCAACCTTTTTAGGTCTGCCCGGTTTTTTAACCTCAGGTTCTGCTGCTGGTTGAACATTTTCAACAGGTTGTTCCTTTTTAGGTCTGCCACGTTTTGCAACTGGTTTTACAACTTGTTCTTCAACAACTTTTTTAGGTCTGCCGGCTTTACGTTTTTGCTCCACTGGTTCAGTTTTTTCAACTTCTTGCTTACGTGGTCTGCCCGGTTTGCCCTTTGGCTTTTCTGGTTCTGTGACAACTTTGCGAGGACGTCCTGCCTTGCGTTTAACTGGCAATTCAGTAACCACTTTGCGAGGTCTGCCTGGTTTGCCTTTTGGTTTGCTTTCTTCCTGTTGAACAGTGGATTCCTGTTCAGAAACTGATTGTTCATCAGTATTTTCAACACTTTCCCCCGATTGTGTTGGTTGTTCTGTGGTTTGTTCTGTTTGCTCAGATTCAGAGTTTTCTGTCAACTCTGGTTTAACTTGCTCACCTTCATCCTCTGGCTCGTCCAAATAGTTGAAAGTGTAAGTTTGCTCTGGTTGCGCTGGTTGCTCAACCGGCTGTTCGACCGGTGCTGGTTCAGCCTGTTCAACTGGTTCAGCCTGTTCAACTGGTTCAGCCTCTTGTTCAGCAGTTTGTTGATTATCATATTGAGAGTAATCTTGACCTTGATCGTACTGATAGTCGTATTGGTTAGTGTATTGCTCATCTGGATATTGCTCATCTGCTGCTGGTTGTTGGTCTACATATTCATCACTTGCTGGTGCTTGTTCGGTTGTGCCAGCGATTTCATTTTTGGCACGATTTACTTCTTCCGACACACGTGAGATAACTTGTTCCCTTTGGCTGAGTTTTTGTTGATAATCTGCGTCGATGTTTGCAAGTTGATCTTTCAATTGTTCGTTTTCGTCATACAAACCATTGACCTCTGTTTCCTTATGTTGCAAACGCTCTTCAAGTGATTTGATGTTGTTTTGAACTTTGGAGTATTTTTCCGCTTCACGTTCTTCAACCACACGCAAAGCCTCGTCATACACTTTGCCGCTGTAAGTATCAAACTCGCTCATCATGGATTTTTCAAGCACATTGCGGGCTTTTTTGATTTGATTTTCCACGTCGGTGATTGCGGCTTGATAAGTTTCCAAAACTTTTTTGTGTTTGTCAGTTGCTGTGTCATAATCTCTTTCAAGGTTACGTTGACGGTCAAGTTCTTGTTGTTGTTGCTTTTTCAGATAGTTGGCTTCGATGCTGGATGTAACATCTTCCAATTGCTGTTTGAAGTTGTCAAACGACTCCTTGCTGACTTGCATTTGACGTTGATATTCTTTTGTGGTTTCACGGAAAGCATTTTCTTCTTGATAGATTTCGTTGTTGATTTGCTCCATATCTTGCATAAGTTTTTTACGCTCAGCGATATAGTTTTCCGCCTCAGTCATTGCACGTTCAAGGACAAGTGAACGCTCCACGCCTGCCTCGTCGAAGTTGAATTTTTCATGCTCAACGTTACGCAAACGAGCACGTTCCAACTCTTTCTTTTCCTCTTCCGCACGCTTTTGAAGATATGCGTACAAAATTGGAATACCACGTTTGATTTCGTTTTTATCAAACAAAACTTCGTAGTCGATATAATCCGGCAAAGTTTCGGTTGCTTTGTCGATGTTTACTTCAAAATACTGATAGTTTGAATAAAGGTCGCTTATTATTGCATTGTGCCTGATTTTAAAGAAAATTGTAAGCAAATAATTTAGGAATAATATAAGGATTGGACACAACAAGCAGTGTTGCAAAATTTCTACCAATCTTTCCTCATAAGAACAATAGAGGTTAAGCAAGAAGCACACGCCTGCAAATATGTATGCAAACAAATTCATAATGCGGACATCACGGGTGTAAGTGCTGTTTTTAACTGGGATGGAAACGCAACTGTCAAACGACATATATTTGCTGGCTTTATCTTCCCTATACAACACATATTGTTGCCACTGCTTCCTAAGTTGCTTTGGCACACGACTGGACTTCATCTTGTTGTTAAATGTTATCAAATTATCTTCGTTTATCTGAGGATTGTCCAAAAAATAATTATTGAACATATCAATCGCTTTGATAAGGCGAGATTCATAAGAATGAGATGTGGAAAGAATCACACAGAAAACAGTAAAAATAAATAGCGCTGCAAAAATGATAAAATAGCTATTATAATTTAAATAATTTGCAAAGGATGAAAAGAATTTATCAACCGATTCAAATATTTTGTCCATAAAAACCCCTTTATTTAAACAAATAATAAATTTAATCTGTCAAGTGTATTATAACACAAATAAATACTAATTACTAATATTTTTTGATATTATTTTTTATTTTTTTTAATTTTTTGTTGTTTTTTTATTTTGTGCAAAAATTGCCTTAAAATACTATTTTATAGTATATTTGAGGTTTTAGACATTAAAAAAAAT